>NZ_CP041036.1:3408927-3718829 GCF_006385555.1 Shewanella polaris | reverse complement strand
ATGGCTAAGTTTTCATTTGAGCATTCGTTCGAGATAGATAAGTTAAAGCGCTTAATTGCCCAGCATCAACACCAATTTAGGCATCAGTCGTTGGCGGATTTGTATTATCGAGGTGAAAAACTATCGGTAACCGCCATTGAACTAGGGCAGCAGCAACAACCTTGCCCTACAGTATTGTTTGTCGGTGGTGTTCACGGGGTTGAGCGCATTGGTGCACAAGTGGTGTTAGCTTTTTTAGACAGCTTAGTTAATCGACTTCCTTGGGATACTCATTTACAGCAATTACTTAAATATGTTCGTTTAGCCTTTGTGCCGGTGGCCAATCCGGCGGGCTTTTTACGAGGTAGTCGTGGTAATGCTAATAACGTTGATTTAATGCGTAATGCCCCCATTGATTCAGATGAAGAGGTCACTTTTCTGGTGGGTGGGCAGCGACTATCATCACGCTTACCTTGGTATCGTGGTCAAAATGGTATGGAGCTCGAAACCCAAGCCTTAGTGAAGTATGTGCAACAACTACAACACCAAAGTACCAGTGTGATTGCGTTAGATGCTCATTCTGGTTTTGGTTTACGAGACCATCTATGGTTTCCTCATGCGCATACTCGGCAACCATTTGCGGGTATAGGCTATATTTACCATTTAATGCAACTGTTCGAAAAAGGTTATCCTCATCATGGCCATTATCGGTTAGCGCCACAAAGTCATTTTTATCGTACCCATGGTGATATTTGGGATTATTTGGTGGCGAGTGATATTAGCCATAAACCATTTATTCCGTTAACGTTAGAAATGGGTTCGTGGGCTTGGGTGCGTAAAAATCCACGTCAGTTATTTAATTTCCCTGGGTATTTTAATCCGCAAAAAAACCATCGCCATCAGCGGATTTTACGTCGTCACGTGGTGTTAATGCAGTTCTTGATTGATGCAGCGTATGCGCAAATTATTGAACAGGTTAAACCGACTCAGCTGACCCAATTGACCCAACAAGCCAATCGATTTTGGACACCACGAGGATAAAAAATGACCACTTGGGTGTTACTGCGAGGATTAATGCGTGATAGCCGTCATTGGTATGGTTTTGATCGGCTTATACAGCAGCAGGGTATTAATCTTATTTGTGTCGATTTACCCGGTAATGGGCGTTTAGCGCAGCAGGCAAGTCCGTTGTCGATAGACCAGTATTGTGATTCCGTGTGGCAACAAATAGATGCAGCAATGCTTGAGTCTCCAGAGTTAAATTCACCGCTAATGCTGGTGGGGTTGTCAATGGGTGGAATGTTGGCGCTGCAAATGGCTGCTCATCGACCGCAAAGTGTTAAGCAAGTGGTGGTCATTAATAGCAGCGCAGCAAATATTTCAACTTGGTATCGACGTTTTCAGCTTGCGCCCTTATTAGTGTGTAGTGTAAAAGCGCTATGGGGGGCAATGGGTGATCTAATGTCAGATTTACGCGGTAATAATCCGCACAAATCACATGTGCATATTATTGAATCTATTGTATTAAAGTATACCAGCCGTAATCAATGCAACAATATTGAAGTATTACAAGCGTGGAGTGTGATGAGGCAGCAACAACATACCTCGTTCAGTAGTGGTTTACGTCAACTTTATGCTTGTGCGGGTTTTAATTGCCCGATATTGCCGAGAATTGCGGTGAGTGTCATAGTGGCAAATCAAGATCAACTCGCTCACCCCAAATGCAGTGATAATTTAGCAGTTTTTTATCAAACTCAACTACATAAAATCGACAACTGTGGTCATGATGCGAGTCTTGACCAACCTAAAGAACTATTAGAATTGTTACAACAGATTGCCAAAACCTAAGCGTAAATCTTCAAACTTGCTTGTTGATATTAAACTCAAAAAACTAAGCTTTACTCTGTATGGACGGAGCAATACGAACGATGTTGGCTAGCCACTATTATGTCTGTAAGCACGGTTTTTCATAGCAGCGATTTCGCTTAAAATCTGTTGACAATAATAAACGGTTTCTTCAACTTGCATGGTTAAACTGGCTTGGCGAGTGGTGTAATGCTAGCCATGAATTTAGCTGTCATTTTGTCAGTTTTAGTAAACTATAATGAAATGAGATCATAAGCAATTGAGCTGGTCAAAATCTCTCTGGAATTGCTCGAATAAAGTTCTCAATCAGCTCAGTGCCTACTGTAACTTTCTATATAATGAGCGAGTACTAATGCCTGCCAAAGCTGCGGCTTTGTCTTTATCGCCATTAACACACTCTAAAAGACGTTGTAAATATCTTTGTTCATTGCTTTTCAAATCAATCATATACTTTGAATTATTTTCTATTTTGCGATCAATTTCAAGACAGGATTTAATCACATTTTCATCAATAATTTGTGTGTTTGCTAGCACTAGTGCACGGGAGAGTATATTGCGCAGTTCTCGGATATTACCTTTAAAATCATGATTTTTTAATAAACTTATTGCAGAATCAGTTACCGAGTATCGTCCACTGTCATCTATTCGCTGCAGAATCGCGGTGGTTAAAAGTGCTATATCATCTTTACGGTTATTTAAAGAGGGGATATGAATAGGGAATACATTAATACGATAGTATAAGTCTCTTCTGAATTCCCCACGCTCTACCATTGAAAAAATATCTTGGTGAGTCGCGCAAATAAGTCTGAAATCTGATCGCTTGGTTTCTCTGCTGCCCACTGACCGATAAGTGCCGGTTTCAATTAAACGTAATAGCTTTATTTGTAGTTCATAAGGTACATCACCAATTTCATCTAAAAACAATGTACCTCCATTGGCCACTTCAACTAGGCCGTGTTTATTGTATGTTGCGCCAGTAAAAGCTCCTTTTATATGGCCAAATAATTCACTTTCAAATAAGGTTTCAGTGAGGCCTGAACATTCCAGTATCACCATTGGCTGAGTTTTACGATGACTTGCGAGATGAATAGCTGAAGCTGCTATTTCTTTACCTGTACCTGTGTCTCCCACTAATAATACCGATGCTTCTGTTGGTGCCACTCGGGTAATATTTTCGACTAATTGGTTAAAAGCAGGACTGGCACCGACCATTTCATTATTGCCAATTTTGGGTTTTGCCAGGGTGACTGACTTTAACAATTCGACAAAGAATTTGATCTCCCCTTTGTCGTCTAAAATAGGCAATATTTCGATGTCTACATGCTCTTTACCTCGGGGAGAGTGATGAATATGTAAAACACGTTCTTTTCTCCGAGAAATACTTGCGGCATATAATGGACAGGCCTCTCCAGCTTGGTCACAGGGGACCTCATTATTATGTGACACCTTGTAACAATAAGCTGGTTGTCCCTGATCTATTGCCCCAAAATTTTCAATATAGCGTTGATTACTTGCAAGTATCTGATATTTGGGTGTGACTAAAATGGCGGGGCAATCATAAGCATTTAGCATAGTAGCAAAATCATTATTGATATCGTTAAGGTTGATTTGCATAACTGACTCCATTTTTGTCAACATAATTGTCATTTATGACAATTATGTTAGCAAAAATTAAAACAATTAATTTCAATCAAACACATAAAGTTGATATTTATCAGTATTAATCAACATTTATCAGTATTAATCAACATTTATCAGTGCATACATAATTATGGCGCGGTCATTGCTGTATATAAAGTATCCAATTTATTTGGAGTGATGGTGATAGGAATTTAGCAATAAGATTTTTCATTGAATAATGACAATAAGGAAATTTTATTATGAAATTTAAAAAGCTACTCTACTGTATGGCCGCCGCTTATTTATCTACAACTGCATTTTCAATTGCTTTAGCCAGTGACGCACAAGCTTTATCGCCTCATGATGAAGGTGGAGTGCTAACTGAAGACTTAGCTTCAAAAGGCAAAATAAAAAGACTGCCTAATGGTGATTTAGTCAGTGCATATGCTTATGGTAATAGTCAGAATAAGACGGTTTATGACCTGAAGGCGCAAAAAGAGCGCCCTGCTCAGGATATTTTTATTCGGGTATCAAAAGATGATGGTGCGACTTGGAGTGAGCAAGTCAATATTTCTGATACGGCACGTAGAACATCGAAACAAAGCTACTGGGAAACGGATGTTAATGGAGATGTTTCTCTCGGTGATTTTTATGGCGATTCAGGGAAACCAAACATTTTTGCTGCTGGTGGTTATGTTGCTGTTACATGGGATGATAAATATTGTCCTGCAGTAGATGTCGATGTGACTAACCTTGATGATGATATCCCTGATTATAATTACCATCAAGGCGCTGCTACCTATCTTGATCGTGAAGGAAGGCAACTGCCTTTTAGTTGTACTTACATTGCCTATACTAAAAACCCTAGTGCTGTAGATGCTGATAATAATCCCACTGGAGGTACGTGGAAGCGTGAACAATTAAGCTTTGGTGAACGTGATGCCAAACAAAATACACCGCGTGCAACCAGTTATAGTGATGGTACAAAAGTCGCGTGGAATGTTGTTTGGCAGGAAGACCCAGAAGGTTTAAAAACCGGCACAGCAGATGGCCCAGGAGATGGTGCCAGTGGTGCTAATGTCAATAAAGGTACAGATATTTGGTATACCTATATTGAAGATATGAAGGCTCCCGCACTTGCAGATATTTCGTTTGCTGCCAATGTTTCTCGTGTTACCAATAACTTCAAAAAGTTCAAAAAACGTGAAGGTGATGATGTTGTTACAGAATTAACGGGTTATCTTGATCCGATTTGTGCGGCCACACCTGAATGTTTAGATACTCAACCATTATTGGTCGAAACAGGTAAAGAAGGCGCATCACGCGCAAACTTAGGTATGGTACAAGTGTCTGGGGATAAACCTGTCACTGTTATTGCCTATGAAGAAACTAAAGGCGGTGGTGAAGGTGTCGATTTTGGTAAGGTGGTGCGTTATCACCGTTTTACTTTCGACAATCCACCAGCAAGTTATATTAATGTTGCATTTAGTTCCGGTTTGCAAAAAGGTGGCAGTTCAACAGGTAATTCTAAAAACCAGAACCAGCCAGGTGCTAAGGGCAATTTCACTGCTAGTGACACTCCTAATACCAGTTCTGATCCACAAAGCGAATATCCAGATACAGAGGGCGTTGTTAGCGACGTTTACCAGTCACCAGATTGGGAAGACCCATCTCGTATTGGTTGTGTGATTAGTAATCCAGCAGAAAATGCTCGACGGGTACGTTTCTTCGGTAATCAGGCCGCTGGTATGGATGAGAGTATTAATCAAAGCGGTACCAAGTTCATGTTTTTCTGGAAAGAGGGAGCGTATGACCAAGGTGGCCCTTCTGACATCGTAGGGCGTATTGGTAAGGTCGGTACAGAAGCGGTGAATACAGGCTTGACTCCAGTTGATTTAATACCCGCTGTCGATACCAATTTTACTACGTTTACCCGTTATGTACTGACATCTACAGGTTCAGTGGTGTATCCCGACGGAGTCGGTGGTTATGTAAATGGTTTGGGTAATACCGTCGTTGTTGCAGAAGGGGATGCAGTATTAGATGTAACCTATGAGGAAGCGGGTGGTTGTAATTATTATTTGACTGATGATGATCGAGACCACGTACCTCCAATCACACTATCTGATCGTATTAGCAATTCAGGAGCAATGAACCTAAGTACTAATTCTCTCGGTGAGGTCACTAGTGATGATACAACCAAGACTATTGCAGCCTTAACTATCACAACAGAGAATAATAATCTCGAAGATGCACGTGCACATCGTGGTGCCATCAACGGTGATACCATCTTGTTTGGTTACAGTTACACATCAGACTGGGCATTGGCGAAGTACACTACCGAAAATAACTATAACTTCTTTACTCGTCGTAGTTATGACGGTGGACATACTTGGACTGGTACCCAAAATATGACTAATTATCTACCTGAAGCTGAGGTTGATATTAAAGAGCCTCGCATTGTGGGTGCACCAAACAGCACTTCTGCCTGTGATCCTGTTAATGCGCCTGAAGGTGCAAATTGTCAAGATCCTAACGCCTTTATATTAGCGTGGGGTTCTGTCAAAAATACCTATGCTCATATCGAAGCTGGTGCAGAACTTGATGTTTTTGTGACTAAAACTAGAGATGGTGGTAGAACCTATGAGCCACTAAAATTGTTATCTGCTAATGTTGGTGTTCCTTTAGATCCTGAGGGCGAGCCAGATTTTGAATCACAACTCATAATGAAGCCTAACGGTGACAATTTGTATGCAGTATGGATGGAAACGTCAACTGATGCTGGTGGCTATGAAGATACTGTGGTTCGCTATCGTGCAGAAGCAGATCTCGACGACGCAGGAGCGCCAATCACTGTACTTGAAGATGGCACCGAAATTTATAATTTAACTCGACCTATTACAGTCGATCAAGGAAGTGTGTCAGGTATTGTTGTTTCAACAACAACAGCAACGGGTACTGAGTATACTTATCCCATGCAGCAATTTAGCTATAACGTAACTGGCTTAGAGGTTGGTAGCACTATATCCGTGACTATTAATTTTGGCGGCACTGTACCAGAAGATGCTGTTTTACTTAAAGTAAACGCTGACGGCAGTACGGTTGAGGTTGAGTCTGCTGATTGGGAGCTAATCGGCGATAATTTAGTGCAAGTCAGTATCACTGATGGCGGATACCTTGATGAAGATGGTGCAGAGGATGGCGCAATCATCGATCCTGTTACTGTTGGTGTTCCTGTTGCAACTGTAGAACCAACGCCAGTTTCAACAAGTAGCAGTGGCGGTAGTTTAGGACTAATTGAATTGTTGATTGGTCTTGGGTTATTAGCCCGCAGAAGAGTTAAAGTAACTAGAAAATAGTACTATTTTTCAACGTTAAAAAAGCCCCGTCTAATTGATTGGGGCTTTTTTTTGCAATAATTAACCTTCCAGATTTTGCCAAAGCCATGTTTGATGAAGCCGAAAGCGCTAAGCATGTTAATCAACGTATTAGCGTTGCTTACTAAGTGATATTTGGTGGGTGATTAATCTAAACAGGCCTAAATGGCCTGCTTTTTTTATGCTTTATCCGGTGCATAGGTGGTTATATCGATTAGGTAAACAATGGTTGAATTTGTTTTAGGCCATAGCCGTTACTCGGTAAGATTTGAGTGCATTTTATTCAAAAATTATATTGGGTTATCAGTTACAGGCTATGTGATTTGAGTCTGTTTTAAAACGTTTCTGGCTATTAAGGTATGGCCTGCGGCCATATTCAACAAATAACCACTTTATGTATTATCCCATTGATGGCAAAACTCAATAAAACATTTCAACAGCGGGCTATGATATTTGTCATTGTGGATCACTAACCAAAACGGTCGCTGCATTTTGATGTTATCACCCTTGATATGAGAATCGAGCTGAGTGACACGTCCATCGCTTACAGCATATTGAGCCGCTAGCGTCGATAAACACCCTAAACCAATTCCCGCAGCCACACTATTAATTAACGCTTCAGTAGTATTAAGCTCAAACACTTCATGCCAAGTCTCGATATGGGGTGCAAGGGCGCGCAAAAAGAACTCTCGCGATCCCGAACCTGCCTCTCGCAGTATCCAGTCACTCGGTGATAAATCGGTAATGTGCGGTTTTTTAATATGACAAAAAGGGTGTTCTGGAGCGACAATAATGCACATGTTGTCATGGCTGAATGGTGTTGCGATAAGATCCGGGTGAGGCGTGTTCCCCTCAATTAAGCCAATGTCTAACTCGTAATCACGCAGCTTTTGGCAGATTAGCCGCGAATTTGAAATAAACACACTTTGAGAAAAATGTTGATGCTGGTGGCGAAACTGACTCAATAACCCGGGTACAACATGATTACCTATAGTGTCACTGGCGCCAATTTTTAATTGTCCTGCAAAAGCTTGCTCTGCATCAAATAATTGATTGATATTATTTGCTCTACTTAGCAGCTCATCAGCAAGTGGTAATAGCTTGTGTCCTTCTTGATTAAGCACTAAACGATTATTGACTCGATCAAACAACGGATGGCCGAGTTGTTTTTCTAATTCTGCTAATGCCATACTCACCGCCGCTTTAGACAAGTAGATAGCTTGAGCTGCAGCCGTTAAGGTGTTGTGTTGAGTAATACTCATAAACACATTGAGTTGTTTAAGTGAAATATTCATCTTATTTAGCGGACTCTGTTGATGAGAGATGTATTGTCGTTGTAATGTTCAGTTTTTCTGAACGGCTGTTTCATATAATTGGATATTTATAAACAAACAGCAAGCGTAAAATCACTTTATTCGCTTGTCGATTGGTTTGAGGATGTAATGATTCGAGCAGTAAAACAAACAGTAATGATAGCGCCGACACCAATGGCAGGCCTTGCGTTAGGGATTGCCAGTTTAGGTTGGAGTTGGGAATATCTGGTCGATTTCCACCATTATGGTCAGTGGGTAAGTGCAGCCGTTGCCAGTGTATTATTGTTGTTATTAGCGGTTAAATTTTTATTTCATACCCATTTATTGCGTCAAGATGTTGCGCATCCAGTGGTTGGCAGTGTGGTACCCACGTTTGCCATGGCGTTAATGGTGGTGTCTAATTCCTTCGGTTATGCTTCAGCATTAGCTGGAGACTTAATGTGGTCATTTGCGGTGTTGCTGCACATCAGTTTTTTGGTTGGCTTTATTTATCATCGTAGCAAACAGTTTTCCTTGCATCATATGGTGCCGAGTTGGTTTATTCCGCCTATTGGTATTGTAGTGGCCGATGTGTCATTTTCAGGTAATGCTCATCTTATGTGGGTTGCTTATGCGGCGCTTATGTTTGGTATGTTAAGTTATGCAGTGATGTTACCCATAATGATTTATCGGCTTATTTTTGCCGAAGCCATTCCCGATGCGGCAAAACCGACCTTAGCGGTTTTAGCGGCGCCAGCCAGTTTATCATTGGCGGGTTACCTAACCATTACCCAGCATCCGTCACCGGTTATTGTTGGGCTTTTATTTGGTATAGGGGTGTTGATGACCGCGATTATTTACCTGTCGTTTTTTAAGTTATTACGCTTACCTTTTAGCCCCGGCTATGCTGCATTTACGTTTCCGATGGTAATAGGAGCAACAGCATTATTTAAAATGACCGTATGGATGGAAGGTATTGGCGTTGAACCTGAATATATTCAGCAAATTCATTTGCTGGCCGAACTAGAATTGCTTATTGCGACAGTGGTGGTGACATATGTTTGTCTACGATATGTGTCTTTTTATCAACCGAATAAAGTATCGATCATGGATATTTAAATATGACCCCAGCAATTGAAACAGCCAAAAAACATAAAATAGATTTTGAAGTACATGAATATCATCATGATGCTCATTGTGAGTCTTATGGATTAGAGGCGGCACAAAAACTGGGGTTACCTGCACAACAAGTGTTTAAAACCTTAGTGGTGAGTGTAGATAATCATTCGCTAGTGGTTGGTATAGTGCCTGTGTCGTCTATGCTCAGTATGAAGTCAATTGCTAAAGCCGCAGGGGCTAAAAAAGCGCACATGGCAGATGCATTAGCGGTGGAGCGTTCAAGTGGTTATGTGCTTGGCGGTGTTAGTCCGTTAGGGCAAAAAAAGCGTTTGCTCACGGTTATTGATGCCTCGGCGCAACAGTATCAACGGATTTACGTTAGCGCCGGCAAAAGAGGCGTAGACATTTCCCTCAATCCTATGGATTTACAACGCATACTCAATGCTAAATTTGCTGATATTTGCGCCCAAAGCTAAGTGTTGTTGATAACCCAATAGCATCGCTAAGCTAATCAAAATAAGCTAACCAAACTAGGTTAACCGCCGAATTAGCCATCTAAGCCCATCAAATAAGCCCAGCAAATAAGTTCACCATCTAAGTTTAAGAGTAACAATCCATCTTTAGTTATTTATTTTGGCTTTAAATTCAGCTTGGGTTTGCTGATTGGCTTTTTGATACCAGTAATCTAACATCCGGCTCACTTCTGCTTGTGTTATATCGTCGGTTTTTTTAAGTGGTTTTGCTGCGGTATTATTAACGGCTTGCTCACCTTTAACGGTCGCAGCAGGCATCATTGATGGGGTCATTACAACCGCGCCCGGTTCGGTGTTTGAAACTGTACTTAGTTTGGTGTTAGTGGCCATCGCTGCGATGGCTCCAGAGGTATTGTATAGCGTCATTTCTTGTTCAAAATCGCGACCAATTTGTAAGCCAGCTTTCATCAATTTATCTTGTGTAAACGCAACTTTATCGCCAGCCTGATTGGTTAAGGTTATTGCAGGATGAGCATTAAATTGATTGGCGCGTGAGGTTGAGTTGATGGTTGGTAGCGCTACAGTGTAGGTTTGCTCGCTAGCAGTAAAGCGCAAGATAATGACGTCAGAGGTAAAGTGATTCTGGCTACCATTATCGCGATAACGGGCTTGATAGCGAAAGGCAATTTGCTGGATAGCATCAGGTGTCGTTAAGTCGAGCTTTACGCTAGATTGTTGTGAGGCTTTACCATTCACTAATACAGTTTCGGTATTGTTGGGCAGTTGCAAACGGGCCGCCACACAAACTTGGCTAACATTAAAACAAACACTACAAAAAAGTAACCCAATGATGATGTTACGCATGGTATGACGTCCCTTTAAGTTGATTTGGTGGCAGCGAATGCTGGACGGTAATGCTCTGGCAATTCAAAGGTTTTTACGCTGTTACTTAACGGGCAAGTAAAACGAAAAACGCATGATGTCAGCGCGAGATCGGGTGAGTGATCGTTACCATTGCCATGTAAACGATCGCCCACGACAGGATGACCAAGACTCGCCATATGAATCCGAATTTGATGCTTACGGCCAGTGTCTATTTTTACCTGTACTTTTGATTGATTTAGCGCTGGATGATAAGCAAGCCTAGTGGCATGCGACAGTGCGGGTTTATTATCGACAGGACTGTCAATGCTAATGGGTTGACTAGAAAACTCGCCTTCAACAATCACCTGATAATGTTTTTCAAATTCACTGGTTTCAAATAGTTTGGCAATGGCCGCGGTGGTTTTTTTACTGTGGCCCAGTATCAATAAGCCAGTCGCTGCACGATCAAGCCGATGGATAATAAAGGCATTGCGTTGCGGTTGTATATGCAACTCTGCGTAGCGATTAATAGTGGTGTGATCACTCCACTTTGAACCTTGGCAGCGCATACCATAGGGTTTGTACCAAATACTGTATTCACCTTGATCAAATAACAGCTCTGCCGGTGCAACTTGTTCATCTAAAATATACTGGTTGAAATATAGATGCAGCTTATCGCCAGATTGTAAGGGCTTTTTGGCGCGACGAATGCGGTTGGTTTGTTTACCGTGGCTGTGCCAAATAGCACCTTTTTGCATGGCATCTTTTAATACTTGTTTCCCTAAACCACTGGCTTGCGCCAATAAGCCTATGGCATCAGTACTGTGCTCAGTAATATCAATATGGTATTCGGTTTTATCAGCCATCATTTAGTTAACTCTAGCAACGCAGTCTGTAAGCAGTAAATAACGCCAAATGGTACCTTATTTATCGGTTGAATGTTGATTAGTTAATGAAACTTTCTCTTCTGTTGGCTATCTATGTATCATCTGTCGTAAAGTTGTTTTAGCATAATGCGATAAAGCACCGTATCAATTGGAGTAGGTAAATTGGAACATATCGTTTGGGATCTTGATCCTGTGTTGATTTCGTTTATGGGATTAAAAGTACATTGGTATGGAGCCTTGTTTGCGTTAGCCATAGCGACGGGTTTTCAGGTGATGAAACGTATTTATACAAAAGAAGGCTTAGATGTTGAGTCGCTGGATAATCTATTAATTTATTGCGTTGTCGGCATTATTGTTGGTGCTCGTTTAGCCCATTGTATTTTTTATGATCCAGGGTATTACTTCTCTCATCCAATGAAGATTTTTGCGATTTGGGAAGGCGGATTAGCCAGCCATGGTGGGGGCTTAGGTGCCATATTGGCCTTGTATTATTACCAGCGTAAAGTGAAGTTACCGTTTTTGTTTCTGCTTGATCGTTTAGCAATCGCCACTGCGATTTTTGGCTTTTTTGTTCGTTTAGCCAACTTTGCTAACTCTGAGATTTTAGGCGAACCAACAACGCTGCCATGGGGCATTATTTTCAAGCGGATTGATATGCTTCCACGCCACCCAGCACAGTTGTATGAGTCGTTTGCGTATCTATTAATATTTATTGGCTTATACGCCATTTATAAATACACCAATATGAAGCAAAAGCACGGCGCTATTTTTGGTTTGTTTTTAATCTTGGTATTTAGTGCTCGTATTGGTATTGAAACCGTAAAAGTGAGTCAAGCGGCTTACCATGAGTCGATTCTCAGTGCTGGTCAGTGGTTAAGTTTACCGTTTTTATTCACGGGTATTGTGTTGCTCATTATGGCTTACCGTAAACGCAGTTAATCGTTTTCTGATAAAAACTCGTACACAAAAAACGTCCTATGGCTGATGCGATAGGACGTTTTTTATGGCTGGTATTTAGCTTCAATTAATGCTTGGCAACATACATAAGCATGTTGTGAGTCGTTGAGCGGTAAACACGGTTATTCCACTAAACATACCGGGTGTAACTTTTCTGCTTTAACGGCACACACCTTATATTCTGGAATTTTTGCAATAGGATCCAATGCATTAATGGTCAGTTTATTGGCTGCGGCTTCGGCAAAGTGGAAGGGTAAAAATAGTACGCCTACCTGAGCACGTTTAGTCACAAAGGCGGCTATTTCAATGGTTCCTCTGCGGGTGCTGAGGATTAACATATCGCCATTACTCACACCTAACTTTTCTGCATCGTAAACCGAAATCATCACTCTAGGCGAGCCTTTAATATCAAGCTCTGGGGTTTTGCGGGTCATGGTGCCAGTATGGAACTGCTCTAATAAACGACCAGTAGACAATGTTAATGGGTACTCACTATCTGGCATTTCAGCAGGTAGACGATAACTCACTGGAATCATTCTGCCTTTGCCGCGCAAAAATGTCTCGGTATGTAAAATCGGGGTGCCAGGATGGTTTTCATCAAAGCATGGCCATTGTAAACCATCTACTTTGTGTTCAAGGCGTTGCCAAGTCAGACCTTGATATTGCGGGGTGACGTGATTAATTTCATCCCAAATGTCTTTGGTGCTGTGGTAATTCCAATTTGCGCCTAGGGTGTTGGCAATCATTTGAATGATTTTCCAATCTACAATTGCTTCACCCGGTGGTGTTAACGCCACACGTAATTGTTGCACTCGACGTTCGGTGTTAGTGAAATGGCCATCTTTTTCAGCAAAGGAGGTTGCGGGTAATACCACATGTGCCATCTGCGCGGTTTCGGTTAAAAAGATATCTTGCACGACCATAAATTTTATTTTGGACAGCGCGGCGACTACATGGGCTTGATCCGGATCGCTTAACACCGGGTTTTCCCCCAATATATACAAGGCATCGAGTTTGCCTTTAACAATCGCATGCATGATTTCAGTTGCGGCTAATCCTATCTCTGAATTTAGCGATGTGTTGCCCCAGGCTTTGGCAAATTTAGCGTTATTACTCGGATTGATTTTTTGGTAACCGGGATAATAATTGGGTAACGCGCCCATATCGCAAGCACCTTGAACATTACTTTGCCCGCGTAGTGGATTCAGTCCGGCGCCATTTACACCTATGTTGCCACACAGTAACTGTAAGTTAGAGGTGGACACTACATTGTCATAACCCGAGGTATGTTGGGTTATTCCCATGGCGTAATACAAGGCGGTTTTTGTTGCTGTGCCAATCATTTTTGCCATAGTGGCAATATCTTCGGCACTCACGCCAGTGATTAGCTCCGCATTGGCTAAGTTGTAATCGGGCTTCATCACTTCTTGCTTGAGCAATGCATAGTCTTCAACACGATTATTGATGTAATCGGCATCTTGCCAATCATTGATAATTATTTGCTGCATGATGGCATTAAGCAGCATGACATCTGTGCCAGGTCGATGAGAGACATAAAGGTTAGCGCTGTCTGCGATAGTGGTTTTCTTTGGGTCCGCGACAATTAAGCGTGCGCCGTGTTGGCTCACCGCGCGTTTGATATGTGAAGCAATAATAGGGTGGGCGCTGGTGGTGTCGGAGCCGATGATAAAAATCACATCTGAGTCTTTAATGCTGGGAATATCGTTAGTCATTGCGCCACCGCCAATGGTATCGGATAAGCCTGCTACCGTTGATGAATGACACAATCTTGCACAGTGATCTATGCTATTGGTACCCATAATGCTACGGGTGAATTTTTGCATTAAATAGTTTTCTTCATTGGTGCATTTAGCAGAAGATAATGCAGCAAACTTGCTCGGCCCAGCGGCATCTTTAATCGGTTGAAGTTGCTCGCTAATATAGCTAATGGCCTCGTTCCAACTGGCTGGTTGTAGCTGACCATTTTTACGAATTAATGGCGTTGTAAGGCGTTTAGGACTATTCAAAAAGTCAAAACCAGAGCGCCCTTTCACACACAGCATGCCTTCATTGACCAAGGAGTGAGTATCACCAGTAACTCGCATAACGTGATTGGTTTGCTGGTCGACATGCAGTTCAACACGACAACCGACACCACAATATGTGCACACGGTAGAGGTTTTGGTTAACTCTCTGTCGGTGCCTTGGGTTTTATCTCGGGCATCAACCAAGGCGCCAGTAGGGCAGGCTTGAACACAGTTGCCACATTGTACGCAATCACTGTCATTCATCGACGCTGTGAAGCCAACACGAGGAGCATTGCGGATAATGCCTGCTGTTGTCGCATCGGGTAACGCTTGATAGCTATTGGGTTCAAAGCAGATAACATTATGGCCACTTTGTTGATGGCAGGCTTCAACGCAAGCCCCACAACTGATACAGCGATTGGCATCAAAAGTAATAAAAGGCGCACTATTATCGACTTTAAATTTACGCGCCTGAGTTTGATCCAGTGTTTTACCGTCAACTTTATATTCGGTGGCATAGTCACGCAACTTACAATCGGTATTGGCTTGGCAAGCACATTCTAAACAGCGCATGGCTTCTTTCATTGCTTCATCAGGAACAAACCCTAGCTCCACCTCGGCAAAATTAAGGGTTCGATTTAACTGACTTAATTCAGGCATTTTTAGTCGAGGACGTTTAGCTATCTCGGGGTATAAGTCAGGATATAGCTCAGCAGATAATGAGGCTGTTTTGTTGGCTTTTCGGGAGTTAAATAGTCCTTGTTCTAAATGACAGGTTAAGCCATCAGTTAATAATCCTTCAATGGCTTCAGCAGCTTTTCGACCATCTGCCACCGCACCAACTGCAGTCCCAGGGCCTGTGCGTGAATCACCAATAACAAATAGTTTTTCTATACCGGCAGACATGGTTTGTTCACAGCCAAGGAAAGTGTGCCAGCGGGTGAGGGCGAGGTGGCCTGTGTCTATTTGGTTTTCTGGCTGGTCTAAAAAGTCCAAATCGACTTGTTGAGACACCGCTGGAATAACAGTATCAAATGCTTCTTCAAAAGTTACGCCGGTCGCCTTGGGAGAACGTCTACCTGATGTATCAGGTTCACCCAACGCCATTTTAGCAAACGTGACGGATTTAACTCGGCCTTGACTATCGCTGTGGTTTTCAATTGGATTAGTAAGAAAGTGAAACTTAACCCCTTCCTCTTCTGCTTCATGTATTTCATAGGGTTCTGCTGGCATTTCATCACGGCTACGGCGATAGATTAAGGTGACATCAGCACCATCGCGTACAGCCGTTCGTGCGCAATCAATCGCAGTGTTACCACCACCAATAACGGCCACTTTTTTGCCGGTAATGAATTTTTTATCTGTGCAATAATCGCGTAAATAATCCACCCCTAAATAACAGCCTTGTAAATCGCTGCCTGGGTAATTCATGGGTACGGCTTTTTGCGCCCCAATTGCGAGGCACACCGCATCATAATTGGCCACCAATTCGGTTAAATTGGTATCACGACCTAACGCACATCCGGTTTTGATCTTAAGTCCGTTACGGGTGAGCAGCTCAATTTCTTTATCAAGAATATCTTTAGGTAAACGATACTCTGGAATACCGTAACGTAACCAGCCACCAGCTTTAGGGGCCGACTCCATAATGGTCACATCGTGACCATTATTAGAGAGATAATAACCGGTAGTGAGTCCGGCAGGGCCGCTACCGATAATAGCAATACGTTTATTAGTAGCAGGAGCTTTTGGCGGAACGTAAGATTCTAAATCCGCTAAATCTAAGTCTGCTGCATGACGTTTGAGTTGACGAATCGCCACGGGTTCATCTACCAGTCCACGGCGACACTCAGCTTCACAAAATGCTGGGCAAACACGGCCAATAGACAAGGGTAAAGGTAAGGTTTTTTTGATGACCTTTACCGCTTCTTTATAATCGCCTTTGCCAATATGATAAAGATACGATTGCACATCAACGCCAGCTGGACAGGCCGTTTGGCAGGGCGCTTCGCAATCGGCAAAGTGATCGCTGAGAATATTCTCAAGTGCCTCTTGACGAATTTTACTTAAATAGCTTGATTGGGTAATCACTTCTAAGCCGGTTTCTAGGGCTGTCTCGCAAGCACGAACACAGCGTAAGCTGCCATCATGATTTTTTATTTGTACTTGGCATAAATTACACTGCTGCTTGGCCTTACTGTGGGAAAAGTCACACAAGTTGGGAATATTAATACCGGCATCAGTGGCAGCTTTTAATAAGCTGTCCGCCTGGGGAAGCGATAGTGTTTTACCGTCGATAGTGATGTCGAACATTGCAAGGCCTTATATTTTTGATCTACTGGCTCAGTCTTCATATGTTGAAGAATGGAACGCGAATGACTTGATAAGTGCAACAGCGAAAACGGAGTATTTCTATCGTGGCGTTATCAGTAATGCAGATTAATATGGATAACCTTGGTATAAAATTAACCGCCACGCTCGATTTTTTAAGTTTAGTTGGGGTGGCGGAATTCATATGTGACCTAGATCATTTTTGTTGTGAATAAATGAAATTTACACACTAAACCCATAATTTTTATATGGTTATTACTGGTTTGAAGATGTGAGTTGTGTCACGGGATATGATGTTTTTTAGAGCAAACCGACTATGGGCTGTTGATCTTTGCAGGTTAAATTTTGTTCGAGATAAAAACATTTTAATCGAGGCGAGCGGATTGCTGCCTAGCAATCTAAGCTACTTTTACTTAACGAAGAGTGACTCAACAAAGAGTAAAACGTTTTTAGCCGAACCCTTCGGGCAGCGTTTGTTGGTCATTTTTACTGCGTTATCGACTTTTTATGTAGAATAACTACACCACAAAGTCTCTGCCTTGTACAAATGACCAACAATTCGTTGCAAAAACAACCTTGAAAGATCAACAGGCCCTAAACAACTCATGTTCAGCCGGCATTATTTTTACTGCTATTTTAATCTAAAAACCACTTCAACTCTGTCGCTAATAGCAACTTGGCCTTGTTGATAGGTTTGTGCCACATCGGCATTCATTTTCATGCTGGCGCGATACATTTCTGGCTGATTTGCTTGCTGCGGAAAGTATCTCACCTCCCATACCCCTGCAATTTGTTCACCAAAACCTTTGGCTAAAGATTGGGCTTTTTGCTTTGCGTCATCAATTGCAGCTTGGCGAGCTTGAGTAATGATTTTAGCTTCTTGGCTCGATTTTAGTTCAATATTATTAACGTTATTAATGCCTTCAACCAAAGCGCTGTCGAGTAGCTCATTTAAGCGATTTAGATCGATTACGGTAATGGTCATTTGACGACTTGCGCTATAACCCGTGAGTTTTCGTGGTTCATTTTGCACATACGTATATTGTGGGTTGAGTTGTAAATTAGCACTTTGAATGTGTTTTTTGTCTACTCCAGCCTTGAGTAAACGTTGCATAAATTGGCTAACCGCTTCATCGGCTTTATCTTTTGCTGCTTTGGCGCTATCGGCATTTACGGATACTTGAACATTAATAATAGCCATGTCTGCTGCGGCTTCAATGGTGCTGGTGCCCACCGTTTCAATATGCGCAAAACTGAGCTCAGCCGCTTGTACTGTCGATAAACTACAAGTGGCGCCTAAGGTAAATAATGAGGCAGAAATGATGCTTGTAAGTAATATTTTATTCATTGGTAACTCCGCTAATGGTTCGCTAAATACTGTTTTCACACAGGTATAGTAGGTCTGTTATGAGTGTAAACGGTGCAAATATAAAAAAGGGTTTTTATTTTTGCTTATTTCTTACGGTTTATTTATTGCTTGTTTCTTATTCTCTATCAATGTAGCTAAAACAACTGAGCAGAGATATTCAGTAATTTGTTTCTAATCCATTGGTTTACCGGATCGTCATGGGCTTGTTGATATCAATACATGTGTACCGCCAGTTCTGGTACTTCAAAGGGGATTGGCGACACTACAATTAGCATGGATTGTTGTAGCAACATGGCGTAGGTGTTTGGCATGGTCATGATTAAATCGGATTGGCAGATCACACTGATGGCGGCAAAGTAATGCTCGCAGCGTAATGCAATATTGCGGCTAACGCCTGATGGGCGAGCGCATGTCGACGGTGGCGATGTTGATTTGTATCAGCTTACTGCATATGCCCAGTTATACTGTGGTGGCCGAAGTATACAGTTTAACCTTGTATTTGGGGGCTGGGTTATTGGTTATTTACGCCAGCTACAGCAATGTGAATCGTAATCCAGTTATTCAACCTACTGACTCACATTAGCCTAGTACTAACATTCACACCAACGATAACATTTACATTTACATTATTGATTATGGCTTTATTGCTGGAGGTCTTCACTTTGGTGATGGCCTTGCCAGTACGTAAATGCTCGACAAAATTAGTCACAGTAATCGAGAACCACAGTATTTAACCAGCCAATCGAAACAGCATTATTGCCACTGATCAAAACTGTTATTAAGCGTTTTTGTCACATTAGTTATATTAGCTACTCATATTGATGCGGTTACGGCCTGTTGATTTTGCGCGGTAAAGTGCTGTGTCTGCGGCGCAAACCAGTGCGGTTGGCGTGCGGTATTGGCCACTGCGTTCACAGGCTATACCTTGGCTTACGCTGATTTTGGTTTGTGCAGGTAAACCTATGTCGGTAAAGGTTAACTGGTTAATACGATTTTGTATGTTTTTGGCAATGTATTCTGCTGTTAGTGGGTTGCTGTTGGGCAGAATCACCACAAACTCTTCGCCACCATAACGGGCTGCCATCGCATTGTTAGAGGGAAGAACCTCTGCCAGTACCTGAGCAATTTTTTGCAAACATTTATCACCGTTAACATGACCAAACTGATCGTTAAATATTTTAAAGTAATCGACATCGATAATGATTAAACACAACGGTTGGTCGTGATTAATGCTGTCGTTCCAGTTGGTTTGTAAAGCATCATCAAAAGCGTGACGGTTGGCAAGGCCGGTTAATTTGTCGGTATGGGCTAAGTGGCGCAGTTTGTTGTACTCAGCTTTATGGGTAGTGAGGTTATGCATGATGCCAATAAATAACGGCTCCGAACCTATCTGGATCGACGGTAAACATGATAAAGATAAATCTGCTTCAAGTAAGGTGCTGTCAGCGCGATTAATGATAATTTCTTTAGGACCATGATTAAACTGAGTCACTTTATTGGCTTCATCGCTGGCACTGTTCCACAAGGCAAATAAAGATTGATACTCATCTTTAAAAGGACTTTGTAGATAATCGGTCCAGGTTTGACCGATTAGCATTTCGGCTGGGGCACCGAATAATTTAGCGCCTAACGGATTAATCATCTCAATCACACCCGCAGAGTTAATCACAAAAATCGCTTCTGAAATAGCCGTGATCACATTGAGCAAGGTGCTAATTTGTAAGTTATCTGCTACTGCTATTTTGCCGTTGTGGCTTGCTGAAGTGGCATCAAAAGCGACATCCGTAAATGATGAGTCGGATAGGATCTCTTCCTCAAGACGTAATGGTATTTTTATCGCTCGGGGAAATTTAGCGAATGAGTCTGTTAATTTAGTCACACGAGAAATCGTGTCATTGAGTTCAGTTAATTTATCATTGGTAAACATGGTGCATTCCCTTAAGCGTTTGGTATTGGTAACCCCTTGTTGATGTCAAACACTCTATTAGGAATAAGGCTTATTTACCTTTCGGTAATCTTCTGGTTTTAACTTGTTGATTTAATTATATTTAAAGTTTACGTTTATTGTGTGAATTTGTTGTTATTGAGTTGGCTCTATTGCATGTACCTTGGAGGCAAGCTGATTTTGTTGCTGGGTTTTAGGATTTGTCTCACTAAAACCGATAGTGTTCTTAGCTTAAATAGCCTTTTTTGCGGCTATATTTGATTGCATCTTTGACAGATAGTAAGCCGTTACAGGGAGGTAGCGAGACCGCTATTTGACAGGCGTTTGCTCGTTGGGCTATTGAGAAATGATTGGTTTTTGAGTTCGGTTAACGGGTAAAAGGTAAGTCCAACCTCGGGTTATGTTACTGGCTAACACCAGCCGTTTTATCAGGGTTTAATTATTGGTTGTTTTAGTTATGTTGAACAAGATAAAAGCTCAGGGCAAGCCTGAGCTTTTTATTATTTTTAATGCTCTGGAGTATTAATTACTTGCGGATCGGGACTGAGTAACAATAAGGTATTTTCATCAGAGGCGAAAATGAACTGGAACTTGCTGACACCAGTATTTTGGATATTATTTTGTAAGTATATTGCTTGGCCGTCTTCGCTAACGGTTACTGTTTCGATATGCGCGTCGAACGGGTTGGCAAAGCCTGCACCCGTTAAGCGTAACCCTTGTGGAGATTCAGCGGTGTTGACCAGTTGATACGTGATAGTGGTGTTTTCGGTTAGTTCAACGTTGCCATCGCAAGCAACGTCATTTTGAGCGTAGCTGAATAGCGCTTGTTTGCTGCTGTCCATAATCACACTTAGGTCGATTGGGCTGGCGGCATCACAGTATGGTAATGCTGAAGTGGATATGTCTAATAATAAGCGGTCAGTATCGTTAACGACTTCGGCACCTTGATATTGAACTATATTGGTTTGTTGACCAAATAATGCCAGAATTTTATAAATTTCAGTCGCGGTTAGATTATCTTCTAGCACGCTTTGGTCAAAATGAATCCCGTCGTGAGTGCCTTGCTGTGTATAGGTTACGCTGTTGAGGAAGAGGGGTAAATTATCTTCGAGGGCATCTAACGCTGACGCGTCGCTTAATACCACTTGCAGTTGTGCATTACTTTTTATCGGTGCCAGTGCTAAATCGATTTCTTGTTGTGTCGCCGCTTGGCTAATAACTGGAGAGGCACACAATATGGCTGCAAATACCAAAGAGATAGAATGTTTCATACTAATTCCTTTTAAATATAATAGATTAACTTTTTAAACTAATAATTCGCCGTGTGTTAATGGATCACACACGCCGTTTTATCAAGGTTTAATTATTGGTTATTTTAATTATGCTGGACGAGATTAATTATGTGGGCGGTTTACGACTTGTGGGTCAGGGCTGAGCACTTGCAAGGTATTACTGGTGTTTGACAACACAAACTGAAAGCCGGTATTGCCTGGGGTTTCATCTAAATCGGTTAATTGAATTAATGTGCCATCGCTGCTAATGGTAATAGCGTCAATAATTTTATCAAAAGGAGTGGTGAAGGCCGCACCAACAAATTTTAGCCCTTTACCAGTTTTATCTATTAGCTGGTAAGAGATGGTGCTGTATTGGTTAACGACGACATTGCCACATACAGGGGAGTCATCTAGGTTGGTGTAAGTAAATACAGGCACTTCTTTTTCGCTTAGAGTGACTGTGAGATTAAAAAGCGTTGCTTGGCCTTGAGTGTTTGACATTATATTCTCCATACTTTGGTTTAGGGTTTAGGGTTTAGGTTTAAGTTTAGGATTAAACCTAAAATCGGTTATGGCCGATTGTTGTAACAGTTGCAATAAATCAGGGTGTTGGTCGAGTTCGCCAAGGCAATCGAGAGCTTGAGCATAAGGAATGGTAAATTGTGGGTCGTTATTTTTGTCGACAATAGTTGCTAACAGACTTTTAGATTGCCGACACAAGGTGATAACTTGTTGTGGCTGGCCTAGGGAAGCCAGTAATGACGCGGCTAACATATTGCTTTGGGTTAAATTCGCCACATAAAGTGAACTTTGCTTAAACTCAGTGGTTAACTTGCTAAAAGAGGATATTGCGAGACGCGCATAAACAAGGCTTTCTGAAAGTAGTCCTTGTGTCGCTAAATAATTTGCAGCGGCCAGTTGATAAGTGGCCCACATATTCATGTTCTGTGCTGATGCTTTTAAGGTGTTGTCTTCATCAAACATGACAGATAACGACTCAATACTGCGGGCCTTGGTGCGTCCAATGGGCTTGACACTGAACGCCAACATATCAAGATAGGCGTAATATTGTTGGATCTTCCAAACATCATTATCAGGGTCTTGTTTAAGGGCATCGGTAATTGCGATTAAACTAAGTTGTGCTTTCTCAAAAGCCTGTTGTTGGTGGCCTTGGTAACTTAACAATCTGGACAATAGGCCGTAACTACTCGATAACCGTTCCAGTAAATAAGGCTGTTTTTCTAGTGATGTGTAGGCCAACTGCTGTTGAATTTGTTGGTGTATTTTTATTGCCGCGTTAATGTCGCCTTGGGCGGTGGTGGCGCTGGCAAGCCACGAGCGAGTGTCCGCAATATCGGCAATTAATTGGCTTTCGGTGTTATCTTTATCCCATAGTTGTAGCTTGAGTAGCAATGATTGCTCAAATGACTCTCGAGCGGCAGCAAAGTTTTGCTGCTTCATGTGTATCGAGCCAAGAGAGTTTTGTGCGTACGACAATTCCATAATGGCATCGTCATCGTCTGGCGCGTATTGATACATGGCTTGGCTGTGAACTAAGTACTTTTCAAACCAAGGCTGTGTTGCAGCCCAATCACTTTTATCGTATTCAAGCTGGCCGAGCCAAAAAGCATTGGCCCCTAACGTTTTAAGTAAGTTGAGATTTTGCGGTTGTTTTTCGAGTAACGGCAGCATGCGCTCACGGGCGGCGATTAAGGCGCTGCGGGCTTCGTCGGTATTGCCGCGGAAATAGGCCACTTCGCCCATGGCTTCTAAGGTTTGGCTGTGTTGAAACTGGGCTTCAAAGCTTAAATAGCTGGCATCGTCGGCAGAAAAGTCGCTGAAATATTCTAATGCTTTATTACTGATACCATCGAGCAAGTCCATGCGGCCAATGCCGCGCATTTTGTCGGCGAATTCTCCCACCATAAAGCCAAGTAAGTTTTCTGCCGCTAAGCGTTTTTGTTGTGCCTGGGTTTCGGCCTCAATGCTGCGAACACTCATGGCGACAGAAATCAATGTTAGTGTCACAAGGGCTAGCATGACTGCGCGGCGGCGCCAGCGTCCGATGTTGGCTTGTTTGCTAGACGCTTGAATGAGGGCGATCTCTTGAGGCTCTAGGTTAAACAATTGGTTATTGAGCAATGTGCTTGCTTCTGCCAATGGTTTACCTTCTGCCAGTAAATAAGCACTACTTTTTGACTCCGCTAGCCAGCGGTTGGATTGATGCTGTAAACGGCTTTTAATCGCTAAACTGTCCTTGTGCTCGGTTATCCATTGGGTCGCGCGGGGCCAGCGCCTTAATAGCGCTTCGTGGGCAATACTAAAGCAGGCTTGATCTTGTTGCAGATGCGAAACAAACAAACGGTTATCAACCATGGCTTTGACGAGGTTTATTTCGGCATCACTACTGAGATCGCTCCAGCGGGCAGTGCTGCTAGTGATCGATTTTTCATCTTCGGTTAGGGTGACTAACATCGACAGTATTTTAGGTAGTGCGGCGCGTTCGCTGTTGTTTAATTGGTTGAGCACTTCTTCGGCATTTTTACCGATGGCGCCTTCTATCCCCCCAAGTGAATGGTATACCGACACCAATAATTGGTTGTTGTCATCTTTGTTTAAATACAGTGATTGCAAGGTGTATTGCAACATGGGCAGAGCATCGGGATTTGAGGCGGCTTCACTGCAAAGTATTTCGTCCAACGGCATTGCCGTATCGGGATCGAGTGTCCATGTGAGGTTAGCTGCATTGGCTGGCAAGCGGATCATTTGCATCAGCTCTGATCGGGTTGGCGCCGATAAATCGAAATGTGAGCCATTGGCTTTGCCTGCCATTAAGCTTGGGTGGCTAACAACCTGAGGATAAAAGTCATTGCGGCAAGCACTAATAATTAATACTACCCCTGAAACCGCAAGCGTTTCGAGGATATCTAATACATTGTTGCGTTCGGATTCGGTAAATAATGGCGACGCTAATAAGATTTCTAAACGGTCGATAAACAATGAAAAATGGGGCCGACTGTATTTTGGGGCATTGTCATCATTGATTGATGAGTATTTGGCTAAAGCTAGCTGACAATATTCAATAACGGCATTGATGTCGTTTTGCAGTTTGTTTGCCAGCATATCGGCACTACAGTCGGTAAACACCGCTTGGTCATTGATTTCCCAGTCGAGCATCGCACTGGCGATATCGATAATTAAGCGGCCTTTAGTGACATCGGCTAAATCTAGGTTAGCATTATCAATTACGCCAACCCCGTTAAAGCCATTTTTGGACATTAAATTAGGCATGATGCCGGCATTAATGAGCGATGATTTACCTGTACCGCTGGGGCCGAGGATTAAGCAAAAGGCTCGGCCAAATTCAATTTGTTTAGTGATGCGATTTAATAAGGTGTTAACTTGCTCGCTTCGGCCAAAAAATACGTTGGAGTCGTTGGTGTCAAATGCGCGTAAACCTGGAAACGGTGAGGCGCCTTGCCATTGTTGGGTAGTGACTTTAGCATGATGACCAACAGGGTATTCAACACTGGCGATGGTGCGATAACCGCGTTTGCGGATGGTTTCTATGTATTGAGGATTAGATGCTTGATCGCCTAATGCTTTACGCAGTTGGGTAATCACTTTATGCAGCGGATTGTCACCAATGGCGATGCTGTTCCAGCAGTGGTTAATAATATCGTCTGCTGCTAGCACTTCTCCTTGGTGTTGGCATAGTAAACATAATACATCCATGGCTTTAGGTTCAAGACTGCGAATAACATCGCCAGACAGAACGCTATTGCTTTGCGGGTTAATTTGCCAATCGCCAAAAAAGAAAGTGCTATCGTTCATCTTGATTCATGTCCATGCGTTAATCGCGTTAAGTTTGGCTAAATAGAGATGACACTTTGATGATTTTATCCAGATCTAAGCTAACTTCTGGTGGGGTTATCATAGGTCATCGTCTTTTTAGCACCTTTTATTATTGGGTGCGATTACGTCAGTTGTATTTTTGTTATAAAATTGTACCGTATAATTAGCTTTGTCTCGACAATTATATCGCGTACAGCATCTGGTTAATGTTGTTGTTCTAATTGTTTTATTTGCTCTACTATCGACTGATTGACCGGCGTTTTTATTCCGTATTTTTTACCGATGCTGACCACCGCACCATTGATGTAATCGACTTCTGTTTTTCGTTTTGTTTGAATGTCTTCCCACATCGACGATCGTGCTTTGGGATCGATGTCGAGCATCTGTTTAGCTAACACATTAAATAGTACATTTGGCAGCGATAAAATGGTGGGTAACCAAGTGGGTTTGACCTTAGTGTATTGGTGTAATTGGATGTCGGCCGCCTCGCACACCGCTAACCATTCTTTCATTGCTTTGGCCAACATTCGGCGATTTTTGTAATGACTTAATTGCTGTTTAATTGGTAAGTCGGTGACAGCATTTAAGGCGTTATTGAGATTTAATAATAATTTACCGTAAATCATGGGGGTAAAGTCTGCTTCAATGTCGCAACCAAATCCGTGGCTAACGAGTGCAGATTGAATTGCGATGGTATGAGGGTTTGCTTGTAAGGTAAACACACCCTCGGTGCCTTTGTGAAACACAGCATTGGGCAGTTGTAGCACATTAAACGGCGTGATCCCTTGGAGTAAGCTGTAATGATCGAGTGAGTCTTTAATGCTGTCAAAACTGCCTAAGCCATTTTGCATAAATACTATGCTGCTGTTGTCATGAGTAATCGCCATTAACTGATTGGCAATAGTGCTGACTTGATGACATTTTAAGGTGACAAATACCAGATCAAATTTGCCATTGATTGACGACTCTTTGTTGATATCAGTGATCAACGCTTGCGGCATAATGGTTTGTTTAAAGCCGTTATAATCGGTCATGGTAATGCCGTTATTAGCGATAATTTTCAGCTTAATCGCTGGACGACAAATTAAACTGACCTGTAACCCTGAGAGACATAACTGACCTGCTAAATAACAGCCTGTTGAACCCGCGCCAAAAATTGCAATATCCATTTTATATTCATTCACTGTTTGTTTATGACGAATCGATTTTCTAATCGTTATGTAACACGATATTTTACTTGCTTGTAACATAACAGTATTTTTGGCAGTGTAGAAAACTTAACCAATTAAAATTAAAAAAAAGAGAGTTTCTATGAATAAAAATGCTATTAGCACTCTAGCCTTGGCAGTGTTTGGGCTAACTATGGCATCGGCCGTCGCTGAAGCGGCGGACATTAATGTTATTTATGCTGGCACATTACTAACCACGCCAGGCGAATCTCCTTTAACTCAGCAAACTGTGGTGATAACGGATGGGGTAATTACTTCTATCACTTCAGGCTATAAGTCAGCGCCAGTGGCGAACGAGAATGACAATGTTGAAATTATTGATTTAAAAAACAACTTTGTTATGCCTGGGATGATGGACATGCATGTGCATTTACAGGGAGAACTTGGGCCGAATAATGACAGTGAAGCGTTAAGAATGTCGGATGCTGATGTGGCAATGCGCAGTGCTTATTTTGCTAAAAAGACCTTATTAGCAGGTTTTACTACCGTTCGTGATTTAGGGGCTAAACCGGAACAAATATATGCCTTACGCGATGGCATTAATAAAGGTTGGGTTGATGGCCCACGAATTATTGCATCTGGCGGCGTGTCGGTAACCGGAGGCCATGGCGATGTTGATGGTATGAGCCCAGATTTGCTCGACAAGTTTACCTCTAAAACGATTTGTGATGGGCCTTATGATTGTCGTCGAGCAACTCGTCGCGCCATTAAGTTTGGTGCCGATGTGATTAAGATTACTTCTACTGGCGGTGTGTTATCTGACACTAATACTGGTACTGGTCAACAAATGGATGATGATGAACTTAAAGAGGTTATTGATACTGCGCATGCATTAGGTCGAAAAGTAGCTAGTCATGCCCATGCAGCCCAAGGGATTAATGCGGCGTTGCGTGCTGGCGTCGACAGTATTGAGCATGGCAGTTACGCCGATAAAGAAAGTATTAAGTTAATGAAGAAAAGTGGTGCGTTTTTAGTGCCAACATTGTTGGCCGGTGACACAGTAGTGAAAATGGCCAATGTGGCTGGGGGCAACTTTATGTCTCCAGCCATTAAAGCTAAAGCGATTCGTGTTGGTGGTGATATGATGAAAAACTTTAGTGCGGCTTACAAAGCAGGCGTTAATATTGCTTATGGCACCGACAGTGGGGTGTCACATCATGGTGACAATGCCCAAGAAGCAGTATTGATGAGCAAGGCTGGCATGAGTAATGAGGATATTTTAGTCAGTACAACTATTAACTCTGCAAAACTGATTGATATGTCAGATAAACTTGGCACGCTGCAGATTGGAAAATTTGCCGACATTATCGCGACGCAGAAAAGCCCTCTTGAGCAAATTGAAGCTTTATTAGATGTGTCATTTGTGATGAAGAACGGCGTTATTTATAAGCGTTAATATTTTATTGTAGGCCAGTTGTATCGACAATAACTAACCTCAACGATTAAATGAGTTGGGTTAATTGAGTTGAAGATAATTAGCAAAACAGCAGACAGTTTATTATCTGGAGCTAAGGTTAAATTGATTTTAGCTCCAATATTGTTGATCCCAGCCCGATAATCATTGTCTATTTGTAGTATGTCAATAATAGGCTTTGTGTCGCACTTAGGAATTAAATCCGGACATTCATTATTTGATTTTCATCAATAAATCTTCTCATTCTTGACCGCGTTTAAGATACGGTATGGTTAACCGTAATTAATAAGAGTATATTGCTGGATCTACGTCATTAACATCATCAATGACGCATATGGATATATAGATGCTAGCTAAGGAATGCTCATGTCGCTTGAACTCGTTGAATTATTGGTTTTCGTCTTATTGTTAGTTATCGCTTTGTTGCTTTTTTTTAACTTGAGCCGATATCGTCAGCAGCAAACTAAAAAAATGATGTTAGATACTTATGATCTTATTCTTGATCAAGTTGATGCCTACATTTATTTAAAAGACACTCAATGCAAATATATTTATGCGAATCAATTGACGCTTGACTACTTTGGCGTAACGCTTGAAAAGCTAAAGGGCACTTCCGATAGCGATTACTTTCCCGAGAATGTTGTAGATGTATTGCATGTAAATGACACTAAAGTGCTTAATTCACAAAGTAAAATATCTGACGATGTTATTGTTGATACTCAAACCTCTTTAGTTGTTTATCACGAAGTTAAGCAACCCTTATACAACCATAAAGGCTTATTAATTGGCCTTATTGGTGTTTCTACCGATATTACCGCGGCCTATCACTTACGTTCAAAACTAGAGCAACTTGCTAATACGGATTCATTAACGGGTTTGTTTAATCGTCGATCATTTACGTCTTTTTGCGAACATGAATTTTTTCGTGCTACTCGTTATTTTCAACCTTTTTCGTTAATGATCATCGATATTGATTTATTTAAAGTAGTTAATGATACCTATGGTCATTTAGTGGGCGATGAGGTGATTAAGCGCGTTGCTAATATATGTAATGAACATGTTAGGGAGGCTGATGTATTGGCTAGAATTGGCGGTGAAGAATTTGCGATTTTATTACCCGATACTGATATGAACTCTGCTTATGTCTTGGCTGAACGGTTAAGAGAAGCTCAGCAACAGTATGATAAACCACAAGCTCCTTCGATAACCATTAGTATTGGTATTGCAACCTTACGTTCTCAAGACAAAGCATTTTCTGAGATATTTAATCGAGCTGATAAGGCGTTGTATTCATCAAAACATGTCGGTCGCAATAGTGTTAATGTCTCGTAAGAGCAAGTGCTCAATAATCATTTTAGTATGATGGCAAAGTGGATTTAATAGCATTTTAGTCCCTTCAAACAATGCGGCGGCATCACGTAATCGGTTATAGACCTTAAATATTGTTAATTTAAGTTGCGCACAATTAGTTATCGTGATTATCATATGGCTATGCAAAAGCAGATTTAAGCTAAAGTGTGAGTGATTTTGTGAACTAACACTCGATGTGGGTAGGTAATTTAAGCCTAAATTGGTCCAGTTGTTGTTTTAATGCTGATAATTCAGACATGTCGATACCGCATTGTTCAAGAATACATTGGTGGATTTGTTCTGCTTTGCGTTGAAGTTGATGACCTTTTTCGGTTAATTGCATGCACAAGGTCCGTTCATCTAAAGGTTCTCGAATACGCTTTAGAAGGTCATCAGTTTCAAGACGTTTTATCACCGGTGTTAATGCGCCTGACTGTTGTCCGAGTTTGCTGGCTAAGGTTTTTAAACTTAAACCATCTTGCTCCCAAAGAACTAACATCACTAAATATTGAGTGTAAGTTAGCCCGATAGAGTCTAGTAAAGGTTTGTACAGTTGGGTCATTGCTAATGACGTTGAATAAACAGCAAAACATAACTGATTCTCAAGTAGCATGGGTTTATCGTTTTTCATATCAAAAGCTTAGCTCATAAAGTGATTGATCATGTTTTGACTGATCAATTTAAGTAAAAGAACGTATTAATAGACCTTGGTTGACTATGATATCAATGTTTACATGATATCTGTATTACGAATGTTAGCAATGTTAACGACATTAACATTTTTAAACGACTTAGGTCATATTGTCGTCTTCAGTACCATTTTAAGGTGCTGATATCATTTAAAGGACACAAGATGAACACCCAAAATCGTCGTATAGTACTCGCCAGCCGTCCTCAAGGTGAGCCTGTTGCTAATAATTTTCGCTTAGAAACCGTCAACAAACCTGTACCCGCAGAAGGTGAGGTGTTGTTACGCGCAGTGTATTTATCACTTGATCCCTACATGCGTGGCCGTATGAATGATGCAAAATCATATGCAGATCCTGTTGCGATTGACGATGTGATGGTGGGTGCGACGGTATCACAAGTGGAAGCCTCTAATCATCCTGATTATAAAGTGGGTGAGTGGGTGTTAGCGTTTGGTGGTTGGCAAGATTATTTGGTATCCAATGGCGAAGAGCTGATGAAATTGGGCGATAACCCAAGTCATCCTTCTTATGCCTTGGGTATTATGGGCATGCCAGGTTTTACTGCCTATATGGGATTATTAGACATTGGTGCACCTAAAGCTGGCGAAACTATTGTGGTTGCCGCGGCTACTGGGCCTGTTGGCGCCACGGTTGGCCAAATTGGTAAATTGAAAGGCTGTCGAGTCGTCGGCATCGCTGGTGGCGAAGAGAAATGTCGCTTCGCAAAAGAAGTATTAGGCTTTGATGAATGTATTGATCATAAAGCGGCTGATTTTGCACAGCAATTGGCAACCCACTGTGGTAATGGTATTGATGTGTATTTTGAAAACGTTGGTGGCAAGGTGTTTGATGCCGTTTTACCGTTATTAAATATCGGTGCTCGAGTGCCATTATGTGGCTTAATTTCGCAATACAACGCGACTTCGTTACCAGACGGTCCTGATCGTTTGTCATTACTGATGGGTACTTTGCTGGTTAAGCGCATTAAGATGCAAGGCTTTATTATTTTTGATGATTACGGTGATCGCTATCCAGAGTTTGCCAAAGATATGGGGCAATGGCTTGGTGAAGGTAAAATTCAATATCGTGAACAAATTGTCGATGGTCTTGAAAATATGACCACAGCCTTTATTGGGCTGTTAAAGGGCGAAAACTTCGGCAAGGTTGTAATTAAAATAAATGATCCTCTGTAATCTACGTGATTACGCTAAACAAACAGTATGTAAGGAATAACAATGAAAGTATTAATGGTATTAACTTCGCACGATAAATTAGGCGATACAGGTAAAAAAACTGGTTTTTGGTTAGAAGAGTTGGCGGCGCCATACTACGCATTTGTCGATAAAGGTGTTGAGGTAGTACTGACCTCTCCTAAAGGTGGTTTACCGCCATTGGACCCAACAAGTGATCTAGCTGATTTTCAAACGGACTCAACGCGTCGTTTTACTGCCGATGCTACAGCGCAAGCATTACTCGCCAATACGCTGACATTGGCGTCAATTGACGTAGCAGATTATGACGCGGTGTTTTATCCTGGAGGTCATGGTCCATTATGGGACTTAACCAATGATAAAGACTCTATTGCATTAATTGAGCAGTGCTATAAAACAGATAAACTTTTAGGTTTGGTATGTCACGCGCCAGCTGCACTTAAGTACCCTAAAAAACCTGACGGAACCCCACTCGTTGCCGGTAAAAATGTCACAGGTTTTACTAATGGCGAAGAAGAGGCTGTGCAACTCACTAATGTAGTGCCGTTTTTGGTAGAAGATATGCTACAACAAAATGGCGCGACTTATTCTAAGGGCGACGATTGGCATCCATATGCGGTAGCTGATGGTAAATTAATTACTGGTCAAAATCCTGCATCGTCTGAGTTAGTGGCAGAAAAAATGTTAGCTTTATTAAGCTAACCCGCTAATTAGTAAGCGGGTTGTTTAGACTTAGCTTATGATTTATTTATCATCGGCTCGAAATAAGAGCTCTGGTGGAATTATAAATAAGCCCAATGAATAATCATTGGGCTTATTGTTATCGTTCAACAATATTCGGATGGCTTAATGATTAAACTACATCACTTAAATAAATCTCGTTCAAAACGTATTATTTGGTTATTAGAAGAACTGGGTGTCGATTATGAACTGGTTGCTTATCAGCGTGATGCGAGCACTTTTTTAGCGCCAGAATCACTTAAAAAAGTTCATCCGTTAGGTAAGTCACCCGTACTCGAAGCCAATGACTTTACCATAGCTGAGTCGGGTGCTATTACTGAATACTTAATTCAAACCTATGCAGCTGACAAGCTTATGCCTGCCAAAGGCACTGCGGACTACATTGATTATTTGCAATGGATGCATTTTGCCGAAAGTTCTGCGGCATTGCCATTATTGTTGAAGATTTTTGTTAATATGGAAGGTGCTGAAACACGGTTTATTGGTGGGTATGCTGATGCAGAAACGGCCAAAGTGATTGGTTATGTTAACGACCGTTTAGAGGGTAAGTCATATCTAGTCGGTAACCGTCTTAGCGGTGCAGATATTATGATGTCGTTTATTGCAGAGCTTGTTGGCCAAAACGGTGAGTTTGAAAAGTATCCTAATATTGGCAAATATTATCAGCAATTATTGACTCATGAGTCATTTCAAAAAGCATTGAAAATTGAAGCAGAACATTAATTGCTACAAGCTTAAAGCTTAAGTTTTTGCTTTGGGTTTAGGTTTTTGGACAACAAGGCGAACTTTGTTCGCTTTTTATTTTTGTACAAAAAGTATACAATTTGATTACACAGTAAAATCGCGTAAAGCACTTGGTTAAGGTTTGTTCAGTATCGTACTAAAGTGTTAGTATGACTTAAGTGTCAATATTTGGAATAAGGTCACACTATGTCTACTTTATCTAATGAAGAGCTCGCTTATTTTAGCAATGTGTTCTCGCCGGAAGATGACTGTACCGATAATTCTTTATCGAGACATTCATTAAGTGTTGCGACAGAAGTACCGCAAGTGCTTGCTCATATTTTGGGAAATGCCAAGTTAACCTTACTGGCTGAAATTAGTAATTACCGCTTGTGGTTCCCGTTAACCTTAAAGCAAGATGAGCTTGGGCAATTTTTGCCTGAGTTAGGTATTCCTGAAGTGATAGACATGCGTGGCGGAGAGCGGAGTTGGCGAATTAATCAGGTCAAAAATGTCACTGTTATTGATAATGATACTGCAATAGATGTCGAGGTATTATCTTTGTCTAGCTCGGGCATGACCATTAAAGTGCCACAAGAGTTTGATACCAAAATGCCGCATTCAAGCCAGCTTATTTTACCAAATGGCACTCATATTAATATAACATTTGAGCCTGTTAGGACCGAAAATGGGATAATGGCAGCAAAAATTCGCGCTGAAGGTGAGTCGCGAGCAATACTACGTCAATTCCTATTTAGCGAGCATAAAGCTAAATATGCGCACCTTTATAAAAATATTAACTATTAACCATAAAGTCTTTGGCTAATATAGTCTTAACTGCTGTGATAAATTCATTATCACTTTTTGCCTGAATTAATTGGCATAACTCATCACCGACAGTAGTAAACCGATAATAAGTAAATAATAAGTGCTGATTTTTGGGTTTTAGGGTCAAAGTGGCATTGCACAGGGTTAACTGAATACGTTCATTACTGCTTAATAGTCCGGTTTCAAACTCGCTTTTATGTAAAATTCCCGCATCGACTAAGGTTAAAATACTGGAATAAGGTAAGCCAAATTGTGACAGGCCGAAGTTGGTTTGAGTGTGCTTACGAAAATATTGTTTTACCCCTCCATTAATTCGATAACTACTGAGTAATTTAAATCTGATTTCGTTGTTGATTTTAACCGACATGCCTAAGGCTTTTTCAAAAATCTGTGCTTCTCGAAACGTCAGTTGCAGTAATACCGCTAAGGTTCGAAGGCTAAAATTACCTGGATTGACGACTTCACTGGCTAAAATTCTGGCCCACAAATCTTGCATTTTACGGTTATGAATTTGTTCTGCCATTTGAAAAAATTGGTAGCGCCAATCAGGATCTAATTCCACGCCAGTCACATCTGAAGGGGTGTAACTCAGTGCAAGAGCAAAAATACTTTCAAGGTTTGCTTGGTACTGGCTGAGCTGTTTTCGTTGCCGATGATCGGCTCTATCGGTAATGGAAGCACTTGAGGGGCGATAATCTTCTTCGCTTGCCAAACCGATAATCCGTCCAAGCAATAAGGTTTTTTGTCGAGCGGACCCTTGGGTATTGTCTTGAGGTATTTCGGTTACATCAACATCAGCCATCGTGAGATCTCTTTCTGTTTTATGCTTGCAACATGCCTGTATGATACGACATCTATATTTAATCGTTTAGTGTTTTGTTCTTGATGGTGACCATAGCGTTTCTTTATCTGGTCGAGGATGACGCGGCACATTGAATGCTAGCGCCAGTGAGCATACGGCAAATCCAGTACCAATAAAAAATACCGACTTAGGCGAGCTTAACCACAAAATACCTAATAACGCCGGAATAATAACCGCTGCTATATGATTAATTGTAAAGCTGACCGACATGGTTGAAGCAATATCTTGTTTATCTGCAATTTTTTGAAAGTAGGTCTTGGTCGCAATCGCCATTGCAAAAAGAAGATGATCAATGACATACAATCCTGCAGCAATATTGGCGTTGGTGACATAGGCGTAACAACTGAAAATAATCACTAAGCCGCTGTATTCAATAATCAAGGCATTGCGTTCACCTATTCGACCAATAAAGCGGCCAATTTTTGGTGCAAAGATCAAGTTAACGACATAATTAATTAGAAATAATCCAGTAATTTCAGACACCGAATAACCAAACTTTTCAACCATCATAAAGCCTGCGAAAACCATAAAAATTTGCCGGCGCGCTCCAGAGAAAAAGGTCAGTAAATAATACAGCCAGTAGCGTTTTCTCATTATTAAATGCTTGTGTTGAATAGAACCAATGGTAAAGCGAGGGAAATATACCGTCATCACAAATACCATCAATAATCCACATCCCCCAATAATGCTGTACATCCAAATGTAATCGAGGTTAAGCCAGCTCATTATTAGCCAAATCGATCCATAGCCAAATAGCGCTGCAGCCGAACGCCAAGCCAATGCTTTACCCAAAAAGCCAGGGGCATCAGCTTTATCAACCCATTGCAATGTAAGTGATTGATTTATAGTTTCAAAATAATGAAAACCTATCGACATCAGAACCGTTGTTAAATACAAGCCAATGACATCGGGAAACCAACCAGTAATGCCCACCCCAATACACAATAACGCCAACGATAATAATGCAAAGGTTTGCTCTTTGATCATCAACAACACAAACACAGCGGTAAAGGCTAAAAATCCAGGGATTTCTCTAAGGCTTTGTAATAAGCCTATTTCGGCTCCGGTAAACGCAGCGCGTTCAATGACAAAGTTATTTAATAATGCTTGCCAAACAGCAAATACCATTGACATCACAAAGGTCATCCACAGCAGTAACTGTTGTGGATTTGTTTGTTGGCGAGCAATGGAATTACCACTTGTAAGGGAAGTGTCTGACATGGTTGAAACTCTTATTTTAAGCTTATCAAACCATAGTGACATAAAACCATTTGTTAGGTGAATGTAATTTATTGTAAATAAAATCACCAATAATAGTGTAAATTATAATGCGAATGATTATCACTTGTTATATGCTTGTCCCGTTTTGAGGGAGCATTAACCTGATATGTCGGAGAAAATGATGAATAACAAGTTAACTTTGTTGGCAGTATCTGTCGCAAGTGTATTGGGCTTAAGTGCTATGTCGAATGCACACGCCGCAACAAATACCGAAACATTAGCTAAAGCCATTGCTAAACAAGAAGCTGAAATTGCACTACTAAAACAACAGCTTGCTACATTGGCTTCTGAGCAAAAGCAACAACAGCAACAAAGCAAGCAGGTGGCGACTCAAGTTGACACCGTGGTACAGCAAACTGCTGAAGCACAAGATCGATTTAGCCGTTTCAGTTTTAACTCATATGGCAGCGCGGTTTACACCAGTGATGAATATTTCGATAACGTCCAAGATACTTCTGCAGAGCGACGTAATCGTACTGATTTAGAGCGGATAGTGACCGAGTTTGGTTATCAGTTTACTGATGATTGGAGCATGGAAGTTGAAATTGAATATGAACATGGCGGCACTGGCTCCGCATTAGAATATGACGGTTTTGATGAATTTGGTGAGTTTGAATCTGAAGTTGAAGCCGGTGGTGAAGTGGTCGTTGAAAAAGCGGAAATTCGCTACCGCCCTAGCAAAGCGTTTGGGGTGAAGTTCGGTAACATTCATTTGCCAATTGGTTTATCAAGCATTTTACATAAACCTAGCCAATATTTGACCGTGCAGCGCCATAAAAGTGAGGCTGCAATGATGCCTACCGTTTGGAACGAAAACGGTATTGGTGTTTACGGCGAAATTTCAGACTTTCATTATCAAGCTCAAGTCGTTAGTGGTTTAAATTCTGAGTATTTTCGCACCTATGATTGGGTGGCATCTGGCCATCAAAAACGCTTTGAGGAAGTCAATACAGATGACCTAGCGTTTGCAGGTCGTCTTGATTACGGCAACTTTAAAACTGGCAGTGCTGTTGGTGTGGCTTATTACTTCGGTAATACCAGTGGTAATCGTCATAAAAGTAACAAGTTAGACGTTGATGGTGCATTAAGCATTGTGTCTGTCGCAGGTGCGTTTGTTGAAGGACCTTGGATACTTCGCGGTCAATATTTATATGGCACGTTAGACAATGCCGATGCTATCACCCTAGCTAACAAAACCACTCCAGGTTTACAACCGGGTAACTTTGCACAACTGGGTTCAGAGTCACAATCATTCTTTGTTGAAGCGGGTGTAAAACTCGATGAATGGTTTGACCTTCCTATGACTGTGTTTGCCAATGTTGATTATTCAAATCCATTAATGGCTGTTGAAACTGGCACAGCAACCCAGCGTTATGAAAACACTTGGAGCAGTGTGGGCATTAACTATTCCCCTATACCTGAGATTGTGATTAAAGCCGAAGGCGGTCTTCACCAGGTAGCGGTTGCCAGCATTCCTGACACTAACTTTTTTGCTTTGGGTGTGGGATATCAATTCTCACTATAAGTTTAATTATTTTGATTCATTTTTTACATGGAGTTTTATTATGCGCGTTAAACACACTGCAATTACACTGGCTTTAATCACTGCACTATCAGCATGTGGCGGTTCAGGTTCTGACGATACAAGCACCGAGATCCCAGATGTACCAACAACGGGCTTTAGTTTTGTCGCTACTGAAATGATCACCAATTTAACCGATGATGTCATTGTGGCTGGCTATGCAAATTTAGCAGCTAAAGGTGATGCATTATTATTGGCAACACAAGCATTGCTAAGTGCTTCTGCTACTCAAGCCGATTTAGTCACAGCACAGAATGCGTGGAAATCAGCCCGTGAACCTTGGGAACAAGGTGAGTCGCATATTTTTGGCCCAGTAGATTCATTAAGTATTGATCCGCATTTAGACAGCTGGCCATTAAACACTACCGATTTACAGACTCAGTTAGATAATAACAGCGGTTTTGATGCCGAAACGATTAAAGCTTGGAACGATGATGTTCAAGGTTTTCACACCATGGAATATTTGTTATTTGGCAATGGCGTTGACAGCAATACCAAGTTGATTGCTGACCTTACTACCAGTGAGCGTGAATATTTAATTGCATTAGCTGAAGTGTTCAGAGATTACACCACACTGTTAGATGATGCGTGGCAAGTGAGCTATAACGCTGAAGGTGCCACTGCTATACCTTATGCCGATTTACTTAAAACCCCTGGTGATGCCACTAACACTATTTACTCATCACAATTGGCGGTTATTGAAGAATTAATCAACGGCATGATTGGTATTGTCGATGAAGTGGGTAACGGTAAAATTGCAGATCCATTTGGTGAATCAATCAGTACTGCTGATACCTCAAAGGTGGAGTCACAGTATTCATGGAACTCACTCACTGACTTTGCTAATAACATCATTGGTGTTCGCAATGTATATCAAGGTGAGTTTACTGGTGCGTCAGATAATACTGGTTTAGTAGACTTTGTTGCCGCTGCTGATGCGACGTTATCAACTCGTATTACCAGTGAAATTGATGATGCTATTTTAAAAATTCAAGCCATTTCAGGCAGCACTGATATGCCTTTCCGCCAAGCAATTTTAGACGAAGATGGCCGTGTTCTAGTGCAAAGTGCAATAGATGCACTTACCACATTGCAAACTTCACTGGAGTCAGACGTGCTGCCATTATTATCAGATTGGAACTCTTAATTTAGTTATTGCCTCTCCCATAAGATCATGGATCGACCTTGTTGGGAGGGGAAATGCAACCCTATAACAATATAATAATAACCAGGGTGCATTACCGCTAAATAACCTGATTTCTATTAAAAATGTGTGAGAAAACGATGAATAAATTATTACGACAGCCATACTGGTTTGTGGCATTACTCGGTCTGAGCTTAAGTGCTTGTGGTGGCAGCGGTGATGAAGTCACATCGAAGCCAGTTGAACCCGTTACAACTTATCCTAGCTACACCTCTGTTATTGCTTTAGGCGGTGATACCACTACGCTTGATGCCAATAGTTCTGGCCATGGTTTTTCGACACCATCAGTCAATTTAACTGACGATGAACTCGAGTTACATTTAGAAGGTGATGCCAATTTTGAAGTATCATTTACTACCGCACCGAATGATCAACATCCTGAATTGGATGGTTTAGGCCCAGTATTCAATAACGCAGACTGTAATTCTTGTCATCAACGAGATGGCCGAAATTCAACACCATTTGTCGCGGCAACTGAAACGCGCATTAAATTAGGCTCTGCTGATGGTATTTTCTTGCGCATTAGCAAAGCTTCAGCAGAACCTTGTACCGAAGGTACGGCAGATAATAATTATTGTGCGCCAATTAAAGTGCCTGATTTTGGTGATCAACTGTTTCATCGCGGGGTATTAAAAGCACGTGCAGATTGGCAAGACAATTCGTTTGTTGGTCAAGCGGACGTGTATTTGTCTTATGAACGTCATGATGAAGTCTATTCGGACGGTGAAACGGTTAGCCTGAAAAAGCCTATTTTTGAAGTGGAGAATCCTTATGACGCGCCAGGTGAAACCAAGCAAAGTGCGAATGTGACGTCTAATTTACTTCAAGATGATGTGTTGATGGGTTGGCGTAATGGCATGCCTGTGTTCGGTTTAGGTTTATTAGAAGCCATACCTGAAGCAAGCATTTTGGCCAACGTTGATGCCGATGACAGTAATAGCGATGAGATTTCTGGTCGAGCTAACTGGGTATTTGATGCCGTAAAAGCACAAAATGGCGATAGTACACCTATTTCTTTAGGTCGCTTTGGTTGGAAAGCCAACACGCCAAGTGTCCGAGTACAATCGTTAGGCGCTTTGCGTGGCGATATTGGTATTACTAACCCGTTATTTCCCGATGAAAGCATTGTCGGCACGAGTTTACATGATTCATATTTAACCCGCACAGGATTTGTCGATACTGGTGAAGATGTTGATGGTGCGCCAGAGGCTAGCGCAGAATTCAGTGACTCTGTGGTCTTTTATGCTGAAACGTTAGCTGTACCCGGTAGACGTAATGTAGACGATAGCGATGTTCGTGAAGGCGCTCGATTATTTGAGCAGCTCAATTGTAGTGGTTGTCATACCCCATCATTTGTGACCAAAACGTCGGGTGATATTGGCGGAATTCCGATGAGCGACAGTTTAAAAGGCCAGACTATTTATCCATTTAGTGACATGTTATTACACGATATGGGTGAGGGCTTAGCTGACGGTCGTCCAGACTTTTTAGCCGATGGCAATGAGTGGCGCACACGACCGTTATGGGGAATAGGGCTTACGCAAACCGTTAACCCACAAGCTGGTTTTTTACATGATGGACGTGCGGCAACCTTGGAAGAAGCTATTTTATGGCATGACGGTGAAGCCAAAACATCTAAGCAAGACTTTATGGCATTAACCCAAGCTGAGCGAGTTCAAGTTATCGCATTTTTACAGTCGCTATAAATTTTTTGTCAAAATAAAAATGCCCTAGATTCTTTTCTAGGGCTTTTTTTTTGCGTGTGACTTCACATAGCATTAATTACCGATCATGAGACGTGATCTGTTTCATGTAAATTTTGCTTTCACTGGGCTAAGATGCTGTATTACATTACATGATTTCCATTAGAGGTCAGCATGAGTCAGATATTACTGATCCATTCAAGTGTCCATGGTTACACTCAAAAAATTTGCGAATATTTACAAAATCAATTAACTGAACAAGATCAGCATGTCACGGTGACATCTTTATCTGATGTGCCAGACTTGGCTCCGTTTGATAAAGTATTTATTGGCGCGAGTATTCGTCACGGCAAACACCGCCCTGCGTTATATCAATTTATTGAAGCACATCGCGCTGAGCTGGAAAGTAAGCCTAGTGGTTTTTTCTCAGTGAGTTTAGTGGCGCGCAAACCACATAAAAACACACCGCAAACCAATACTTATATGCAACAGTTTTTAAGTCAAAGCACATGGAAACCTAAATTATTACAAGTGTTTGGTGGTAATTTAGATTATCAAGGTTATGGTGCAATGGACCGAAATATTATTCGTTTTATTATGTGGCTAACTAAAGGCCCTACCGACCCAAATACTCAAGTTGAGTACACTGATTGGCATAAAGTTGATCAGTTTGCACAGCAGATCATAGAGGCATAATGTCATGGTAAAGCAGTTATGGCAGTGTATTGAAGTTAGATTGCATCAGTTAGTGATATTGATGTCTCTGCTATTAATTTGCACTAGCCCATGGATTTTTATCGGCCGTCAATTAAGTCCGCGTGCTGGCTTTTGGGATGTATTTCATGTGTATGGCGGGTTGTTTACTGGGGTGTTAGCTCTCCTGTTTACTTTTCATATATGTTCAGCAGGGCAATGGCGGCAGTTTTTCCCTTGGCTTACTCTTGATGTTAAACCATTACTGAATGATCTCCGCGGCTTAACGCGTGGAAAATTACCGCATTCTGGTAGTAATGGGTTAATCAGTGTCATTGAAGGGCTTGGGGTTATAGTGTTATTGCTGGTGGCCTTGAGCGGCGCAATTTGGTATGTGGCAGACCCAAGTAATGCCTTAATGTGGCGTAGTTACCATATACTCTTTGCCCAAGTGTTTATTGGCTTTATCGTTATTCATTTTATATTGGCGATTGTGCATATCAGAGACCTTTTTTAACTAATTTACCTCTGCGATATTTCAAATAGCTATTTATCCACTAAATTACTATTAAGGTATTATTCTCGATAGAGGTTTACTTGAGTAAATTGACTCAGTAATGGCTTAATTTTGCATATTGGGTGACATATATTATGGATAAATTGAGCAAGCTGGTTATGCTTGCGGACTACTTTATTATTTGCGGATGTACTCTTAGTTCTGTTGATCAATACCGCTTGTAATATTGCCTTTTCCCAACCGGTGTCAACAAGGTGTTGTTACCCTAAAATAATACATCATCTCATTAGTACTTACGTTTTCAATATATGTCTACCACGGTGTAAAAAAGTCACTTATTGCAATGTTGTAATTAAAAAAAATGGCTATCAACTGATAGCCATTTTTTTAACACAGAGGTTTATTGTTCCCAATAAACCTATTGAAGTCTTTATTTTGTAGTAGCTAAATAATTCATTAATTCAATTAGTTCATTTAAGCTATGCATTTCATTCATGTTGATAGCATATTTATCATTTACGATAAATGTGGGTACGCTACTGACGCTATATAGGTCTTGTTGCTGGCGCCACAAAGCCAGTTTGTTATTGGTATCACTGCTGTCGGCTAATGTGTCATAGGTTGCAGCATCAATACCAAATTGACTGAATACCTTTTTAATATCAGCACGGCTGTTTATTTGTGATTGATGCTGATCGCCTTCAGCATTGTGATCATGTCCATTTGCACCATTATCGCCTTGAATCGCCGCAAACATTGCGTGGTTAAGTTTTTCTTCTTTGCCAACTTCATGGATAACTGCCAGTGAGCGCATGACTTCGGTGCCTAAATCACTGTTCATAAAGTCGACATGCTTAGTGTCGAAGCTGATATCTTTATCTAATCCGGCTTTAATTTCAGTAAGGTATTGAGTTTCCATGTTGAAGCAGTTATGGCAATAAAATGAGAAAAACTCAGTAACTTTAGGTGTGCTGGTAATCATATTATTGGAAATTTGAGTGTAATGCTTGCCTGCAACAAATGGCGTGGCAAGTGTGCTAAATGAGGCTGTGATGAGCGTCAGTGCAACGGCGAATTTTTTAATCATGTAAACCTCAAATCAATGTTAATTAAATATAATTTTGAATTTAATCTGCGTGTGCTAACTAGGGTAAGTTTCTAAACTGAATTATGGCTTAATTCATCCATTAAAAAGCGCTTAATTACGTGACCTGTGCGTGCTTTATGAGGTTAATACTTGAATAGAAACATATATCGAAGTGAGTTCCACGGTAACCGGGGAGTATTATGATTTAGTGACAGTGAGTTGTTCATTGTAGTGAGTTCAATATGACGGCTAAGTAATTGATGGTTATTAATGATTACTCTCTTAGGGTTTGCCATGCTTCACACACTTCGCGAAAACGCTCTGCATTACCTTGATCTCGATCGGGATGCCATTTTAACGCCAGTTTGCGCCATTGTTTGCGAATGTCTCTGTCGGTGGCGGTTTGATCAAGTTCAAACACTTTTAAGGCATGACCTTTATTCATTAATTGTACATTAACGCCAATATATTCTTGATAACTTGACCAGAATGACTCAAGCATTTCACGAACTACGTTTACGCTGGCATCATAATTAACCCAATCGAGATAGTAATCGCGTAATGCACCATCGCGAGTATGTTGTATATCAGCACTGGCTGGAATTATTCTAAATATTTGGATTTCCATCGCCTGAACTTGCAACCACTGCTTGGGCATTAATATATCTTGTAATTCATATAAGGCATTCATCAGTAAAAAGTTACGTTTGAACAAATCTTTTTCTGGTAAGGGATCTAGGTTATGCATTAACCCTTTGGCTTGTAGCTCACTCGCCAAATGGTGCACTTTCCAACTTTGGTTTGTTGATTGTAATAAGCTCAGGACTGGCCATATGAGTGGGTTGTCACCTTTAGGCACATTGAGTTCGTTACTGTCTTTGGTATTTTCCAGTTCAGCACCATAGGCATTGTGTGAGATTTTATTGAGCAGCATAGTGGCGTATTCATCCTGAATTGGCGAGAAAATCTACTTATCATTAAAGCCCACTATGCCATAGTCGTTTTCAATGACAAGTAGATTTATCACTGCTGGTAGGCCAAAATTGCGTTTCAGTTTGTGGTTTTACTTGGACAAACCTAATCGTAAAGTTGATGATATGCCTGAGTTTGCATGTAGACGGTGCGGATTTACATCAAGGTTATCAGATAACTCAACACTGGGTTTGGGTTGTTTGATATATACGATAATTGGCCTTGAATAAGGTTGTGATTTAAATAGTCGTTTTCATTTTTTTATGGGGGGTTGATCAATTAATTCTTATTCTTACAGGCAAGAAAACGTTATTTGGTATAAAATTCGCCGCAATAAAATAACCAAGGGCTTAACCAATGACAGATAAACTCTATGTTAGTGCGCAACAATTACTGGAAGATTCATTTAGACTCGCTGCACAAGTCTATGACAGTGGCTTTCGACCACAGTTTATAGTGGGTATTTGGCGCGGTGGAGCTCCTATCGGTATTGCTGTCCAAGAGTATTTTGATTTTAAGAAGGTTGAAACAGATCATATCGCGGTTAGAACCTCGTCTTACTACGGTATCGGCACTGACAAACAAGATAAAAATATTAAAGTGCACGGTTTGCACTACATTATCGAAAATGCCAATGCTGATGATGGCTTATTGATTGTTGATGATGTATTTGATTCAGGACGAAGTGTGGATGCGCTTATTGCTAAATTAGGTAAGTTTATGCGTTTGAACATGCCTACCGATATCCGTATTGCTTGCCCTTACTACAAACCTAAAAATACTAAAGTCGACCTGAAACCAGATTATTTTATTCATGCATCTGAAGATTGGTTAGTATTCCCACATGAAGTGTCTGGACTCAATCCACAAGAAATAGCAGAAGGTAAAACTGACTTTAAAAACATCCAAGAACTGTTTTTATAAGCTCTGCTTGGTCTTTCTTTAGCTGGTTATTAATACGAATTTGCTAGAACTTTATTCAAAGTTTGCTAAAGTATAATGCTATGTGAGTGCGTCAACATATTAATGTCAATGTGACAATATCAGTATGTTGGCGCACTTTTTTATCCGAATCAATGCGAAATGTAATTAACATTATGGTTTCTGTAGAATTGTTCACCCCAGTGGTGCCTGTAAAGCGCCAACTTGAACTGTTAGCGCCGGCTAAAAACGCTGATTATGGCATTGAAGCTATTCGCCATGGTGCTGATGCAGTTTATATTGGCGGTCCTGCCTTTGGTGCGCGTCATAATGCTGGTAATAGCGTTGAAGACATTGCCCGCTTGACTGAATTTGCCCATCGTTATCATGCCCAAGTATTTGTGGCGCTCAATACCATTTTAATGGATGACGAACTGGATAAAGCACTGAAGCTGATTTGGCAACTTTATGACGCCGGTGTTGATGCCTTGATTGTTCAAGATATGGGTATTTTACAGTTAGATTTACCGCCTATCGCGTTGCATGCAAGTACCCAAACTGATAATCGTAGCCCTGAAAAAACCGTTTTTTTAGAGCAAGTTGGCTTTTCACAAGTGGTGTTAGCTCGTGAGTTGAATATTCCACAAATTCGCGATATTGCCGCGAGCACAAAAATGAAGTTAGAGTTTTTCATTCATGGTGCGCTCTGTGTCAGTTATAGTGGTTTATGCAATTTAAGCCACGCGTATTCTAATCGAAGTGCTAATCGCGGCGAATGTTCACAAATGTGTCGTTTACCGTGTAATTTGACCACGCGCGAAGGTGATGTGTTAGCCGAAAATCAGCATTTATTATCGCTTAAAGATAATAACCAAACGGATAATTTAGAAGCCTTAATTGATGCGGGTATTAGCTCGTTTAAAATTGAAGGGCGCTTAAAAGACATTACTTATCTTAAAAATGTTACCGCGCATTATCGTCTACAATTGGATGCCATTATTGCTAAACGTGATGATCTTGAGTCCATTTCTCATGGCCGTTGCGAGTTTAATTTCACGCCCGATCCAGATAAAAGCTTTAACCGCGGTAAAACAGATTATTTTGTCAATGAACGCACTGAGGCAATTGAACATTTTAGTTCGCCTAAGTTTATTGGTGAAAAAGTGGGCCGTATTACCCATGTAGGTAAAGATTTTATCAAAATAGATACCAGTGAAAGTGGCAAAGACATTCATTTTAATAATGGTGATGGCTTATGTTTCTTTGTTGAACATTATGAAACACAGCGGTTGTCTGACGATAAGCTCTCCGGTGTTCGCATTAACCGCGCAGACGGAAATACCTTGTATTTAACCGAGGTACCTAAAGATCTTAGCGTTGGCGTGATGATGTTCCGTAACTTCGATCATAAATTTGAATCAACCTTAAATAAAGACTCTGCAAAGCGAAAAATTGGCGTCGATATTCAGCTTTTTGATACCGATGATGGCGTGGGCTTAACGCTGACTGATGTGCATAATATCAGTTCCACAGTGAGTCTTGTTTGTGAAAAAGCTCCGGCCAATGATCAAGCTAAGACAGCTGAACAACTCAAAAAACAACTCAGTAAACTTGGCAACAGTGATTTTGTGTTGAATAAGATTAATTTACTCACTCAGCAAATGTGGTTTTTGCCTACTTCAGTGGTGAATGAACTACGTCGCGATGCTGTTAGTGCACTAATGGCAGCAAGGGTTGCTCGTTATCAACGACCAGATCGTTGGGTACACGATAAAGAAGCTCGTTTTCCGCAAAAAGGATTAAGTTTTTTATCCAATGTGGCCAACGAAAAAGCCAAGTCGTTTTATCATCAACACGGGGTGATTCAAATTGAAGACACCTATGAAAAAAATACCGTCTTGCATGATGCACCATTAATGGTGACTAAACATTGTTTGCGTTACAGTTTTAACTTATGCCCTAAAGAAGTGGAAGGCATTAAAGCTGACCCAATGTTTTTAGATGTGGGTAAAGATAAATTAAAATTGGTGTTTGACTGTCATAAATGCGAAATGATGATTGTTGGTTCTAACCAATTAGTGAAACAATAACCGAATAGCAGCGATATTTTATTCTTCATATTTCCCTCTGTGGCAGCATTGTGCTTGCCACTGGGTTAGTTTTTCAAATAAGCTGCAAAAATAACCATTAAATAGCTGCCCAAACTTGTGCATTTCGAGTACACTGCGCGGCTGAAATTTCATGGGTTTTAGCCTGTGATACCTTACAGTAGGAAAGAATAGATTATGAGCGATAGCAAAAAATATGGTTTACGTGTAATTCAAGTTGAAGATACTTGGAAAACTGAAATCACTCGTCGTATGACAGCGACTAAAACGGTTGTGTCAAAAAGTCAAGATGGTTTTGCATCAGAAGCTGAAGCAACTGCGTGGGGCGAACAAGCACTGCAAGGCTTTTTATCTAAGCAAGCTGATCGTAACAAGCGTAAAACCGAGAAGCACCTTAAAGCTAAAAGTTTAGCTGCTGCTATTGCTGCTGAATCTGCTGTCGATGAAGAAGAGCTATTTGATGCAGAAGATGAAGATGACGAAGAATTAAACTAACATTTTACCTACTGATGTAAATGTTATCGATAAGTGTCAATTGTCGTATGTTCAAGGTAGAACATACTGGATTAGAATGACTGTTAATCAACTTATCGCTATCTTGACCAAATAAGGTTTCATTTGGATGTACAAGATACTGCAATTATTGGCTGCTCGGGCGATTGTTATTCCCGAGTGGTGCATCTGCTACTCCTCCATCATTAGCCGGTATTGAGCAACGTTGATAATACATTATGCTTTTATTACCAGCCTGCAAAATGAGATAGGCTATTTACAGTGATAATAGGTATGTCTAGTAAATCCATAAGCTTATTCACGCGGAAATCTCTAACAGTAATAGCGCCAATGACCGTTGAGCATTATGGTTAATTTATGACGCTACAATGGTGCTTTCTTCATGACATGACGGAGTTTTCGTGAGGTTATCATGGTGTCGTGACGAGGCTCAGCAAGTTGAATTATCTATGAGTTAATCTTTTGTTAGTATCAAGTTCAACTGTGGATCCGTTATAATCATCGCGCTATCATTTTATGATGTCATTATCAGCTTGGAAGTTTCAAGATATTCATTATTCTGAAATTTTTTTGTCATGACATCGATATAGCAAAATTTATATTAACAACGATGAGTTGAATCTCAACTCACGTTAAATGAATAGTCAATCTTTACGGTGCTTGCCGTGGATCGTTAGATCTAAGCAGGATAATCGGGAAACCAGTGTAAATCTGGTACTGCCCCCGCAACGGTGATTGGTGAGAGTCTGGTGCGCAATAGCTTGCGTTAAACATCTAGGCTCGCGCGTGTTGTATCATAGGTATGACACCACAACCTTAGTCCGGAGACCGGCCATAAAGGTGATTTCGATGATTTCGGTGGGCAGATCTCGAAATGTAATGTGATACCGCTTGTCGGTTTATGCTATGGGTTTATTCTATAGTTGCAGGCAAGAGAGGTGGTCTATATTGCGGCGTTATTGCCCCATTTTTCCTTTCAGGAGTTAAAGGTAAATGGGTACTAAACCAACAAAAATTGCACTGCTATTAAGTGCTGTCTTCAGTGTTGCGAGTGTTAATGCAATTGCGGCTGAATCAACTGCTACATCCCCAGAGGCTTCGGCTGTCAGTATGGATGAAACCATTGTGGTCATTGGCCGTAATGTTGCTAATCCATTAAACATAGCAGCCAATGTTAATGTTATTGATGCAGCTGATATTCAAATGAGCGGCGCTACCAATTTAACCGATTTATTACGTGGACAGTCTGGGATTCAGGTGTCGGATAATAATTCGGGTACTGTATTCTCTATGCGTGGTTTTTCTGCATCACAAGCCGCTAATAACACCTTGATTTTGGTCGATGGACGCCGACTCAATAATATTGATATTTCTGCGCCAAGCATTGAATCTATTCCAATTAACTTAATTGAGCGGGTTGAGATTTTATCGGGTAGTGCAGGAGTACTGTATGGTGACCAAGCCGTTGGCGGCGTTATCAATATTATTACTAAAGCGCCAACAGAAACCAGTGGTGGCTTACAGGTTAGTGGTGGCAGTTTTGATACCTATGAAGTGAAAGGCGATGTTTCAGGTGCCATTAACGATGCATGGCGATACTTTTTAGCGGCCAGCTATAACGAAAGCGACAATTACCGCGATAATAATGACAATGAAACCAACTCTATTTTAGGGCGTTTACAGTATCAAACCGATATTGAAGACTTTTTTGTTGAAGTAAATTACTTTGATAATGATCTTCAAGCACCAGGAGCATTATCGTTAGCCCAGTATGAAGCCGATCCTAGCCAAGCAGGGTCTTTTTCTGCGGGCGATTTCAATCATGAAATGACCACCTCATTGCGCAGTGGTTATCAATACCAGCTGAATAATATTTGGGCATTAGGTGCAGATTTAACCTATTCAGATACATTAACGACCAGTGTATCATTTGGTAGCGCAGGTCGTATTGAGCGTGACTTATTGAGTTTTTCACCTAAAGCAACGGCCAATTACCACTTAGACCAAGGTGATTTAAATTTTGTTGCCGGTATTGATGTCAGTAAAGGTGAAGCAGATTTTGATTTTACTTATATGCAACGTAACAATAAACAAACACAAAAAAGTGCTTATGTACAAGCATCGGTACCGATAACACCAACATTATCTTACGTTGTTGGTGGTCGTTATTCAGAAGTGACAGACGATTTATATGATCAATTGCTTTATCCAAACCGTATTGAAATTGATAATGACGCCCATGCATTTGAGTTAGGACTTAATTATCGCCCAAGTAATGAAAACCGCTTTTATGCTCGTGCAAATGATAACTTCCGCTTTGCCAAAGTCGACGAACAGGCTTATACGCCGCTAACGACAATAGGTTTAGATCCTCAAACTGGTCGTTCTTATGAAGCTGGTTGGGATTACACGACAGCGACTCAAACACTAAAAATTAATGCTTACCAACTTGAGTTAGAAGATGAGATTGTCTACGAAGGTGGTCGCACTGATGGTCCCTATGGTGGTGGCGCTAACGTTAATGCAGATGAATCTCGCCGTTTTGGTGTGAGCACTGCTTATGATGTGCAGTTTGCTAGTAACTGGCTACTAGGTGCTTCATACGACTATATTGATGCTGAATTTACTCAGGGCGAAAACGATGGTAAAGCCTTATCTTGGGTGGCTAAGCATTCAGGTAAAGCCTATGTAAGTTATGATTTTACTGAAGATTGGCAAGCCTTTGTTGAAGGTGTTTACACTGGCGAACGTTACATGGAAGGTGATAACAGCAATACGGATGATAAGTTAGACAGCTATGTGCTAACCAACCTTGCACTAAACTATACTCATGGCAGTTGGAACGGCAGTTTACGTGTTGATAACTTACTTGATGAAGATTATGTCGGTGCTGGTTATTACTCACCTTATGGCAATGGATATTATTCTGGTACGGGTCGCTCAATTAGACTGACCGCTGGTTATCGTTTCTAACTTAACCCTGTAAATAATATTACCTGATGAAAGCCAGTAAACTATTACTGGCTTTCGTTTTAATATACCGTTAAATTAATTTAACGGTATATTTTAAAGAAGGTAATCGATGAACATGACTAAGCTTGAGCAACAAGTTCTTACTCAGGTACACGCTATTATTGGCAATGAAGAACAGGTCATTGGTCGTCGGGGGATATTAATTCCGTTAAAGAAAGCCCTTATTAATGAAGCTGATATTCGAGTTGTTATTGATACGGTATCTGCAGATCCTGCTTTAGCAGCCCATTTGTTATTACGCAGTAATACTGCGCATGCCGCAGGCATCGTATTGACAAAAAGCCGAAGTGTTAAAGATGCCTTAATTCGTTTAGGCCAAGTGAATATTTATCGTTATGCATTTTCGTTTTATCTTAAAGAAAGGCTTGATGAGCTTTCTGAGCCTTATAAAAAACTTGTTCAAGGTTATTGGGAATTAAATGAAAACATTGCGATGGATTGCATAGCATTAATACGTGAAGAAAGCGCAACCAATACGAGTAGTAAAATTGATGCAGACGAAATGCAAACATTAGCGCTATTTAGTGTGTTTGGCCAGGTGATTACGTTAACTGCATTTGCTTATTTAAACGCTGAGTTACCACGACCAGTATCGTTAAAAGTATTGAAATCACTCATTGATAAACAACAACAACAGTTATCACTAGAGGCTTTTGAATCATTAGGATTAGATGATGATTTACGCGAAGAGTTTTTAATTGCACATAACTTACGCCAAACACAAAATCCTGATTCACCGGGACTTGTGCTTCGACGCGTGTTATCTAAACGGGGTTTATTGATCAATCCGTTGTAGTTTTATACCTTCACTTGCTACCAGCTCGAACCACTTTTGGATTAAATTTGCATTAGTGGCATCGCGGCGATAGGCACCAAATAATGGACGTTTTAGTCCTTCAGCTCCTAATTTTACCGCGGTAAGACTTAATCCCTGACTTTCTCGTATAGACCAAGTAGGCAGGGTTGCTACGCCGTCATTACAGGCAACACGCTGTAATAACATTGCGGTTAAATCGCATTGTTTTTGCTCGCCAGGTTCAATGCCAGCAGGCTCTAAAAAGTGTTTATAAATGTCCAAACGTGCTAAAGGTACTGGGTAGCTAATTAAGGTTTGTTTTGCCAGTTGTGCTGGTGTTACAAATGCTTGTGCCGCTAAAGTGCTATCACTGGAAACGACTAATTTAACTTCAAAATCAAATAGATGTTGATAAGCAATGCTGTGGCCTGGTACTGGGTCTGATGTTAGTACTATGTCTAAACTACCCGTTTCCAACGCATTGAGTGAATCAAATAAATGTCGACTTGAAATATCAATTTGGGCCGCCGGAGCGTGTTGCTTAAATTGCTCTATAACGGGCATTAACCAACGGAAACAACTGTGACATTCAATACCCAGTTTAAGCTGCTGGCTTTCACCCTCTAAGCCGCGCTTAAGATCTGATTCAGTTGCAATCACTTTTGGTAAGATTTCTTCTGCTAGATTCAGCAGACGAGCCCCCTCATGCGTAAAGGTTAACGGCTTACTTTTACGCACAAAAATGCTTGAGTTAATCCGAGTCTCTAACTCTTTTATTTGATGAGAAAGCGCCGACTGAGTTACAAATCGTTTTTTAGCCGCACCCGCTAAACTGCCACTTTCTTTTAACGCCATCAAGGTGCGAAGGTGTCTAAGCTCTATCATTTTCTCTCCACATGAATCTTGCTCAACTAGCCGATGAAATCAATTCGATTGCTTGACAACAGAGTAACACAATAAACTTCTAGACGTCCAGACGCCTATGCGGTTTTTCTGCATAAATGTCCATAAATTTTTTGCTCAACGAAAAGGAAAGCAGTATGAAAATTTCAAGTTTAGGATTTCCCCGTATAGGGCGTCAGCGAGAATTGAAGTTTGCACTTGAGCGCTATTGGCGCGGTGAAGCGGCATTATCGGAATTAAAACAGGTTGCCAGTGAGTTGAAACGTACCCATTGGCAGTGGCAAGCAGACGCAGGCGTTGAGTTCGTTCCCGTAGGTGACTTTGCTTATTATGACCAAGTGTTAACCCTGAGCGCGACGTTAAATGCGATCCCCGAACGTCATCGTGCCACTCAAGCTGATGGCAGCCTAGCCGCTATCGACATTGACACATTATTTCGCGTGGCTCGTGGTCGATCGCAAACTGGCCAACATGCCTGTGCGGCAGAAATGACCAAGTTTTTTAATACTAACTACCATTATCAAGTACCAGAATTAAGCGCTGAACAAACATTCGAGATTGCCTTTGAGCAATTGTTTGATGAAGTGACAGAGGCACAACAATTAGGCCATCAAGCTAAACCAGTAATGCTCGGTCCAGTAACTTATTTATATTTATCTAAAAGCCTCACTGAGTTTAATAAGTTATCGTTATTACCGCAGTTACTATTAGCTTATGAGCAAATACTGTCTCGTTTTGCTGCCCAAGGTGTTAGCTGGGTTCAACTTGACGAGCCGGTACTTGCAGCGGATTTAACCGACGAGTGGCAGCAAGCCATTAACCACAGCTATCAATTTTTAGCGCAAAAAAAACCTACGTCATTGAATATTTTACTTGCCAGTTATTATGGTTCTATTGCCCATCATCAAGCATTGGTGAGCGCATTACCGGTAGAGGGATTACACCTTGATTTAGTCACGGCGCCAGAGCAACTTGATGTGTTTGTTAATGCGCTTAGCAGCCAACAAGTGCTCTCTATTGGGGTCATTAATGGCCGCAATGTGTGGGCTGCTGATGTTGATGTAATTGCTGAGCAAGTATCCGAATTAGCGACTACGTTAGGTGATCGTTTGTGGATTTCACCTTCATGTTCATTGTTGCATTGTCCTGTTGATGTCGAGGTTGAAACCCAATTAATGAGTCCATTGCTTGGTCAATTAGCTTTTGCAAAACAAAAGTTATTTGAGCTTAATGAAATTCACCAATTAATCGTTGAGCAAGGTTCTGCAACTAGCCAAGCGATTATTGATCGTTGCCAGCAACGCCGCTTGGCAAAAGCTGCCGCAGCTAATCAACAGGTTGTTGATCGTGTGTCGCAGTTAACCGCTGATGATTTTGAACGTAGCAGTCCATTTGCCAGCCGTATTATTGCCCAACAGCAAAAGCTAGGGCTACCATTGTTACCCACGACTACCATAGGCTCATTTCCGCAAACCCCCGCTATTCGAGGGTTACGCAACCGCTGGCGTAAAGGCGAAATCAATGACAGTGATTACCGGTTACAGCTTGAACAAGTCACTCAAGACACTATTTCTCGTCAACTTAAATTAGGTATCGACGTGCTAGTTCACGGCGAAGCTGAACGTAATGACATGGTGGAGTATTTTGGCGAACAATTAGAGGGCGTTGGGTTTACTCAATTTGGTTGGGTGCAAAGTTATGGTTCTCGCTGTGTTAAACCTCCATTAATTTATGGGGATGTGTCTCGCCCTAAGCCCATGACAGTTGATTGGGCTACCTATGCGCAAAGCTTAACCGACAAACCTGTTAAAGGCATGCTAACGGGTCCTGTGACCATTTTGCATTGGTCGTTTGCCCGTGAAGATATACCACGTAAAGATATTGCCAATCAACTTGCGTTAGCAGTACGTGACGAAGTGGTTGATTTAGAGAAAGCGGGTATTGGCATTATTCAAATTGATGAACCCGCATTTCGTGAAGGTTTACCGATTAAACAAAGCCAATGGGCGGATTATTTATCTTGGGCGGTGGGTGCGTTTAAGTTATCGGCGGCAGGTGTTGAAGATGCAACTCAAATTCATACTCACATGTGTTATAGCGAATTTAATGACACTATCAATGCTATTGCAGCAATGGATGCCGATGTGATTACCATTGAAACATCACGTTCACGGATGGAGTTATTGAATGCCTTTGAAGACTTCCGTTATCCGAACGACATTGGTCCTGGGGTATACGACATTCATTCGCCCAATATTCCAACGGTTGAAGAAATGGTTGACCTTATTACTAAGGCATCGGAGAAGATTCCGGTAAAACAATTATGGGTAAATCCTGATTGTGGTTTAAAAACCCGTACCTGGGATGAGGTAGAGCCTGCACTGCGTAATATGATTGAAGCAACGAAAGTGCTTAGACGTCGATTTTAATGTTGTAGCAAATGTGGTTGCTCTCGATTAATTTGCAGAACTCAATTGAGTTAGGTTGAGTTCTGCTACTCCATTTTGCTTGTTATTACGCGGTGATTTTGCGGTGAACTGCGCTATTGTTTACTACACTAAAAATGTATTCAAAAAAACAATAGGAGCTATTATGAGTCACACTTATAAAGTCATTGAACTAGTGGGGTCATCACCTATCAGTTCAGATGAGGCGGTCAAAAATGCGATTGCAGAAGCTAATAAAAGTTTACAACATTTGCGTTGGTTTCAAGTAGTAGAAACCCGTGGTCATTTAGAGCAAGGCTTAGTTGCTCACTGGCAAGTCACTATTAAAGTGGGCTTTACCTTGGATCCCGATGCTTAATAATAGCGCTAGGTTTATGCATCTCTTGGTAAGCCCTTTTGTATTGATCTAATCACTCGTTGAGTTTTACGTGAAAGCGCCGACAATGGCGCTTTTTGTCGTTGTTGCACTAATGCCCATTCAATATGTTCAAGCACCATGCCATCCACTTCTTCACTGTGTTTACGTTGTTCCAATGCAGAAATAATAGCTGGATTAGCTGGGGCATTACCTAACGCTATTGCAATATTACGTAACCAACGTTTGTGACCAATTCGACGAATGGCGCTGCCTTCAGTTTGGCTGAGAAAAAACGTTTCAGACCACGAAAATAGCGTCAATAAATCGGGTTGAATAAGCGCACTACGAGTATGAAAATCGGTCTCTTTAGTGAGTGGCGCTTGAGCATTAACTGGGCACACTAACTGACAGTCATCACAACCATAAATACGATTACCTATTAGTGATCGAAACTCTTCAGGGATTGCACCCTGTAACTCAATAGTCAAATAAGAAATACACCGTCTGGCATCGACAACATAGGGTTCAACTATTGCATCGGTTGGGCATGATTTTATACACGCAACACACGTGTTGCAGCCTTCTTCGATAGGGATGTCTAATGGCAAAGGTAAGTTAATTAATAATTCGCCAAGGAAAAACCAGCTTCCTGCATCTGGGTGTAAAATTAACGAGTGTTTTCCGGTCCAGCCTAATCCCGCTTTGTCGGCTAAAGGACGTTCTAAAATAGGCGCTGAATCAACAAAAGGTCTAAAGTCAGTGGAATCGAATCCGAGTGTTTTACAATGTTCGGTAATATTATCGCCGAGCTTTTTGAGCCTTTGACGGATCATTTTGTGGTAATCCCGTCCGCCAGCGTAGCGAGAAATATAACCAAGCGTTGGATCGGTTAAATTACTGGCAAAGCCTGCATCGGGTGGCAGGTAATCCATGCGTGCGCATATGACCCTTAATGTACCAGGGTGTAATTCAGCGGGTCTAGCCCGCATCATTCCGTGATTAGCCATGTAAGCCATCTCACCGTGGTAGCCTTTATCTAACCAGTCTTGTAATTTTGCTTCGTGTAGGCTTAAGTCGATATCTGCGACACCAATATGAGCAAAGCCAAGCTCTTTACCCCACAACTTGATTTGTCTATTGAGCACATCAAGTTGAACAGCTGTCAATGGACATGACTCACTTGTTTGATTGGTTCCTCTATCAGGAATTGGAGTTAATACTGCGGTCGTTGATGTCATAACATTATCATTGAGTAAACACGTGGAAATTATACGCGTTTTACTCGGCTTTGACACAATTTCGCCCAGCTGCTTTGGCAGAGTAGAGTGCCTTGTCGGCTTTTAGCAATAATGGTGATAGATCTTCTTCGTTACTATAGCTTGCAACGCCTGCGCTGACGGTTTGATGTAAGTTGGGTGAAATTTGTGCCCAATCATATTTATCTATTGTATCGACTAGCCGATTAGCGATTTCAATGGCTTTAGTTTTGTCGATATTAGGCAGTAAAATCAAAAACTCTTCGCCACCAACACGACCGACTACATCGGTTTCTCGCATCATACTTGCAGTCATCGACGCCAGTTTAACTAAGACTTTATCGCCCATGTCATGGCCTAAATTGTCGTTTACAAGTTTAAAGTGGTCGGCATCAAAAGAGATAATTGAAAAGGGTTTACCTGACAACTGCGCCGCTTTTAAAAAGTGATTACCTTGAGAATAAGTGTCGCGTCTATTAGCGAGTTTTGTGAGTTCATCAGTAAGTGCTAAACGCTTAAATAGTTGTTTTCTTATCAATTGTTTATAAGCGAAAATTGATACAATAATGAGAATGATCGCGACTAAAATAATGATAACGATCTGCATATCTTTATTGCGTTGTAATATTTCTAATTGTTGTTTTTTATCATCATTTCGTTGGATAAGTAATTTGTTTTCGGTTTGAATTTTGTTGGTGTCAAATCGGATTTGCATCTCTGAATTACGCTCTGAAAAGACTTTTTTATCCTGCGACATATGTGATTCTACAAAAGACTCCAGCGTTTCATAGGCCTGCTGCCATTGTTGTAAAGCTTGGTATATTTTGCTTTTGAGTTGTAATGTTTGATTGAGTCCGCGGATATTATTATTGGCGTTAAATGATTTTTCTGCGCGAGTAATGTCTATTATTGCTTGGTTATAGTGACCTTGTTTGAAATGAATCTCGGCTAAAAACAAATTCATGTAACTATAACTACCATCGTTATCTGGGGTAATGAGATGTTTAGTTGTTTGGAGAATAGTATTGGCTTCATTGAGCCTATTTAAACGGATTAAATTGCCTGCGATGTTAACTGATGTATTTGCGGCGGCAACAAGCTCATTTTGTGTTAACCAAAAATCGCGGGTTTTCTTATTACGTTGTATCGCTTCTTCATAACGTTCAAGTTTTTCTAACGAAAGTGCTATTTGACTATTTGTTTGATTAGCTTCATAAAACTGCTGGTGTTTTAGGTAGTTTTTTTCGAGTTTTGTTTGATATTTAAGTGCTGTTTCGGCATCTCCAAAGCGACGGTAACTGCTCGCGATCTCACCTAAATTAACATTAGCCCAATAAGATAAGTTAAGAGATTCATACAAATTTTGTGCGGTAATAAGATCTTCAAGTGCAGCTGAGAAATTACCTAAATATGATAAAATTGAACCTCTAATACTTCGACCATCAGCAATTAAGCGTAGGTCTTCTAGCTGATAAGCGCTTTTGATGGCGGAATCAAGGTCAGTAAAAATATGGTCATTTTTTCCTTGGATGTGGAGATACCAAACTTTACAATATTGCAGATCTACAGAGATTAATGAGGGCGTAGGTTGGCTGTATATCTGAAGATATTCATCTGCATAGCCAACTGCCGCTTTTATTTGTTCACTGGTGTCAGTCGGTAAACTCCAGCAATTCAATCGAATATAGATTTTTTGGCGAACAATGTCGTCAGCAGATAAGGTTGCTTTATACTCGTCGAGTAATTTACGGTTATCTTCATTAGATACAAAGTGGCCACTATCAAATAATTTATAAATTTCATCTGCACGGGGGTTAGCTATTGGATTGGCATATGCGATGCAAATGAATCCGATAGTAAAAAAGAATGTAATAATACGAGCCGTGTGGGATGTTTTTGATGTTAACAAAGTTACCTATTCTCACTTTCTATTATTCAATTTACTGTAGTGTGCTGACTTGATATTTAAACTTTATATGGCGGAATTATAGCCTTTAATTGAACTTAAAAGATATTTTTTGTTTCATAAAGAATGTGACTTATTTACTATTATTATCCATTTTTTGCTGCCAAAGTTGACCTATTTGTTCTCAGTTATTTACATGAGTATAAAGACGTCTGAATAGATAAAGAGAATGTTGTAAATAATGGAGCAAGTAATGTTATTTAGCATACTGATTGCGTTATGATTTTATGGCGCAGAGCAGCGTTTACAAATATCTGATAATGCACCTGATATAGCATTGGCAGTCGTTTACTGATTGAAGATGATTTTCAAGATTACTTGGTAATGGGTTAATACCGGCGTGTTCAGTCGAGTCATTAGTCTAAGCATCTAATTAAGGCTTAGCATTATTCCAATAATCTCATTAGACACTTATGGCGTGTCTGGTGAGTAGCATATTTTAAAGAGAAAACCATGACAAAAGTTGATCAACAGTACCTAGAAATAGCAAAACAAGTTTCGTACAACGTAGCCAATAAAGTGCTGCCAATGGACATACTGCCTGAAACATTGCAAGAGGCCTATGAAGGCCTATTTAAAGAGCTTATTGAAGATAAAGCCAATGGGTTCGCCCATGCTTGGGATGCATTGCCAGCCAGTGCGCAAAAGTTAATGACTAAAGCAGAGTTTCATGGCTTTTATATTGCTAATGCATGGATGCAATTAAGCCGTGTTGCGCAAGAGATTGCTGACAGTGCAGACTCTGAAGAAGAGATGAATAATAACGAATATGATGGTGTCTTCGGACGCTTAGCTGAGCAGTCGTTGAAAGAGTGTTTACGTAAGCTTAAAAAAGCTCGCACTGATCGTTCATTATTGAATAGCTTTAAACAAGTGATGTCGGCTTAAGTGTAAGTGCTTTTGAAATAAGCTTGTTGTTTAACAGAAACAAAAAATCCCAACCTAGATTGGGATTTTTTATGATCAAAAAACGTAACCGTTACAATTAATATTTTTACTTCCATCACTATCAACACTTTGCAATATTAACGCGTTGAATCGAACGGATGAACCTTTAGAATGAAGTTCGTTTGTAGCGACGATATTCAGGTTCCCAGAAGTTGGCTTCAATAGATTGCTGTAACAGTTCATCGGTACAAGGTAAGGCTAAACCTTGATCAATAGCCGCTTTAGCAACCGCAAAAGCAATATATTTACTGACGGTTTGAATCTCTTCTAGAGGTGGAAGCAGTGATCCTGTACCATTTTTACCTAAAGGTGAGCACTCTGCTAATGCACGACTAGATGCCATTAGCATTTCGTCTGACACGCGCCTTGCGCCACAAGATAATACCCCTAAACCGATACCTGGGAAGATAAAGCTGTTATTACATTGAGCAATCTCAAAGGTTTCGCCATTGACGACCACAGGTTCAAATGGACTTCCTGTTGCGACTAATGCTTGGCCAGAGGTCCAATGTAAAATATCTTTAGGTGTTGCTTCTACACGACTGGTTGGATTCGATAATGGGAATACAATTGGACGTTCACAATGGCTGTGCATTGCTCGGATAATTTCTTCAGTGAATAAACCTGGTGCACCAGATACTCCAATGAGTACTGTCGGTTTGGCATTATTCATTACGTCTAGCAGCGAAATATTGTCACTGTAGTTGTCCCATCCTTCGATATTGGCACATGGCTGAGCCAGTTTCTGCTGGAAAGGCAACAAGTTAGGCATATTATCGAGTAGTAATCCCCAACGATCTACCATGAATACTTGCGAACGCGCTTGTTGATCGCTAATGCCTTCTGACACCATGGTTGCCACAATGGCTTCGGCAATTCCACAACCCGCACTACCAGCACCTAAGAAGGTGATGCGTTGTTTGCTTAGTTTACTGTTTGCGGCTTTACATGCTGCGAGTAATGAACCGACCGTTACCGCTGCCGTGCCTTGAATATCATCGTTGAAACTACAGTATTGATCTTTATAACGTTCAAGCAATGGCATGGCATTTTTTTGAGCAAAATCTTCAAACTGAATCAGTGCATCAGGCCACCGACGGCTAACAGCTTGCATAAATGCTTCAACAAATTCGGTATATTCTTCACCGCCAATCCGCTGATGACGCCAGCCCATATACATTGGATCTTCTAATAAATGAGGGTTATCAGTACCGACATCTAGGGTCACCGCAAGACAATATGCTGGGCTGATCCCGCCACAGCTAGTGTATAACGATAGCTTACCAATTGGGATCCCCATGCCGCCGATACCTTGGTCACCTAATCCGAGAATACGTTCTCCGTCAGTGACCACAATCACTTTGACTTTTTGGCGTGTAGAGTTGTTTAAAATATCATCAACACGATCTTTGTTAGGATATGAAATGAACAATCCACGGTTTCTACGATAGTTTTTAGAAAAGCGTTCACACGCTAAACCAACAGTAGGGGTGTAGATAATCGGCATCATTTCACTAATATTATTGCGCACTAAGCGATAAAATAACGTTTCGTTAGTATCTTGAATATTACGTAAATAAATGTGCTTATCGAGATCATTGGTGAAGTTTTTAAATTGTGCGTATGCGCGTGAAGCTTGTTCATCGATGGTTTCAATAACCCAAGGAATGAGGCCTTCAAGGTTGAAAAATACTCGTTCTTCTTCACTAAATGCGCTGCCTTTATTAAGCAGTGGTGATTCTAGAATAGCTGGGCCGGCAAAAGGAAGATAGAGGGGGCGTTTGTTATCGTCCATGGGGAACCTTAATGTGTTAGATCCAGTTAGATCGTTATTAGAATAGGGCTGGTTTTTTGTCATTATAGATTATCACGGATGATCTTTTTTGTGGTCTGTTAAGTGGGTTAAATCACACTATTGTCAGGTATTTTAATTCATGTCTCATTTTTGGTGGTTTGCATCTCGCTCATAGTGTAATTAAATATAAAATTATATGGTTTAAATACCCAAGGTTAGAAACAAAAATGCGCAGCCTAAACTACGCATTAATAAAATATTATCTCAATATTCACACTTATATTACTTACCGCGATGTTTGATAGATAAACCTTTTACGAAGTTTCTTAATACTTGGTCACCACAAGGCTTATAGTTTTTATGAGTCGGGCTACGGAACAAGGCTCCTAGTTCAGATTTAGTCATCGCAAAATCGGCTAAGGCTAATGTGGCAAGGATATCTTCTTCACGCATTTCAAGCGCAACGCGTAATTTTTTGAACATAAGATTGTTAGTCAATTGCTTTAAAGGCGTAGGCACTTCTGCACCAGGCTTTAAACCACGGTTATTAATAATCAAACCATCTAAAAACTGACACATTAAGGTATCGTTACATGCCTGATAACCTTCTTCATCCTCTTTTTTCAACAGTGCTATAATTTGCTCTGAAGACATTTCTACATTTGCTTGACTGAAAATGTTAATCATTTTGGCATTTGAATAATCAAACACAAAACGAATACGGCGAAGAATATCATTGTTAATCATAAGGTTCTCTGGCGCGGATGCGCTTAAATGGTTTAGGTCAATTGACAAAAGCTATTATAGCGAGAAATCTTTGATTCGTCAGATTATTCGTATGTGGTTAATTGTTTTCTTACTGCTTGGCGGATCTTGTCGTGTAAACCAAAAACACGATCGATATCATCCAAATCCCACGAGGTATTTTCTAATATCACAACGGTTAATTGCGATTGCGGGTAATAGAGCATTATGCTGATGTACCCAGGGATATACCCCGAATGGCTGTATTCTACTAGGCCATCTTGTTGGCTGATTTGCAAGCCATAACCATAGCCTGTATCTCCCCAACGATGATGCCTAGTTGTACTTGCATGGGTCATGGCTTGATAGCTTGCGGCAGATAAAAATTGGCCTTGATGTAAACCGTTTACAAACTCCACCACACCATCACTACTGGCCTGCATACCGCCAAATGCAATAAAGTCATTGTTTACTGTAAAGTCAGTCAATTGCGTGCGCTGCTGTTGTTGCTCGGTATAACCATTAACTAAGCGTGTTTGCTTGTCGTGAAGCTGTGCAATTGAACCTGTACCAGCATGGATATCAAGTTGATTCTTTTCGGTAAACTGATTAACTAATTGCGCATAGGGTTGTTGGTAAACCTGAGCCAATATATCGCCAAGTAATTTATAGCCATAGTTTGAGTAACTAAACTGGCTGGCAGGTATAAATTGAGACCCAGCATTAATACTCGGTGATTTCGGTGTTGTTATCCCAGAGGTGTGATTTAACAGCTGGCTTATCATGACGGGGTTATCAGGGATGATATCAAGGTGATCTGTGATGCTATCGGTTAACGCTAATTTCTTCTGGTCCACCGCCTGTAATACGAGGGTGGCGGTGACCGTTTTAGAAATAGACCCAATCATAAATATGCTGTCGGGTGCGATGTCGGTACCTGCTTGGTAATTAACATAGCGGGTATCAGTGTCGCTAATGATAATTCTACCGTTAAAAGATCTCGAATCATTATCTATGATGGTTTGCACATCAACCGCTGTTAATTCAAACGCACTGAGTTGAAATGATATTGAGGCTACGCATAATACAATTAACATACAGCCGAATTTTTGGAAGCCAGTTTTTTGTAAGATAGTGAAGCGGCTAAATAATTGTGATGTGATCATTTAGTGAGATACCAATAAATAAACAAGATAGCGAAGCCGACTAAATACACTAAACCAATCCACGACAAGCCCACCATAACACGGCCATAACGATGTTTTTCAGCCAAAGTGTTACTGGTCATTAAACGGAAGTTAAGCCATGCAAAAATAATTGTGGTCATAAAGGCAAGGATCATTACAAACTCAAGCAGCGGTAATAAAGCGCCTTTAAAAAATAGAATAAGTAATAAACCAAGTGCACTCACAGCCAACATAACTTGAGTTAAATAGCTACGTGGTGACGTGTTGTTGGACAATAATTTCCAGCCCATATCGAGTGTGCGACTGTAGCCATCTATCACTGTGACTGTGGTGCTGAATATACATAAAAATGCGACAACCCCAATTAAATAACGGCTTTCGTTGCCCATGACTTGGCTATAAAGGGTGATCAATTGTGAAGCAAATACTGCCCCAGAATTTGAAAATTACTCGCCACTGCCATGCATCACTAATGCACCTAGTGCTAAAAATACCATCGCCAGTAATGCTGTGGTGACATAGCCTAAATTAAAATCAAAAATAGCCTGCTTGGCCGTTACCGTTTGGGTTTTACGTTTTTCTATTAACCATAGTGAGTTCCAAGTACTGACCTCTATCGGAGCAGGCATCCAGCCCATCATAGCGACCAAAAAACCTACATATGCCCATTGCCAAGGGGACTCACTTACTTCTGGTGTACCAAATCCGCTATGAAGATTAAACGCCAATGCCACGGCGGTTAAGGTGGTTAGTGTGAGAGCCAACATGATAATTTTGGTCATTTTATCAAGCAACTTATAGTGTCCGAAAATGAGTAATGCCAGAGAACTGACCAGAACAATGAGAGCTAATACATCGATAGATAACGGAATAAATTGGGTCAGCATGGCTGCCGTTAACATACATACCCCAGCAGTACTGGCAATGGCAGCAATAACATTGAGCCCTGTAAACAGCATTAAATAGCCGCGACCTTGCTTGTGATAGCCGTGCAGTAAGCTTTCACCCGTTGCTGCAGTGTAGCGAGCGCCGGCGGCGAAAAAAGGATATTTAACGACATTGACTAATAAAATGAGCCACGCCAGTTGCCAGCCAAATTCAGCTCCGGCACGGGTCGAGGCCACTAAGTGAGAAGCGCCAATCGCAGCAGCGGCCATTAATATGCCCGGCCCTGTGGCTTTAAATAGGGCAGAGACTCGAGAGAACCACGGTAATACGGGGGCAGTTTGTTGATTAAGCATGTAAATTCACTTTTTTAATTATTTATTCTTAGCTAAGTATTTAGTTGTACTTTTGTTGCTACTTTGTATTGACATTGTTAATTTTTGAATTAACTTGGATGGGTATATTAGAATCCAAGAAAGTAGTAGGCGGTAATCTTGTTACCGCAGTTTGCCGTAGTCATGGATATAAAACAATAAATTAACGTTAAGGATGATCATGAAAAAAACTAACCTTTTTCGCAGCGCATGCGCTATTGCTGTGTCAGTGTCCCTTGCTCCAATCGCCTTTGTTACTCAAGCTGCTGATGTCGGCGCCGATTCAAAAGTTGAACGAATTGAAGTGACGGGTTCCCGTATCAAACGAACTGATATTGAAGGGCCTTCACCAATACAATCGTTGAATAAAGATGATATCGAAAATATGGGTTTTGATAACCTACAGCAATTGCTTGAACGTATGCCGGCAAATGGTTCAGGTGCATTTTCAACCCGTGGTAACAGCCAAGATTCTACTGCAAACGGCGGTGCATCAATCAGTTTGCGTGGCTTAGGGCCTGATGCCACTTTGGTGCTTATTAATGGTCGCCGTGTTGGATCGAGTGCTTTTGCTGAAGGGATCTCCAATTCATTTGTCGATATTAATAATATTCCTGTATCGGCCATTGAACGGATTGATATTCTTAAAGACGGTGCATCAGCTATTTATGGTTCTGATGCTATTGCTGGTGTGGTTAATATTGTATTAAGAAAAGACATTGAAGGCATCGAACTTAGTGTTGGTTATGGTGATGACAGTGGTACTGGTTATGATGAAACTACAGCCAGTTTAGTGTGGGGCATGAAGGCTGACAAAGGCAGCGCATCAATCATTCTTGATTACTTTACTAATGGCACGTTGTCTGCGAGCGATATGGGCCGTTTTGGCACCGCGAACCAATCAGCTTACGGTGGTGAAGATTACCGTTCTTCTCGTGGCTTCCCTGGTTATTTTTATGTTGATGGCGTGAAAACCATTGATCCAGATTGCCCGGCCGATAGCGCTACTGCAAGTGGTAGCTGTTTATTTGACTACGGTCCTTATAACTTAACGATTCCAACGTCTGAACGTGTGGGGGCTATTGGCCAATTTGAATATATTTTAGGTGATGACTTAACTGCATTTTTAGAACTGTCTGTGCAACATAATACTTCTGAAGCGGGCGGCGCACCAACGCCATTAGATGAAGATGCAGGCTTAACTGTGCCTGGTACTCACCCCAATAACCCTTTTGGACAAGACATTGATATTGGTCGTTTCCGTACTGTTGACGCGGGTCCTCGTCGTTGGGATATCGAATCCGATACTATGCGTGTGGTTGCCGGACTTCGCGGTGTCGTTAATGATTGGGATTGGGAAGTTTCAGCACAACGAGGTCGCAGTGAGTCAACTCAAACGGGTGATCGCTCACAAGGTTGGGTAAGAACCGATTACTTACAAGCTGAAATTGATGCCGGTAACTACAATCCATTTGGTGGCAATATCAACTCGCCTGATGTGATAGATCGCATCACCACGAGCTTAGTGAGACAAGGTGAATCACATATCACCGCTTATGATGCCAGCATTTCAGGTCATGCATTTACCTTGGCGGATCGCGATATCATGATGGCTGCGGGTGCAGAATATCGTGAAGAAGATGTTAGCGATGTGCCAGATGAGCAGTTTCAACGAGGGTTAATTTTTGGTACCGAAGCGGTTTCAGCTTTTGGTTCACGGGATCAATATGCCGCATATGTAGAGTTTTCTATCCCAGTGACAGATAATTTTGAGCTGCAGTTAGCCGGTCGTTATGATAACTATAGTGACTTTGGTTCAACTACCAATCCTAAAGTGGCTTTCCTATGGGGGATCAATGAAGAGCTGACGGCACGTGGTTCATGGTCGACAGGTTTCCGTGCACCTTCATTAGCTCAAATTGGCCTTGGGCCATCAGAAAAGAGTGACTTTTTAGTTGATAGTTATCGCTGTGCTGCTGATAACGTTGATTGTGAGTTATTGGATTATAACTTTGTCTTTGCAGGCAACCCGAACCTTGAAGCGGAGGAGTCTGAGACTTGGAACGTGGGGATGATTTGGGCACCAAGTCAGCAATTTGATATTGGTTTAGATTTTTATAATATCTTACAAGATAACAAAATTGACTCGCTGCAAAACCAAGATCTTTATGACGAAAACTGTAATGATCAAAATAGCACTATTTGTCTGCGAAATACGCCACAAGCCGGTGAAACATTCGGTTCGATTGATGTTATTCAATCAGCGTTCGTCAATATTGGTTCTCAAGAAGTACAAGGCGTGGATTTATCGACACATTATGGCCTTGAGTTAGATCGCTACGGTAGTGTTAAATTTGGACTAGAGTACAGTTACTTAATCAGTTTTGAAAAAGAAATCGATGGTGAGACTATTGATTACACTGGCGAGTACGAGTATCCGCAACACCGTTGGTTAGCTACAACTAATTGGAACATGGATGACTTTGCGGCTAACGTTAACTTAAGTTATATCGGCGAGTTTGAAGACTACAACAAAACGCGTACTGTAGATGCACAGTTGTTAGTTGATATGTCTGGTTCATATCGCTTCAATGACACGGTTAAGTTATCTGTAGGTGTCAATAACGTGTTTGACGAGGAACCATCGTTTGCAATTGGTGATGGCGACGCAGATTTATACGGTTATGCAATGGGTGTACATAATCCATTAGGTCGTTATATTTATACTAAAGTCACAATGAATTTCTAATGACAACGTCATAAGATACACCAAAGCCACATTCACTTAAGGTGCAATGTGGTTTTTTTGTTCTCATTATTCTCACTATATAATATGGAGCTTAAATGATTACGTTATACGGAACCCAAAAAAGTCGTGCGCTCCGAGTATCTTGGTTTTTAGAAGAATTAGGTGTTGAATGGCAATTTCATTTTATTGATTTTGCCAAAGGTGAAAATAAAAGTGACGCCTTTTTAACCCTTAATCCTAGCGGGAAAATACCAGTGTTGAGCGATGGTGATTTTGTGTTAACCGAATCAGCTGCCATTATGCGTTACTTAGCCGAAAAATACGGTCAAGGCTATTGGTTACCAAAGCTAGGTACTGAGCAGTCTGGTATTCATGAACGCTGGGTGAGTTTTGTGATTAGCGAACTTGAGCAGCCACTTTGGAGTATGGGTAAGCACCGCTTTGCACTGCCAAAAAAATTACGCGTAGACGCTATGTTTGCTGTGGCTAAATGGGAGTTTGATCAAGCTGCTGCTATAGCTGAAACTTGGATTCCAGAGTCTGGTTTTTTATGTGGTAGCGAGCCTATGGTTGCCGATATTTTATTAACTCAAACCTTAGGGTGGGCTTTGGGGTTTGAGCAACATCTGCCGCCAAAGTTGCTAGCGTATCGCGATCGGCTAAAACAACGCCCCGCTTTGGCCGCTGCGCTAGCCAAAACAGCTGCGCTAGCCAATGCAACAACATAACCATCATTAAAAAAGGAAGCGCTAGGCTTCCTTTTTTGCAACTATTGTTAATATGCAAACATTTATAACTGAGTCGCAGCCCATTTAGCACGGCTTTCACGGCTTTCGCTCATGCCATTATCTGCACGATAAGCTTTATAGGCTTCGGCATCTAATGCAACTAGGCTTACATCGACTTCTAAAACCAGTTTACATTCTTTCTTAATACGCCATGCAGCGGTATTGTACAATTCTGTTAATGGCAAAGAGCTTAAAAATTCAGGATTGTATTGGGTGTAAAGTGCTTGAGTCGGATATACCACAAACGCTAAACGGCGCTTAGGTTCTTTTTTAAATAACTCTTCAATACCATCAGAGGTGTTGAGCACTTGCATTTCGATAATATCATCGATTTCTAATAACTTTTTCTGCGCTGGGATAGGCGCTTCTTGTTCGCCAGACTCCCATGACATTACGTTTTCGTTACTGGTTTTAGTGAGGCTCGCAACTTGTTCAGTTGTTAAGCCTAAAGATAGACGTAAATATTGGATCTCAATCGCATTTAAACCGGTATTTTTCGACATAGTCATTCTCGTATTTGTAGTTAACCTCAGCTTGGGATCATAAGAGGTAAGATATAAGCCAAATATTGTAATTTTGGTTTATTTACCCCAAGTTGAGTCGTTGCATTCTGTTTAGTTAGGGTTACTGGTTAAGCCATACATCTTCGGCCCAATCCCATAATGATTCCCAGCCTTCTTCCTTAAAGCGACCATTTTTCCAAAATCGCACTATGCCTTCCTCATCAATACAGTAAAAGCTATCGCCTTTCTGACAAATGGCAATTTGTTCACGGGGCATCCCTATAGACCATGCATAACAGGTCACTTCGGGTAGGTAAGTGTGCGAGGAAGGATCTGCAGCGGTTACGGGTTCAATGGTGCCATAAATAACATCGCTGCCATACAGTAAGAACTCTTTTAGATCCTTGGGTAAACCGATTAAAATCTGTTCTTCAACTTCTACAAGTTGCTCAAATGTTGGCAATTCTAGCGGGACAGGTACTGTTTCGCTTAATTCTTGTAGTTGTTCAATAATTTCATTCATAACATTGTCCGGCAGTATCATCGTAATGTTCGCGAGTATAACAGATGTGGTTGTAGCGGATCTTATCTGGCAAAAAAAAAGCGCTCATATGAGCGCAAAGGGTGAAACGGATGTGGAGTCGAAACAAGGTAGAACTCTGAATAATAAGGTGTTGAACCCTTATGCTACTTGTGCTTGTGATTCATATAAACTTTGGCGTTTGTAACTTAACCACGCTTTATGATATTGCTTATGAGAATCTTGACGAAGCTTAACTATTTTGGCTTGTTCCCAATCGTCTAGCTGCCTAGAGGTTGCTTTAGCTTGAGTTTCTATCTGTTGAATTTGCTCGTAAATATAATGTTCTGGGCCGCTTTTTATCTCAGCAATATCGTTTAAATGAAACTGAATCTCCACCACCATTTGGCTTGTCGGTAATTTTACTAATACATTTAAGTCACGATAACCTGACATTTTGGGTTGAGCAAAGCGGTTTTTCAATTGCACAATTTCGGTGTGCTGACGCAGTTGTTGATAACTTGATAATAAGCTTTTAACATCATTAGCCACCACACTTGCTCGCGCTATATCGGTCAGTTGACTGGCATCGCCATCAAATTTTGTGTGAACTTTTTGCGCTGCTCGTTGGTAACTTTTAGTGGCAGGAATAATCGTGCCGGTATTACTTAACTGGGTAATGCTATGAAGTAGGTTGATGAGTTCTTGTTGTGCGACGGGGGCTCTATTCATCAAAGCGTCTAAGTCATCGGTGTCTTGGTTAACTTGCGCTGAAGTGTGTTCGTTCAGTGCCATTAGCTGTTCAATATCATTGGTTGATTGCTGGCTGAAGTCGGATGCTTGAGCTAACTTGGCATATTTAACCTCGTTAGGTTGAGCTATCGCGCCACGGGTAGACAGTAAAATTAAGAATATAAAGAAGGTACGAAACAACTTATTCATTGAATAGCTCCAGCATAATGTCTGTTAACTTAATGTACCGACTTTTGGCTGGATAGGAAGATTAATGAATAAGGTTTAATGATATATATGAATCTGGATTTATGTAGTATTTGTTTTTATTATCAATTGGTTATTTTTTTACTTATAAAAAAGGGCATCTTTCGATGCCCTTTTTGTGTGTAAATGTGACCTAGGTCAGTCATCCATCTTGGTTATTACCAAATTTTTACGCGTTTAGCTGGTTCAATATACATCTTGTCGCCTTCTTTCACGTCATAAGTACTATAGAACTCAGGCATGTTAGATAAGGCACCTAAGGCACGGAAGTGACCAGGTGAATGTGGATCAGTTGCTACACGGTTACGCATTGCTTCTTCTTTCATCTTCACACGCCAAATTTGGGTGAAGCCCATGAAGAAGCGTTGGTCACCAGTTAAACCATCAATAATCGGTGCTTCTTTACCGTCAAGTGACATTTTGTAAGCTTTATAAGCAATGGTCACACCGGATAAGTCACCGATGTTTTCGCCTAATGTTAGGCTACCATTAACGTGTAAGTCGTCAAACACTTGGTAACCATCGTACTGAGCAATTAACGCCTTACCTTTGGCTTCAAATGCTGTTAAGTCAGCTTCGGTCCACCAGTCACGCATGCTACCAGTACCGTCAAACTTAGCGCCTTGATCGTCAAATCCATGGCCCATTTCGTGACCGATAACTGCACCAATACCGCCGTAATTTACAGCATCATCGGCTTCTAAGTTGAAGAATGGAGGCTGTAAAATCGCAGCAGGGAACACGATTTCGTTCATGGTTGGGTTGTAGTAAGCATTAACCGTTTGCGGGGTCATGTGCCATTCATCTCTATCAATGGGCTGGCCTAACTTAGCAATGCTCTTATTATGTTCAAAAATAGCAGCTCGGTTGCTGTTACCGACTAAATCATCTGCTTTAATGGTGAGCTTGGTGTAATCATCCCATTTGTTTGGGTAACCAATTTTTGGATTAAATTTGGCTAGTTTATCCTTTGCGGCAACTTTAGTGTCTGCACTCATCCAATCTAATGAATCAATGCTTGAACCATAAGCACCGCTTAAGTTGCTAACTAATTGCTCCATACGTGTTTTTGCTTCTGGTGCAAAATGACGTTTCACATATACTTTACCGACGACTTCGCCTAATGTGCCGCTAACAGTACTAACACCACGCTTCCAACGCGGCTCTTGTTCTTCTTGACCGTTAAGAGTCTTAGAGAAAAAGGCAAAGTTTTCGTTATCTAATGCTTCAGATAAATTGCTGGCATTGTGAGTCAATGTCATCCAAGTCATGTAGTTTTTCCAAGTCGCAAGGTCGTTGTTTTTAAGGACCTCGTTTAAACCTTGGATATAGCTTGGTTGGTTGATAATAATATCAGTTTGCTTGTCGCCACCTAGGGCAGCTAAATAACCATCCCAGTTAATCTCTGAAGCCAATTCTGGCAAATTTTTAACTTGGTATAGGTTGTAAGTTTTAGTGCTGTCGCGATTTTCAACAACGTCCCAATGCTTTTCAGCAATTTGAGTTTCTAGCGCTAAAATGGCTTCTGCACTGGCTTTAGCATTTGGCAAGCCTGCCAAGTTGTACATTTTTTCGATATGTTCAACAAAGGCTTTACGAATATTAACAAAACGTTCTGCTTCGTTAAAATAGTAATCTTTTTCAGGAAGGCTAAGACCATACTGATAAATATGTGTGGCATAACGGCTTGAATCTTTAGCGTCAATATCAACATAAAATGCTAAAGGTGTGCCACCACCATTGACTTGGTTTTCACCAAAGAAAGCGGTTAATTCTTTTTTGTCTTTTAATGCAGCAATTTTATCTAGCTCAGCTTGGATTGGCGTAATACCTAATTTATTTAAGGTTTCAACGTCCATAAATGAGCGGTATAAATCAGCTACTTTTTGTTCGTCAGTGCCGTCGGCCAAATTAGGCGTTGCACTTAAATCTTCAATAATGGCTTTAACGTCATCACGTGCTTTTTCGCGTAAGTCGTAAAAAGCACCGATGCTGGTACGGTCGCTTGGGATTTCAGCTTTTTTCATCCATATGCCATTAACATACATGTAGAAATCGTCTTGAGGGCGAACTGACTTGTCGATGTTGTCAAAGTTGATGCCTGAAGTAAGCGCTGTTTCTACTGCAGTTGCTGTGGCAGTTTTAGCGACATCTGCTGCAGGTGCAACGGTTGCCTTTTCATCATTACAAGCACTTAAGCCTGCAATTAACGAGGCACATAGACCTCCAATAACCAGTTTTCTCATGTTGTTTCCTTTGCTTTATTTATAGAGCCCTTCAATGGGGGGCATTGCGAGCTGTGTCGCTTAATTCAGCAATAACCCCTTTATCCAAAGGGAAAAGCTATTACTTTTATAGTGAATTGTATGTTAAAGCCTTCTCCGCCTATAAAACAAGCCGCATGGGCTGATATTTACAGGCTTTTTTGTCACGATATGTAACCAAAAATTACCATAGTGGTGAAAAATATCGGTGATTGATTTCTATTTAAGTGTGTAGGCAGCATAATAGCGCCAATATTTTTAGATTGAGTAATCATTGTGCGTTTAGACAAATTTATCTGTGAAAGTACCGAACTGACTCGGTCATTAGCTAAAAAAGCATTGCATCGTGGTGATGTAACTTGTGATGGCGTTGTGGTGAAAGACTCAGGTTTTAAAGTGCTGCCACAAATGGCAGTGCATTTAGAGGGTACCTTAATTAGTGTGATTGGCGAGCGTTACATCATGATGAACAAGCCAGTTGACACTATTTGCTCAACCATTGATGAAGAATACCCTTCGGTATTGAGTTTGATTGATATTGAAAAAATAAACACTTTGCACATCGCTGGTCGCTTAGATGCTGACACCACAGGGCTAGTGTTAATTACCAGTGACGGCCAGTGGTCACATAAAATTACTTCACCGAAGAAAGATTGTGGTAAGCGTTATTTAGTGGAGTTAGCCAATCCTATTGATGACAGTTTGATACAGGTATTTGCCAATGGTATTGAATTACGAAACGAAGATGGTCTTACTAAGCCTGCCTTATTAGACATTATTGATCCCACTCACGTCAGGCTAACCATCAGTGAAGGTAAGTACCATCAAGTGAAACGCATGTTTGCTGCAGTAGGTAATCACGTCATTAACTTGCATCGCGAGGCTGTGGGAAGTATCGAACTTGATAGTGATTTAGCCCTTGGTGAATGGCGATTGTTAACCGACGCAGAAGCCAAATCGGTGTAAGCACTTTTTTACGTTGCAATATAAAAAGCCCGCTGATGTTTATAAGCATCAACGGGCTTTTTGTTATCTATATTGAATAAGATTATTTAGTCAGGATTATTGGTAAACTTTATTTTTTTAGGGTTATACGGCCGCTAATAGTATTGATGTTAACTTGCCCTGTGCCAGCCTGGGTTTTAAATTGTAGTGTTTTGGCTGGTGAGTATTTTTGTTTTAACGGTTTATCGTCACTCAGTTGATTATCAATTTTTTTACCGCCTTGGCCGCCTAATCGAAAGTAGATGGCATAAACACATTGATGATGGCATCGATACAATTGTTCGAATGTTAGCAGACATCCTGGAGCGGCAATGGCTACTAATTGATTGTCATTTAGTGCTTCTAATTTGTTTAATGATATTGAAATTTCCCGATTGAGACCTGCATCCTTAATGTCACAACATGTCCACTATGATTGTTTAGTTATATGACAATCGCAAGTCGGTAAAGGTTTATATGGGTGATATTAAATCGTTATTTTTATTTAAAATAATTTAGCTTTATTGATGTTTGCCGATAATTAGTAACTATACTTCTGTTAATGAATTGTTATTGAAATCTATACTAGGTCATAAATTATAACAATAGTGTCGAATCTTAATCTTGAAAGGTAACAATTATGCTTATTCGTTCTAAACTTATTTTAAGTTCGATCATTTCAATATCCTCAGTACTCGCGATGTTTGGGTTACAAAATTATTCTGAATCGGTTCTGTTTAAATTATCAACAGCATCAAACAGCATTGTCGAAATTGAAAAGAAAGTGCTTGAGTTACGTACCCAAGAAAAGGATTTTCTCCATCGTGCAGACACCGAGTACATAGACAAATTTACAAACAGTATGGATGATATCTTGGTCTATATGGCCGAAGTGCGCGTCGCGCTAGAGCACCAAGGAATGAATGTAAATGCTTTAGACCATTTTAAAAAGAACCTTAATGATTATAAAACGATATTCAATGAAATCATTGCGCTAAAAATTGAGATAGGATTAACTCCCGAGTCAGGTTTATATGGCGATTTGCGTTCGGCAGTTAAAAAAGTTGAAACCTTGTTGAGTAATAATGCCGAAGATGCTCTGTTGGTGGCTATGCTTCAACTGCGTCGAAGTGAGAAAGACTTTATGCTCCGTCGTGACCCTAAGTATGTAACTGCTTTTGATGACGGAATTGTCCGTTTTCTAACTCAAGTACAACAGTCTAATTTATCCTTCTCTCAGAAAGAGCAATTAACCGCAGATATTAAAGATTATCGGGTGAATTTTAACAATTTAGTTAATAAAGAAGTGCTATTTGGTTTGTCAGATCAAGATGGTAAAATGGCCGAATTACGAGATAAAATTCATCAAACCGATGATTATACTGTTACGTTACGCGAGGAAACGTTGGCTGAAATAGAGCTTGGTAAAAATCAGGCTTTTATTATCGGCTTAAGTATATTCTTATTAATAACAGCAATACTGTGTATTTTCACCTATTTGATTATTCGTAGTATTATCAAGCCGGTTCGTGATATTACTAATGTAATTTCATCAATTGAAAAAAGCAAAGACTTATCAATGCGTTGTGATGAATCTGGTAATGATGAATTATCAAAAATTGCCTATCATTTCAACCAAATGGTAATGACGTTCCAAGAATTGATTCAGCAAGTAAATGAGTCTGTTACTGCAATGAATGAGTCATGCCAAGAGCTGTCTCGAAATGCGATGACTGCTTCTGAAGGCGTATTACGCCAGCTTAATGAAACCGATATGGTGGCTACCGCAGTTACTGAAATGGGGAGCACCATTGACGAAATAGCCAAGAATACAGAATTGGCTGCCAGCAAAGCCAGTCAAACCAATGAGAATGCTCAATCTGGTCAACAGGGCGTAGCACTCACGGTTCAAAAGATTACCTTACTAGCTAAGAAATTAGCTGATTCAGCCGCTGTTGTTACCGAGCTTGAGCGAGATAGTATCACTATTGGTAGCGTGCTTGATGTGATTAAAGGGATTGCTGATCAAACAAACTTATTGGCATTAAACGCGGCGATTGAAGCAGCAAGAGCTGGTGAACAAGGTCGTGGTTTTGCCGTTGTTGCCGATGAGGTTCGGACACTCGCCTTAAGGACACAAACGTCCACCCAGGAAATCTCTAGCATTATTTCAACCTTACAAGCGCGAACTCATTCTATTGTTGATCTCATGCAAGAAAGCCAGCAACAAGGGCAGGAAAGCGCTGAACAAGCCGCCATTGCCGGGGAAGTTTTACGGACCATTACCAATGACGTCACCAATATTATGGATATGAGCACTCAAATTGCAGCTGCAATTGAAGAGCAAAGTATGGTTGCTGCAGAAGTGAGTAAAAATGTGGTGGTTATTCGAGATATTGCCGATGAATCATCGCATGCGGCGGAAGAAAATGCCGCGGCTTCTGAAGATGTAAGAGTAAGAGCCCAAGCATTGCATGAAGCGGTGAGTCAATTTCGTGTGTAAGTCATTGTTATGATGGTGTAAATAATAAAACGGCCTAGCAGTCAAGCTAGGCCGTTTTCTATTATGACTATAGAGTGACTTAAGAAGTAACACAAAGTCAGAACCGGTGGTTATTACAAGGTGACTGTTTTAACGCCATCTGGGGTACCGACTAACAATACATCAGCACCGCGATTAGCAAATAAACCATTGGTGACAACACCGACGATGGCATTGATTTTAGTTTCCATCACTTTAGGATCTAGAATTTTCATATTGTAGACATCCAAAATAACGTTGCCGTTATCGGTTACAACGCCCTGGCGGTAAACCGGATCGCCACCTAATTTGACTAATTCACGTGCCACGTAAGAACGTGCCATTGGGATGACTTCAACGGGTAATGGGAACTCACCTAAAATGTCTACTTGTTTGGTATTATCAACAATACAAATAAACTTGTTGGCAACGGCCGCAACAATTTTTTCGCGTGTTAATGCCGCGCCACCGCCTTTAATCATGTCCATGCGGTCATTGATTTCGTCTGCACCATCTACATAGATGTCAATTAAATCAACACTGTTTAAGTCAAACACTTCAATGCCAAGTTCGATAAGTTTTTTAGTCGATGCTTCTGAGCTCGATACAGCACCTTCAATATCATCCTTCATGGTGGCAAGCGCATCAATGAAGTAGTTGACGGTAGAGCCTGTGCCTACACCTACGATGGTGTCTTTTTTGACATATTGCAGTGCAGCCCAGCCAGCCGCTTTTTTCATTTCATCTTGTGTCATAGCTATATTCTCCATTTTAACCATTGGGTTAATGATAACCTAAATTACTGAAGTACCGTTTGTTGTGCATCATAAAAATGTGCATTTTTAAACGCTGAAAGTACTCGTATGTTGATGTCACTCATAAATTTTTTCTCTAACCTTACATCCATTACATAGGCTTTAACTGTGATGGTTTGTTGGTACTGTCCGAATGAGTAGTCATTGCCCAAATTAACGATAATAGGTTTTTTTAATAAGGTATAAGGTGAACATTGAGTTGCTTCTTTGGCGAGGGCAATTGCGAGTTTATGGTCAGCGTGAATTGGAATGGTAAAACTCACTACCACCATTTCATCTAAGGCACCGCTATTAGCGTTGGACACTGCCGTTTTAAGTGCTTCGGCATTAGGTACCATCACGGTATTATCATCAAAGGTGCGTATCCAAGTTACGCTCCATTCTAATTTGGTCACTTCGCCATAATAGCCTGATACGGATATCATATCGCCAACGCGGTAAGGGGGGTTGATCATCATAATAAATCCGGAGATCATATTTTTAGCGGGTTCTTGAGTTGCTAAACCCACCACAATACTGATTGAACCCACAACCGCGAGGATTAAGTTTTCGTGAGGATCAATAATGCCGACAATTGAATAAATTATTACCGAAAGCCATACAAATAAACGCACAAAAGGGAATGATCGACTCCAAATTAAGCGGTATTTAGGCAATGCTTTATTGAGTTGGTTTAAGCAAAACTGCACCAATACCAAAAATAACCACGCTATCAAGCACAGTAGTAAAATACTGATAATGCGATCTAACGAAATAATATCTAAAAATGCTTGTAGTGCTTTACTTGAATCGTCCATATTTGCCCCGGAATGTTATTTGCTGTGCACGTTATCAATCAGGCCTTATTAATGAAAAAGCTTGTTATTATTAATTAAATGAATAGCAATAATATTGGTTAACAGTGGCGTTATACGGTAATAATGTGCCACAAAATCTTGTTCAGAGTAGTGTACCTGTAATAATCCTTGGCGGACCAAATATTCAAGCTGCAGAATACTTTTCTCAATTGAAATGGTAAAAATATGGGCATGTTGATGCACTCTTAATCCACCGTGGACATATATTTCTGCCAGCGAAAACAAATCACTGTCTTTACAATTTTTTAAAGCCGAGATATTAATTTGGTAAATTTTAATCTCGTTTTCTTGCTTTGTTTCATCGGCATTAATGTCTACTTGGTGGTTGAGTGAATACTGTAGTAACAATAAGGCTAGCGCTGGATGACCTTGGCTAATGGAATAAAGTTGTTTTAATTGGTCTTCAAATGGTGGTTTTTTATCGGTAACTTGCGCCGGTTTAGCCTCTACTGAGTTGACATCAACATGCTGTTCGGTATTAATTAATCCTAATTTGTCTAATTGTTGTGTTTGTATTTGAGCCAGCTCTTTAGCATTAAAATAATTAAATTCAAGCAGATTACTTACTAAATGGCCGATTTGATATTGCGCCGATAATCGCTGCCAAGTATAGGTTTCACAACCGAGTAACCAACAATGTTGTTTGCGGGTTTCCATCATGATGGTAGCAAAGGTCATTAATGCTTGAGAATTCCCCATCATTCTTATCATAAGCTTATGCACATCATCGATAATAATCAGTTGTGAGTTTTGCTGATTGATTAATTTGATGGCATCAGTAATGGTGTCTGGTGGGGCAATGTTAAAACAATAACAGATGTTTGCGATCGCTTCTTTTGCACTTAACGGCGCCTGATAAAAACTCATATAGAGAACTTGCTCTGGCAGCGGTTTTATATGTAACGTACTTGTTGATGACGATGAATCTATTTTAGGCATAGAAAGCGATTTATTTTGTGATGCTGCTGATATGTCATTATGCATTGTCGTGAGCAGTGACATTACTTGAGCTAAAAAGGCTGACAACCCCGCTCCAGAAGGAACAATAACCGCTGTTAATTCTCCTTGTCGCTGGCACCATAATTCGATAATTTCACGCATTTGTTGTTGTTGTTGTTCACGGCCGACAAAATTATCACCAGTGACGAATGATGGGCATGACACTGTACCCATCAGTGCTCTTTGGGTCTGTATATTAGGAGAGTTTTTGGCGATGGTATAGAGGGATATTACGCCTTTTTCTGCATCATGGGACTCAGTTTTATGTGACGGTGATGAGATAAATAAATGCGTAATAGCTTGTTTAAATTTATTTAAAAAATTGAAGTTAATGTCCATCTATACTCTCTTTTTACATGCCTAAGTAAAGCTTAACATGAAGTCATTAAAAACAGTATTTGCACCACATCGAGTCTAATATTACCTGGGTAAACTAATCATTAACTGACAAACGAGTAAATATAATCTATCGCTGATGTCTTTTTAGTTTAAAAACCAATAATTTCGGTTAAAAACCTATTATTTGTGATTATTTACCTATTATAGGGCTAATTCTTTATCGTATACTCATTAGACTTATTGAGCTGATTTTTTTAGAGAGAGTGATGAAACGCTGTTTATTTTTTGCCTGCACCTTCTTATTGTGTTCAAGTGCCGTTATTAGCCATTCGGTAGCTGCTGAACCCGTATCTCAAAAACAATCATTACAAGAGCTAGCGTCAATCAGCGCTATGCTAGTCGACTTGAACACCAATGAAGTATTGTACTCCAGCAATCCGGATCAAACAGTTCCCATCGCTTCGGTGACAAAACTCATGACTGCCATGGTAACTCTTGATGCAAAACTACCGTTAGATGAAAAGATATCAGTTAACGTTTCAGACTCACCAGTGATGCGTAATGTGTATTCTAGAATACGATTAGGCAGCAAAGTGAGCCGTGAAACCATGTTGTTAATGACGCTGATGTCATCTGAAAATCGTGCTGCTACTTCACTTGCTCACCATTATCCTGGTGGATTTAAAGCGTTTGTTCGGGCAATGAATGATAAAGCAACCGCATTAGGAATGACGCATACTCATTATGTCGAACCTACAGGTTTATCACCTGAAAACGTATCTAGTGCTAATGACCTTATTTTATTACTTAAAGCCAGCCAGCAATACCCGTTGTTAGGTAAGTTAAGCTCAACGAGTAAAAAACATATTATTTTCCAACAACCACGTTATGCACTCGATTTTCACAACACCAATAAATTGGTGTTCAAAGATAGTTGGAACATTGCATTAACTAAAACCGGTTATACAAGTAAAGCTGGGCATTGTTTGGTGATGTTGACGGAAATGAATAAGCGTAAAGTCGCATTTGTGGTGTTAGATTCGTTTGGCAAATACACTCATATGGCGGATGCTAATCGACTTAAGAAATGGTTAGAAACCGGTCGGACTACTCCCATTCCAGCTTCGGCAAAAGCGTATAAAAAACAACGCCAGTTGGTCGTAGTCGCCAGTAACTCTGAAAGCTAACTAAGTTACTTTTACTCAAATGAAAAAACTGCAAATAATATTTGCAGTTTTTTTATGTGTAAAATATATACCTTATAAATCAATAAAAAGTACCTGTAAGTGCTTATTAATTAATATAAATAACCGATTAAATCTTTCAGTATTTACTGTTCATTGAAGTGATTTAATATTAAGCTATTGGCAATAATAGCTGTGAAGGTATCAATATGTTAAACATGGATTTTAGCCAACGAGTGGTGATCAACACTGCAGATCTTGAATGGCAAAATAGCCCCGCTACGGGCGTATTACGTAAACGCTTAGCTCGCGAAGAAGCAGAACGTGGCCATGCTACTAGTATTGTTAAATATCAAGCAGGCGCTAAATTTAACTCTCATCCTCATCCATTAGGTGAAGAGATCCTTGTGTTAGAGGGGGTGTTTTCTGATGAAACTGGTGATTACCCAGCTGGCACATATTTACGAAATCCTGAAGGTTTTGTTCATGCGCCATTTAGCCTGCAAGGCTGTACATTATTAGTTAAGTTGCATCAGTTCCAGACCACTGATTCACAGCAAATGGCTATTAATACCAATGAAACAGAATGGTTGTCAGGTCATGGTCAGTTGCAGGTGATGCCGCTACATCAACATAGTACCGAGTCGACAGCATTAGTGAAGTGGCCCGCTGGGACGCATTTTCAACCGCACCGTCATTTTGGCGGCGAAGAAATTTATGTCATTAGCGGTGAATTTATTGATGAACTTGGTCGCTATCCTGCTGGTACGTGGATCCGCAGTCCACATTTAAGTCAGCATAATCCGTATGTGGAACAAGACACGGTGATTTTGGTTAAAGTTGGTCATTTATAACAATGGTTAGAAATTCATAACGTTATGGTATTTAGTCGTCATATTCGCTATAAAAACTTTATTGGTTATTTTAGTAAAGAGTGAATAATGTAAGTGCCTGATTAAATGGGATATGGAACCTATAGAATTAATATATCAGTTTATTCAGTAATATGGTTTTGTTGCTATTATTTCTGATGATTTAGATTGTTCTCATTTACCCTTATTGCTTTTGCCGTTAGAAGGTGAACTTGGCACATTGTGTTGTGATTTCGCTCGCAGCAATCCTCATTAGTATAGTATTACAGGCAATTAGATTGTTTGAGTATTTAAAGTGTAATTTTATCAAGAATAGGGCGTGCGATATGGCTTCAACACAGATTAGTGAATTTATATCATCTTTAGCTGAGCGGGCAGATACAGTGCTTTTTGAAGAGTCTATTGCTTTGATTGACGAGCATTATGATTTTAGCCCAAGTGCATTTAAAAATGGTGATCAGCTTAACGAGGCTGGGCAGAATTCTGGTTCTTGTAAGGTTTTTGCGTTTGGGCAAATTCATCAGTTAACTGTGCAACAAACCTTGGCTATGTTTGGCCAACATTATCGAGATGTAGTGGCAACAGCACAAAGCGGTGACCATCAAAATATTCGTCAGTTTATGCTGTGCGGTTGGCAAGGGATCTTGTTTTCACAACTGGCATTGCAAGAGAAGTAATTGTCAGTTTTTCAAATGTTGTTGAATTATCAACTTGGTAATTTATGTAGTTACGATCAAAATGTGATCACTTAATTAGAAACAATAGTGTCTCTAATTAAGTGGTCCAGAAGAGCATGTCATCTATATTATATTCAAATGCTTAATCATGTTCGAATATCACTTCTTTCAAATCCTTAATTGTATTCAGATCTAAATCCCCAGGCTGAGGGCTCCATGTTACTCGCAAATAATTAGTTAAATCTCTTAGCTGTTCATCGTTTAACTGATCAGCATAAGCTGGCATGGCATAAAAGCTGGTGGTGGTGTTGTAATGTTGGCTTTTAATCCCTTTTAACATGACTGCGACGACATTGTGTGGGCTGGCTTTATCTAAGGTAGAGTTACCTGCCATTGCGGGTGCTACATTAGGTCGACCCTCACCATTTTGACCATGACAACCAGCACAATATCCCATGTAGAGATTATAGCCTGGTAATTTAGGCTGGTGACCATTGAAGGTGAGCGCCTTCGCTTCAATCTTCTTGTCTGTATCGAGTAAGTAGCTGTTTACCGCAAACATGTCTTTATCTGTTAGGTGGCTAAAGCTGTGATAGACCACGGGATACATGCCACCAAATACGGTGCCTTTACGAGAGTACCCTTCAGTAAACAACGACTTTAAATCGTCATGAGTCCAGTTTTGTCGATTAAGCTCAGCTGAAGTGATGTTCGATGCTTCTAGCCCCTCAATAATGGCACCTTGAAAGTGTTTATCTGGCTCCATCGCAAACAAGCTGTCTCTTGGGGTATGACATTCAGCACAATGCCCTAAAGCATTAACTAAGTAATTTCCACGGTTCCAACGTTCACTTTTGTCTTCCTTAGGGGTAAATTCTTTAGCATCATGAGCGACTAAGTTCCACGCCTTAAGACCAAATCGCATGTTGAAGGGGAAAGATACGTCATTATCGAGATTGGCTTGTTTAATGGGTTTAGTGTTCATCAAGTAAGCATAAATCGCTTTGGTATCTTGATCCGTTAACAGGCTGTATGACGTGTAGGGCATAGCAGGGTATAGATTGCCATTAATGCCGACGCCATGATGCATGGCATCAAAAAATTCCTCGTAGCTGTATTTACCAATGCCAGTGTCTTTGTCTGAGGTGATATTAGTTGAGTAAACTGCCCCAAACGGGGTTTCGAACGGCAAACCGCCTGATAATTCGCGTCCACCTACAGCGGTATGACAAGCTACACAGTCACCTATTTTCATTAAATAAGCCCCTCGCGCTATTGCACTCGTGTCATTGGCAGCACTGCAAGTAAATGCCACTAAACCCAAACCTAGACAGAGTGATAGAGTTTGAGTTAGTTTACTACTTAACGTCAGCCCTAGTCGCTTAAAGCGAGCTAAATCGTGATGATGTGTTAGTTTCATGAGAGGGTTAACCCCTCTGTTTTGAGGATTAAATCTTTCATCGCCGCATAGTATTTTACATAGCCAGTACAGCGACAGACATGTTCACTTAAAGCCTCTTCTATGACTTTTTCAACTTGGTCTTTGGCAATTGGTTTGCGCTTTAGTTGCTCCATCAGTGCTGTTGATTCGTTGATAAAGCCAGAAGTACACCAACCGCATTGAAACGAGAAATTTTCCAAAAAGGCTTGTTGCACGGGGCTAAGTGCGGTGATTTCGCCTTGTGCATTCTGTTTAGCATGACCTTCTATTGTGCGGATATGTTTACCGTTGAAACGCTCAACACCATTGATGCAAGTCCGTACAACCTTACTTACACCTAAGTTGTCATCTACTATTACAGTACAGGCATGACATACCCCTACGCCGCAGCCAAACTTAGTGCCAGTGAGATTTAAATACTCATGTAGGAATTCAATCATCATGACGCCATCGCCGACTTCAATTGGGCCAACGGCTTGGTTATTAATAGTTAGTTCAATTGACTGGCTCATGCCATGGCCTCCTTAATTTTTTTCGCTGTCATAGGTAGCTCGTAAAAACGCACTTCGGTAGCTTGATAAACGGCCTCAATCAATGCGGCCACTACTGGTATCATTACCACCTCGGCTATGCCTCGGCTCGGATCTGTTTCGGATAGTTGCGCTAAGATGGTGTGTCGTTGACTCCAAACACCAACATGTCTTGCTAATGGCACCTGATAGCGATTGAGATTCCAAGTGCCATTTCCTGGTCCTGCTTCAAATGGGGGTAATTCTTCATGCAGAGCATGGCCAATCCCCATGACAAGGCCGCCTTGAATTTGGCCTTCAACTAACTCGCTAACAATCACTTTGCCGGCTTCTAACCAAGTATGAGAGCTCAACAGAGAGACTTCTCCATTGCCTTCATTTACAGCCACTTCGACCAATGTTGCACACGGAGCATAGTAAGTTACCATGGCATTGTTGAGTTCAGTGCTAGGGTACTTCATGGTTTGACGATCAATTAAGTGATAACCATTAGAGCTCATGCTGGCTTTACGGGCAGCATTGCCATGATAGCGATTGCCTTCACCGTATTGCAGTGCCAACGCATCTAATGCAATACGTTCTTTGGTGCCAAAAATTTCGTAATCAGCTTCGGCCCAGGCCCAACGGTTAAAGGCATGACCCATAGCGCCAACCACTAAACCCATATCGTGGGCGCGTTTAGCTATAACGTCGATCGACAGTGGTGGAAAGCCCATGGCGGTAAGTTTTCCATCGACCCAGCGGCCGTCGCTAGAGTCATTGAGGTTAGTTGAGCCCAATGGAGAGTTAAAATACAATTCGTTCCAAATAGACACTGCAGCAGGCCAGAGTCCATGACGATAGATTATATCAGCGGCAATGCGGGTTACATGGCTTTGATAATACGCAGACATAGATGCTGACGATGCCATAGCTATTACAGGAGTCCAACGTGGATTTGCCGTCATTTCATCTTGGCGCTGCTGTGAAATAATATAAGGATTATCGGTTTGCACTAATTGCATCGCATCCCAAATGTCCATCTCAGCAAGTTTTACCTCATGGGCATAATTACCTAACGACTCACTGACAACTACGGCTTGAGAAGTTTGGGTTCCGGTGCCCATTTCGACAAAACCAATTTCTACGGTTATTTTACCGTCTTTGGATAATCTAACCGCTGCACTTGGCGCCGCGGCCCCTGTACCATAATCCTTAGTGGCGATGCCAAAGCCGACACCGTAGCGCATGCCTGGATGCTTGGCTTCATAATTAGCCTTTGTCGCGACTCGATTTTGCCATACTGGATCTTGTTGGGCCATATCGAGCATTTCACGATATCTCAAAGTACCATTTGGAATAGCACCTTGAGTATTACGTTGTCCTGACTCCATCACATTAGCTGCGCGTAGCTTAAAGGGATCTACCTTTAACTCTGCGGCCATCTCGTGGATCATGCATTCCATAGCCGTCATAGATTGTAATGTGCCATAACCGCGCATAGAACCTGCATCTGGGTTACGTGAGGCATAACAGGTGGCGACAATATCATTACGCGGAGTGTAGTAAATACTTTGCATTGCTGTCGCGCCAACGGAGGTAACCGACGGACTGAAGTTAACTCGACCACCGCCATCAACGGTCATTTTTGAGGTTAACGCTTGAATTTTTAGGGTTGTTTTATCAACGGCTAAACGATTCTTCATTGTGAATGGATGACGTTTAAGGCCGACTTGAAATTGTTCAAAGCGGTCATTGGCTAAACGTATCGGACCGTTGGCATAAATGGTTGCAAGCACGCCATAATAAGGAAATATTGAGTGATCTTTGGCGCCAAAACCACCACCAATATAAGGTGAATGCACCACTAAATGTTTTACTTTGTCAGCCAATGGCCCAGATGACAACATATGTGCAGCCATCTCTTGGAAGTCTTGCGGCGATTGAGAAGTAATAACTGTATGAAAGGTTTGGCTACTGGCATCATACCAACCATTAAAGGCCTCTGGTTCCATCATCATCGGATCGATGAATTGGGTATGATATTCGCGCTCTAATACTTGCCATTGTTCGCTTTCTTTAGCGCTCTCAATCTGCTTCTCTATCTCGCCAGCATAATAAAGCCCACGTTCAGAAACCGAACCTTGTGCATTAGCATCCCCGAGCCATTCTGGCTTGTGGTTCCTAACATTAGGGAAAAACAAGCCGTCGTGTAGTGGACTATAAGCGTCTTCAGTTGCGCCATTTTCGCCTTCAACCCGAATAAGACGCCAACTGGCATAAGGATCTTTATTATCTGATACAAAGGGTGTTTTTTCACCGTATTGCAATAAGGCGTTATCAAACTGTAACAAGGATTTAGCTTGCTTAAACGCTGGAAAACTGTCGAATAATAATATTGCCACCGCGTGACCAAGATAGTCAGCAGTTTGCCCCTCTGGCAGTAACATATTGTCGCCGTAAAACCCTGGAAGTTTAATTTTGTCGCGGGCAAGATCTGCAGCGGTTATCACTCTATACGGTTTAGCCGCAGTGGGGAGGTGATCAAGTGCGAAACCTAGATATGTGTGATCCGCATTAGTGGCGCGTAAAATAAAAGCATAGCCTTGTTGTGTTGGCCAGCCAGCCATGTCCATCGCGCGGTAATCTCGGCCGTAAACTTTTTGGCCAGTGACTTTAGCGATGCCATCATTACGAAATTTGGGTTTAGATTGACCGTTAACTTGAGTTTGCCATTGAGCGGCCAGTTCAGGAGAGATTATGGACGCATTGGCCCGACTCATTTCCCACAGTAAAGGCGCTGAATATACTGTGACTCCACCAATAACACATTGTTTTATAAAGGTCCGGCGCGACGCGTTAGACATATCCATATCTCACCTCAGTTTGTCTTAAGGGGAAAATCAGACGATCTGCTAACTGTCGTCCGATCTTGACTCATTCATTTGGTTGTAAGTGTAGAATTTGATTGCGATGAATCTAAATTAGCAATATTCAACGCTAACATAGGGATATTAGAATGCATATTCTCTATGGTTATAGGACTTATCAAATAAAGACGCTTGAATAGACTAGCACCATTTTCATGATTTAATCGGCAAAAAAACGGTGTAGATTTAGAGTATGTTATGAAAATGCTGTTATTAATGTTTAACATCGTCAACATTACCTTTTTTGGCTCAAACAGAGTTATTTGATGTTTCATTGAGTAAATGGTTTTTTTTTCACCATTTAATGAATCACATAGACAGCAAGGGGGGTATTAGTGTGGGCGAGCATCTTGGCTTGTTATGAAGATTGATTATTTAATTTTAGTCAGTATAAATAATAATTGTGTTTGAAAATGAATCTTTGTTTATGTGTTTATATTGAGGGTTTAATCATAACTAAGGTTAACTGTTTAGCTGTGATGAGAGTCTCATTATTATCAAGTGAGGTGATATCGCCCCTGTTATGCAGAGGTTTTACTTATTGAATGTATGCAGTGACTTAATTATATGGTTCTATTCTTGGCAATAAGTTGTGATAGCTGGGTCATTCAATTGTCTTATATAATAGAAGTATCTTTTACCTGTTTAACCCGCAGTAATTTATTACTTATGCCTGTTGTTGAATCTCTATTGAAGTTAATTTTTACATCCGTTAATACTGTGCCAATATTCCCCCACAAGTATGATCAAGCGCACCTCTTACTACTTCAAACTCGCCATCAGATAACAATTAAATAACGTTTTAATTACTAAACCATCAAAACCGTAAACTTAAGTGTACATTCATGGCGGGGATCGCAATATTTGTCTTATTTAGCTAACTGTTTAATCCAAATTGATTAGGTACACTGCGCGCCTTTGATATGCAGAGCGTTCAAAGCACTACTATATAGCCATTGCATTACCTGCATTATTTAATCACAACCTGTTTAAAGGATAGAAAATCATATGCCATTTCCAACACACCGGTTTTACGAAGACATTATGGCTTTGTTTTGTGCAGGTGTAATGGTGTCTTTGGGGGTGACGCTCTATAACAGTAATCAACTTATTACTGGTGGTACCGCTGGCCTGGCGATTATTGGCATGCATCTAACATCGTTAAGTTTTGGAATGTTATTCTTCTTAGTCAATGTGCCTTTTTATTATATTGCTTGGACCAAGCTATCTAAGCGTTTCACTATTAATACCTTCATTTCAGTGTCAATCATTTCGGTAATGACGGATTACATGCCGATGTTTATTCATATCGACAATGTAAATCCAGTATTTGCTGCCACTGTCGGTGGTATGTTGATTGGCGTCGGGATGTTGATTATGTTCAGACATAAGTCGAGTTTAGGGGGCTTAGGCATTTTGGCGCTTTACTTACAAAATAAGTATTCAATTCGAGCTGGTAATTTTGGCTTGTTAGTTGATACGATTATTTTAAGCTCTTCGATGTTGATGTTTTCTTTTGAGGTGGTGTTATTGTCTGTGATGGGGGCTGCAATGTTAAATGTGTTGATTGCGATTAATCATAAACCCGGCCGTTATCAAGCTTATGTTGAGAGTAAAACCGAAAAAGACGGTGTTAGCGTATAATTGAAGTCAAAGTTTGCCTCCGCTTATTTTTTATTGCCACACTTAGATTAAAATAAAGTCGTGGCACTTCACTCACTCATAGGCAATGGGTAAAGTGCATTCTTGATTATTAATCAGTATTTGCAAACCTCAGAGCTCCGGCAACATTTTTGTTGTTTACTTAAATAACACAAGTGAAAAGCTCGCATCTGTTATTCATCCCTACTTCGAGTTCATCTTTAACCGTCTTCGGCCCATCTTATAGTTCAAAGTGAAAATCCAACGTTTTCGATAGGAATCAGATAGACAGCATTGTGGCTTAATGAAACTGCACACCTATATACACCTATATAAGAAGTAAACTTGCCTATAGATAACATCGGCACAATATGAATAGTGCGATATTAGCGCTATAAGAATAATATGACCGATAAATACAAGGGAATTGAGCTGTTTCAATTGATCTGCATTTTAAAATTCCTGTAGTTAATAATACTTAATAAGCAGTATTGTGGATAAGTTTGTGTGTAACATGTGGCTAAGCTGGTGTTAAATCGGGTATAAAAACTAATTGATAAATATCATTATAAATGGGTTGCACTAAATCTTGAGTTGCCTATAATGCGCATCCACTGACACGGCAGACAGCGCAAGCGGTCACCGGGTTAGGTTGAATTAAGTGCTTCAAAAAACTGAGTTCAACAGCGAAAAGAAAGTTTGAAAAAACACTTGACGCCAACACGGGGAAGCGTAGAATACGCACCCCAAGCCAACGACCTAGCGTCTTAGGCTGCTAACATGAAAGACTTAAACTTCTTCATAGTGAGCAACGTTCTTTAACAATTTAAACAAGAAATCTGTGTGGACATTCACAGGTATTGAGTTATTCGAAATTGTCTTCTGTTCTTCGGAATGTTGGCAATCAAAAAATTTCAACTCAATGCAACGATGAATGTTCATAGCAATATGTAACAAGCATTTTATAGATTCTTCCGAGTTTATAGGGTGTAAATCAGAATTCATTGAGCCGAGATATTCCTAACCGAGTATTTCAAAAAACTTTAATTGAAGAGTTTGATCATGGCTCAGATTGAACGCTGGCGGCAGGCCTAACACATGCAAGTCGAGCGGTAACAGAAAGTAGCTTGCTACTTTGCTGACGAGCGGCGGACGGGTGAGTAATGCCTAGGGATCTGCCCAGTCGAGGGGGATAACAGTTGGAAACGACTGCTAATACCGCATACGCCCTACGGGGGAAAGGAGGGGACCTTCGGGCCTTTCGCGATTGGATGAACCTAGGTGGGATTAGCTAGTTGGTGAGGTAATGGCTCACCAAGGCGACGATCCCTAGCTGTTCTGAGAGGATGATCAGCCACACTGGGACTGAGACACGGCCCAGACTCCTACGGGAGGCAGCAGTGGGGAATATTGCACAATGGGGGGAACCCTGATGCAGCCATGCCGCGTGTGTGAAGAAGGCCTTCGGGTTGTAAAGCACTTTCAGTAGGGAGGAAAGGTAGCGTGTTAATAGCACGCTGCTGTGACGTTACCTACAGAAGAAGGACCGGCTAACTTCGTGCCAGCAGCCGCGGTAATACGAGGGGTCCGAGCGTTAATCGGAATTACTGGGCGTAAAGCGTACGCAGGCGGTTCATTAAGCTAGATGTGAAATCCCCGGGCTCAACCTGGGAATTGCATTTAGAACTGGTGAACTAGAGTCTTGTAGAGGGGGGTAGAATTTCAGGTGTAGCGGTGAAATGCGTAGAGATCTGAAGGAATACCGGTGGCGAAGGCGGCCCCCTGGACAAAGACTGACGCTCATGTACGAAAGCGTGGGGAGCAAACAGGATTAGATACCCTGGTAGTCCACGCCGTAAACGATGTCTACTCGGAGTTTGGTGACTTAGTCACTGGGCTCCCAAGCTAACGCATTAAGTAGACCGCCTGGGGAGTACGGCCGCAAGGTTAAAACTCAAATGAATTGACGGGGGCCCGCACAAGCGGTGGAGCATGTGGTTTAATTCGATGCAACGCGAAGAACCTTACCTACTCTTGACATCCACAGAAGCCGGAAGAGATTCTGGTGTGCCTTTGGGAACTGTGAGACAGGTGCTGCATGGCTGTCGTCAGCTCGTGTTGTGAAATGTTGGGTTAAGTCCCGCAACGAGCGCAACCCCTATCCTTATTTGCCAGCACGTAATGGTGGGAACTCTAGGGAGACTGCCGGTGATAAACCGGAGGAAGGTGGGGACGACGTCAAGTCATCATGGCCCTTACGAGTAGGGCTACACACGTGCTACAATGGCGTATACAGAGGGTTGCAAAGCCGCGAGGTGGAGCTAATCTCACAAAGTACGTCGTAGTCCGGATTGGAGTCTGCAACTCGACTCCATGAAGTCGGAATCGCTAGTAATCGTAGATCAGAATGCTACGGTGAATACGTTCCCGGGCCTTGTACACACCGCCCGTCACACCATGGGAGTGGGCTGCAAAAGAAGTGGGTAGTTTAACCTTCGGGAGAACGCTCACCACTTTGTGGTTCATGACTGGGGTGAAGTCGTAACAAGGTAGCCCTAGGGGAACCTGGGGCTGGATCACCTCCTTACCTATACGACTAACTCAATACCTAAAGTGCAGCAATGCATGTGAGTGTTCACACAGATTACTTGTTAACTTCTTCGGAAGTAGAGTGAAATGCGCCGCAAGCCGGTTAGCATTGTTCTTTAACAATTTGGAAAGCTGATAGTACTAACTAAAGGCGCATAGATGATAATTCGTTGTCGTTTGTGTGATTACGTTAGTGCGAAAAATAATACTGATGCGAAAGTATCAGTATCTTGAGTTCTCAAAACACTGTTTAAGTGTCTTGAATATTCTAAAAACTAAGGCGAGTCCACTTCCTACCCTGGAGGTGAGACAAGTAAAAACCAGCTGGTCATAATACGACCCTGTTTTTCTTATCATTTGTTTATTCAAAAGGTAAGCGCAGTTAATCGAAACGGTGTCTAAGCCGTGAAGCGAATGAGAAAGAAGTGTAGCAGCGCTACATGACTGACGAATGAGATTCACAATAACGACAGCGTGATGAGTAACAAGCGAAAAAAGAAAGACTCATTTGGGTTGTATGGTTAAGTGACCAAGCGTATACGGTGGATGCCTTGGCAGTCAGAGGCGATGAAGGACGTAATAACTTGCGAAAAGCGTTGGCGAGCTAGTAATAAGCATTTGAGCTAACGATATCCGAATGGGGAAACCCAGCAGCATAAGCTGTTATCACTACATGAATACATAGTGTAGTGAGGCAAACCCGGGGAACTGAAACATCTAAGTACCCGGAGGAAAAGAAATCAACCGAGATTCCCCTAGTAGCGGCGAGCGAACGGGGATTAGCCCTTAAGTCTATGGGGTGTTAGTGGAATGAGTTGGAAAGCTCAGCGGCACAGGGTGATAGCCCCGTACATGAAAACTAACCATAGATGAAAACGAGTAAGGCGGGACACGTGACATCCTGTTTGAATATGGGGGGACCATCCTCCAAGGCTAAATACTCCTGACTGACCGATAGTGAACCAGTACCGTGAGGGAAAGGCGAAAAGAACCCCTGTGAGGGGAGTGAAATAGAACCTGAAACCGTGTACGTACAAGCAGTGGGAGCGGTTCTTGAGACCGTGACTGCGTACCTTTTGTATAATGGGTCAGCGACTTACGTTTTGTAGCGAGGTTAAGCGAATAGCGGAGCCGTAGGGAAACCGAGTGTTAACTGCGCGTTTAGTTGCAAGGCGTAGACCCGAAACCGAGTGATCTAGCCATGGGCAGGTTGAAGGTTGAGTAACATCAACTGGAGGACCGAACCGACTTATGTTGAAAAATGAGCGGATGACTTGTGGCTGGGGGTGAAAGGCCAATCAAACTCGGAGATATCTGGTTCTCCTCGAAAGCTATTTAGGTAGCGCCTCGAGCGAATACCATTGGGGGTAGAGCACTGTTAAGGCTAGGGGGTCATCCCGACTTACCAACCCTTTGCAAACTCCGAATACCAATGAGTACTACTCGGGAGACAGACAGCGGGTGCTAACGTCCGTTGTCAAAAGGGAAACAACCCAGACCGTCAGCTAAGGTCCCAAAGTGTATGTTAAGTGGGAAACGATGTGGGAAGGCTTAGACAGCTAGGATGTTGGCTTAGAAGCAGCCATCATTTAAAGAAAGCGTAATAGCTCACTAGTCGAGTCGGCCTGCGCGGAAGATTTAACGGGGCTAAACATACCACCGAAGCTACGGGTGCATGCCATTAGGTGTGCGCGGTAGAGGAGCGTTCTGTAAGCGGTTGAAGGTGAAGGGGTAACCCACACTGGACGTATCAGAAGTGCGAATGCTGACATGAGTAACGATAAAGGGAGTGAAAAACTCCCTCGCCGAAAGACCAAGGGTTCCTGTCCAACGTTAATCGGGGCAGGGTGAGTCGACCCCTAAGGTGAGGCCGAAAGGCGTAATCGATGGGAAACAGATTAATATTTCTGTACTTCTGCTAACTGCGATGGAGAGACGGAGAAGGCTAGGCTAGCGCGGCGTTGGTAGTCCGCGTTTAAGGTAGTAGGCTGTATTCTTAGGCAAATCCGGGAATACGTACTTAAATGTACAGGTTGAGAGCTGATGACGAGTCACTAAGGTGATGAAGTAGTTGATGCCATGCTTCCAGGAAAATCTTCTAAGCTTCAGGTTAGTAGAAATCGTACCCCAAACCGACACAGGTGGTCGGGTAGAGAATACCAAGGCGCTTGAGAGAACTCGGCTGAAGGAACTAGGCAAAATGGTACCGTAACTTCGGGAGAAGGTACGCTGCTGTCGGTGATGGGACTTGCTCCCTAAGCTGACGGCAGTCGCAGATACCAGGTGGCTGCAACTGTTTATCAAAAACACAGTACTGTGCAAAATCGCAAGATGACGTATACGGTATGACGCCTGCCCGGTGCCGGAAGGTTAATTGATTGGGTTATCTTCGGAGAAGCTCATGATCGAAGCCCCGGTAAACGGCGGCCGTAACTATAACGGTCCTAAGGTAGCGAAATTCCTTGTCGGGTAAGTTCCGACCTGCACGAATGGCGTAATGATGGCCACGCTGTCTCCAGCCGAGACTCAGTGAAGTTGAAATTGCGGTGAAGATGCCGTATACCCGCGGCTAGACGGAAAGACCCCGTGAACCTTTACTATAGCTTGGCACTGAACATTGAACCTACATGTGTAGGATAGGTGGGAGACTTTGAAACTTTGACGCTAGTCAGAGTGGAGTCAATCTTGAAATACCACCCTTGTAGTTTTGATGTTCTAACCGCGGCCCCTTATCGGGGTTCGGGACAGTGCCTGGTGGGTAGTTTGACTGGGGCGGTCTCCTCCCAAAGAGTAACGGAGGAGCACGAAGGTTGGCTAAGTACGGTCGGACATCGTACGGTTAGTGCAATGGCATAAGCCAGCTTAACTGCGAGACATACACGTCGAGCAGGTACGAAAGTAGGTCATAGTGATCCGGTGGTTCTGAATGGAAGGGCCATCGCTCAACGGATAAAAGGTACTCCGGGGATAACAGGCTGATACCGCCCAAGAGTTCATATCGACGGCGGTGTTTGGCACCTCGATGTCGGCTCATCACATCCTGGGGCTGAAGTCGGTCCCAAGGGTATGGCTGTTCGCCATTTAAAGTGGTACGCGAGCTGGGTTCAGAACGTCGTGAGACAGTTCGGTCCCTATCTGCCGTGGGCGTTGGATGATTGAAGGAAGCTGCTCCTAGTACGAGAGGACCGGAGTGGACGAACCGCTGGTGTTCGGGTTGTTATGCCAATAGCATTGCCCGGTAGCTACGTTCGGAATCGATAACCGCTGAAAGCATCTAAGCGGGAAGCGAGTCCTAAGATGAGTCATCCCTAGAGCTTTAAGCTCTCTAAAGGGCCGTAGGAGACTACTACGTTGATAGGCAAGGTGTGTAAGCGTTGTGAGGCGTTGAGCTAACTTGTACTAATGACCCGTGAGGCTTAACCATACAACCCAGATGGGTTTTACTGAAAATGTTCCCGACATTTTCTAGCACTTCCTCCTTCCATGGAGGTCGTACTAAAGGGAGCATGACCTTAGTGTTAGAATAGAGCGCTTAAGCAGTGTGAGAGACTCAAGTACGCTTTAATAAAGCATAATCAGCTTTTCGAATTATTATTTAATGCATCAAGAATAATGCGTTAGATAAGCAAAATTTGTCTGGAAACCATAGAGCTGTGGCACCACCTGATCCCATTCCGAACTCAGAAGTGAAACACAGTATCGCCGATGGTAGTGTGGGGTCTCCCCATGTGAGAGTAGGTCATTTCCAGGCGCCTAATTGACTTGAAAGAGTCGTGAGACAGCCCGCTATTATGTAGCGGGCTTTTTTACGTCTGTTATTTGTTGATATTATGGCTTGGTTTATCTGAACATCATGTTTGTGTGGCCGATATGCCCATGTGAAATAGGTTATTTTTAGGCGCCTAATTGACTTGAAAGAGTCGTGAGACAGCCCGCTATTATATAGCGGGCTTTTTTACGTCTGCAATTTGATGTTTATCAATGTGCTCACTAGGCGAAATATACTGGCAGTGTGGTCAATATTCGATCAAACCAAATATCATCCCAATCTTATTAAATAACCGTGAGTAATGATTTTGGTTTTTCTAATGTGACATATAAAGCATAAATGGTTTTTATAGTATTTACAGTATTGAATACAGTTACTCATTATTGTATAGTTTTTTTGTTAATATAGTGTTAGTGGGAATCTCTTGAATATACTGTAAATCACACCATAAAGTCATATTGTAAAGTTCCTCTAAGGATTGATAGAGCTTTGTAGTTTAATCATTTTTACTTGGCGGAATATTATGCTTAATTTTAAAATAAAACAAAAAATGCTCATTAGTTCGTTAATTCCATTAGTTATTCTCATTGTGATTTGTGGCATCGCTGTCAACATGATGGGAAAAATCGAAGATGGAGTGATGAGGATTTATTCTGATCGGGTTGTACCGTTAGAAGATTTAAAAATCATTGGTGATGACTATGCTGTCTTAGTCATTGATGCAATAAACAAAGCCAATGCTGGCGGCTCAACCGCACAAGATGCTGCTGAGACATTAATAAGTGCAAAAAGTAATATTGATACACTGTGGAAAAAATATTTAGCCACTCAGTTAACCCCCAAAGAAAGCCAACTTAGTATAGAAGCCAATGATATGTTTGGCCCCGCGGATGAAAAAATTGATTTTCTCATCAACAAACTACAGAAAATGTCTGGAGATATTACAGGTCAATTGGCTGATGACATTATGCCTTTATACGGCGTAATAGATCCCATTAGCGGTAAAATTGCCGAATTAGTGTCATTGCAAATTAATGTCGCAGGCGATGAATGGCGATTAACCCAAGACATATACCAATCATCGGTCAAGTTATTTATTTTCTTCACGTTTTGCGCCGTCGTTATCAGTGTCGTGTTAACAATATGGGTACTACGCAGCGTTATGATGCCAGTGACTGACATTTTGATGAAGCTTAAGCTCATTAAACAAAATTCAGATTTAACCCAAGTGTTTACTCCTTATAACGATGATGAGTTAGGGATGATCTCAACGAGCCTTACAGGAGTGATCACGCATCTCAGAAACATTATTGAATCTATTACAGATGCCGCTAATACTATTAATATTTCCTCAGGAGAGTTGCAACGTTTCACCGAAGAAACTAATCATAGAATGCTGCAGCAGCAAGATGAGTCAGAGCAAACCGCAACCGCTATGAACGAAATGACAGCGACAGTGGCCGAAGTGGTTCAAAGTACTAATTTTGCCGCAGAAAAAGCCAGACAAGCCAATGGTCATGCTGAAAATGGTAATGTCATTGTTCAGCATTCAATAGACAGTATGTCGCAATTATCTAGCCAAATTGGTAAAACTGCTGAGGTAATATCTCATCTAGCTAAAGAAAGCCAAAATATTGGTCAGGTATTGAATGTTATTAAAGGCATTGCTGAGCAGACCAACCTTTTAGCGTTAAACGCTGCTATTGAGGCTGCCAGAGCAGGTGAGCAAGGGAGAGGTTTTGCTGTTGTTGCCGATGAAGTGCGAACGTTAGCTAAGCGAACTCAAGAATCAACCCTGCAAATTGAAACCATGATTGATGAACTCCAACAAAGTGTTGTTCTTGCCGTCTCTTCAATGGATGAAGGTTTAATTTTAGTAAACAATGCCAATGATAAAACAAATAGTGCTGGTTCAGTGCTAAGTGACATTGTCACCTCGGTCGACAGCATCAATGAACTGAATACTCAAATTGCTACAGCGGCAGAAGAGCAATCTTATGTGGCGGAGAGCATCAATAAAAGTATCATCACCATAAATGATATTACTCAAGCCTCATCCGCTGCGACAGAAAAACTGACTCATTCAGTCGATGACTTACAATCACTTGCTCAATCGATGCAACAACAAGTGGCTACATTCAAAATTGCTTAAGGTTTTCATTGATGAGGGCTGAGATAATTCTCAGTCCTCCCATTTTATTTCCTAGTACTATCTGATTTCATGATGATGTTTTGTTATTAGTGATTAATTGCATCCACACCATCAGACTGAATACTCCATGTGATGCGCAGATAACAGGCAAAATACCGCTTCACTCATCAAAACAAGCTAGCAAGGCTTAAAGCTAGTAAGATCATTGGCCTGCAGGTTTTCACCTTTTTAAGCATAATATCCACAATATTATATTAATCTTATAGAGCCGTTTTGATTAACTGAAGCTAACACCATTTATGTCTCATTTATTATTTATACCATTTCCATTAATTATGTGACCAATCAGAGTCGCTCAGACTGTTCAGTTTGAGGCGCATTGTTGAAACAATGGTTATTCCCTTTTAAAACAATGCAACAAAGAAATGGACTGTCTGAGCGTCTCCTGCAAGGCGGGTTTCTGTGCCTTCTATGCTGCTTAATAGCATTTTGACGTACGACTGCATGGATGCAGGAGGTAGAGCAACGCAGGAGCAGTTGCCGAGAGCAACTATGCCTACAATCCTATTACTTGCCTAGAAGGCACAGAATTCCAGCTGAATGACCAGATAATTAGTGGAATTGGTTTTAAATAATGCTCTGTAAAGACTCTATATCTCAACTCTATGTTTTAGCTCATAGTGTATGTTGTTAACGCTATTAAAACGTTAATTTAACCCTTACACTACAAATAGCTTAATGACCTTGAGTAATATTAATGAAACCAATTATTTGTAGCACTGCATTAGAAGCCGTATCGTTAATTGAAAGTGGTGAAACCTTGTGGACTCACTCCATGGGGGCTACACCAACAATGCTACTCGACGCGTTAGCCGAACATGCATTAACTAAGCATGGTTTAACATTATTGCAGCTACACACAGAAGGGGCTGAGTCGCTAAGTGATCCCCGTTTAAGGGATCATATTCGCCATCGCTGTTTCTTTGCTGGCACACCCACGCGTTCGTTGTTACAACAAGGTGATGCCGATTATGTGCCGATTTTCCTCTCTGAGGTGCCCAAGTTGTTTCGTTCTGGCGAACAGCATATCGACACCGCCATCATTCAAGTTTCCCCGCCAGATAAACATGGTATCTGTTCGTTAGGTATATCGGTTGAGGCAACTTTAGCGGCCTGCCAAATGGCGGGTAAAATTATTGCTCACATTAATCCCATGATGCCTCGCACCCATGGTGATGGTTTTATTCATTACAATAAGTTCGCAGCCGTGTATGAACAGAGCATGCCTTTACCACAACATCTATTCGCCCCAAGCGATGCGATAAGCTTGGCCATCGGCCAGAATGTGGCCAAATTAGTACTTGATGGCGCTTGCTTACAGATGGGTATTGGCGCCATTCCAGATGCTGTATTGGGGTGTTTAACCAAACATAATGATTTAGGCGTTCACACTGAGCTATTTTCTGATGGCGTGCTTAATCTGGTCGAGCTTGGCGTGATCAATAATAGTCGTAAGAAAGTACATCCCGGTAAGACTGTGACAGGCTTTGCTTTGGGTAGCCAACGACTTTATGACTTTGTTGATGACAATCCTTCGGTGATATTCATGGATATTGAGCAGGTTAATGACACAGCGATTATCCGTAAAAACCCTAATGTGATGTCGATAAACTCAGCGTTACAGGTCGATATTTCAGGGCAAGTGTGTGCTGATTCATTGGGTACTCAAATATACTCAGGTGTAGGTGGCCAGATGGACTTTATACGCGGGGCAGGTCTTTCTGAAGGCGGCCGATCTGTCATCGCATTACCCAGTACTGCGGCTAATGGCACCATGTCGCGGATTGCCACAGTATTATCGCCAGGCGCTGGCGTGGTAACAACTCGTGCACATGTACACTATATTGTTACCGAGTACGGAACCGCTTATTTACGCGGTAAATCGTTACGAGAACGAGCTCGTGCTCTTATCGATATTGCTCATCCTAAGTTTAGGGAACAGCTTTGCCAAGAAACCTTTGAGATGTGGCGACTTAAGGTTTAAGTACTGTTGTTGATTAATCTTGTCATTCAGGTAAGGTTTACGAGCCGGAATTAAGCTTGTATGGATTGACTATGTTTTTATGGCCAGCGGTCATGACATTGGCGGCCATAGTCCAAAAAGCGATAAATAAATTAAACGATTATTCGTTTAACACACCAACAAGGTTTATGATTAAAGAGTCTCAATAATGAAGTTGATGAGGTCTAATCATGATTATAGCTTGCCCCCATTGCGATACGTTAAATCGTATTCCTGAAGAACGTCTTGAACAACAACCTACTTGTGGAAAATGCAAAAAGAGTCTGTTTGTTGGTGAACCGATAGAGTTAACAGCTGCCAATTTTAGCCACCATGCTAATAAATCAGAGCTACCATTAGTGGTAGATTTTTGGGCCAGCTGGTGCGGTCCGTGTAAAAACTTTGCTCCGGTGTTTGCTCAATCAGCTAAAAAATGGGAACCCAAATTCCGTTTTGGTAAACTTAATACCGAAGAACAACAAGCCTTAGCTGGGCAATTTAATATCCGATCTATTCCGACTTTGATGGTATTTAAACAAGGCAAAGTGCTTGCACAGCAATCAGGTGCTATGCCTGCATCATCATTTAACCAATGGCTAGAGTCGATTAAATAGATTTTAGACTTTAGATTACTCATTAAAAACGCGATAAACTATCGCGTTTTTGTTTAGCTTTATTTTGATTGTTGTTTAAAAGGAATTGATAAACATGAAAAAAATCCTAGTTATCTGTTTACTTGGTCTCGCGATATTTGGCTTTTTGGATAAAAAGGGTCAAACTACTCAAATTGTACAAAACGTTTATGCTGGCTATACCGCTAGCAGTGATAGTGCGTTACAAAATGCCATTGATAATCAACAGAGTAATGCTCAGGTAGCTGGGGCTGGTGAGGTGATAAAAGTGCTCGCCGATGATCTAAAAGGCAGTCGCCACCAACGATTTATTTTGAAAATAGCCAGCGGAACCACCTTACTCGTTGCCCATAATATTGATTTAGCATCACGTATAGATGGCCTAAATGTTGGCGATACGGTCGAGTTTTACGGTGTTTATGAATTTAATAACAAAGGTGGCGTCATCCATTGGACTCATCACGATCCACGCGGACAACACCCAGGCGGCTGGTTAAAACACAATGGCAGCACTTATCAATAAACCGCAGTTTTAATAGTATCCAAACAACTCAAAGTTCTCGGGCAACAATCTGGTTGAGTGATCCATGAGAGAGGAACCTTGTGATCTTAATCCAAACGAAGTTTGGACATAAAAAAGAGTAACCGTGATGACTCAAGGTTACTCTTTATTTTTAATCACTCTCTAATTGGGAGTACTCTTTATTCAGGGCCGCTCTCTATTCTGGATCATAATCCAATATTGGTGCCAACCATCGCTCAGCTTCTTCCAATGTCATGCCTTTACGCTGTGCATAATCTTCAACCTGATCTTTACCAATATTGGTCACACCAAAATAGCGTGATTTCGGATGGGCAAAGTACCAGCCAGATACCGCAGCCGTTGGGTACATGGCAAAGCTTTCGGTGATGTTTAAATCAATCATTTCATCGGGTTTGAGTAAATCCCATAACAAACCTTTTTCAGTGTGGTCTGGGCATGCTGGGTAACCTGGTGCAGGGCGAATGCCTTTATAACGTTCGCGAATTAACGCTTCATTGTCGAGTACTTCATCCGCAGCATAACCCCAAAACTCTTTACGAACACGTTCGTGCATGCGCTCGGCGAAAGCTTCGGCTAAACGGTCGGCTAAGCATTTGAGCATAATCGCGTTGTAGTCATCGTGATTGGCTTCAAAGCGGGCAACATGTTCATCAATACCGTGACCCGTTGTCACTGCAAAACCGCCCATGTAATCAGCAACGCCTGAATCTTTTGGTGCAACAAAGTCTGATAAACAGAAGTTGTCGTTACCGACACGTTCAAGCTGCATACGAAGATGATGAGTGGTCATTTCCAATGTGGTGCGGCTTTCATCGGTATACAGTTCAATGTCGTCATGGTTGACGGTATTGGCTGGGAATAAACCGATTACTGCTTTGGCGGTAAGCCACTTTTCAGCAATAATTTGCTTCAGCATTGCTTGGCCATCGGCAAATAATTTAACCGCTTCTTCGCCAACGACTTTGTCGTTTAAAATTTCTGGGTAATGACCGTGCAGCTCCCAGCTTCTAAAGAACGGTGTCCAATCGATACGTTCAACTAAGTCTTCTAGTGGGTAGTCATCAAACACTTGGCGGCCTAATACATTAGGTGTAAATGGGGTGTAGCTGTCCCAGTCGTGTTTGCAACGGTTTTCACGCGCAGCTTCAATCGATACTATGGTTTTACGCTTGGTTTGCGACAAACGTTTTTCACGCATCATATCGTATTCTGCGTAGGCTTCGTCGATGGTGGCTTGACGTGTTTCGTTGTTAATCAGTTTCGACACCATAGGCACTGCACGTGATGCATCGGCAATGTAAATGGCACCGTGTGGATAATGCGGTGCTATTTTTACCGCAGTATGAATTTTAGAGCAGGTTGCCCCACCAATAATTGCAGGGATGGTTAAGCCTTCACGGTGGAAGGTTTTCACGTTGTGAACCATTTCATCCAAGCTTGGAGTGATTAAACCTGACATGCCGATGATGTCGATATTATGCTCTTTTACTGCATCGAGAATTTTATCGACCGAAACCATTACCCCAAGATCGACCACTTCGTAGCCGTTACAGGCAAGTACCACACCAACGATATTTTTACCTATGTCATGCACATCACCTTTTACGGTGACCATTAAAATTCGCCCGTTTGACTGGCCAGCAACCTTTTCGAGTTCGATATAAGGATTAAGGTAAGCGACGGCTTTTTTCATTACCCGAGCCGATTTAACCACTTGCGGTAAGAACATTTTGCCCGCGCCAAATAAGTCGCCGACCACGTTCATGCCGTCCATTAACGACCCTTCGATAACATCGAGCGGACGCACGGCTTCTTGGCGGGCAGCTTCGGTGTCTTCATCAATAAATTCGGTAATGCCTTTAACCAATGCGTGCGATAAGCGTTTGGATACCGGCCAACTGCGCCATGCTAAGTCTTCTTTTTTGGCCACTTGTGAGCCATCACCTCTAAAGCTTTCAGCGATGTCGAGTAGTTGTTCGGTGTTACTTGAGTCGGCAACCGGGCAAGGTAAGTTTTGGACTACGTTTTCAACCCGTTTTTTGAGCTCTGGGTCAATATCATCGTATATGGCTAACTGACCTGCGTTAACAATACCCATGTCCATGCCTGCTTGAATGGCATGGTATAAAAACACCGCGTGAATAGCTTCGCGTACTGGGTTGTTACCACGGAACGAGAATGACACGTTAGACACGCCACCGGAGATCATCGCGTGTGGCAAGGTGGCTTTGATGTCTTTAATGGCTTCGATAAAGTCGACTGCATAGTTGTCGTGTTCATCAATACCGGTGGCAATGGCGAAAATGTTAGGGTCGAAAATAATGTCTTCTGGTGGAAAGCCGACAACATCGACCAAAATACGATAAGCACGGGTACAAATTTGGGTTTTACGTTCACGTGTATCGGCTTGGCCGTCTTCGTCAAAGGCCATGACAATGGCGGCAGCGCCATAGCGTTTCACTAAGGTGGCTTGTTCGATAAATTTGGCTTCGCCTTCTTTCATCGAAATAGAGTTTACAATCGACTTGCCTTGAACGCATTTAAGGCCGGCTTCAATCACTTCCCATTTTGATGAGTCAATCATGATTGGCACGCGAGAGATATCGGGCTCAGAGGCGATTAAGTTTAAAAACTTCGCCATTGACGCCACGCCATCAAGCATACCTTCGTCCATGTTGACGTCGATAATTTGCGCGCCGTTTTCAACCTGCTCGCGCACGACATCTAACGCTTCTTCAAACTTTTCTTCTTTAATTAAGCGTAAAAACTTGGCCGAACCAGTCACGTTTGCGCGCTCGCCGACATTCACAAATAACGAGTTTTTATCAATGGTAAGTGGTTCTAGGCCAGATAAACGACACGCGACTGGAAGATCTGGGATCTGTCTTGGTTCGTGTCGGAGCACTGCTTCACGAATGGCACTAATGTGATTGGGTGTACTACCACAACAGCCACCGACAATATTAAGCATGCCTTCTTGCGCCCATTGATTAATGACTTCGGCCATTTCTTCTGGGGTTTCATCATAGCCACCAAATTCATTAGGTAAGCCAGCATTTGGGTGGGCAGAGACATAACATTCGGCAATACGTGACAATTCTTCAACGTACGGACGCAACTCTTTTGGTCCAAGGGCGCAGTTAAGGCCAATCGATAACGGCTTGATGTGGCGTAAAGAGTTATAAAAGGCTTCGGTTGTTTGGCCGGTTAGTGTGCGGCCTGATGCGTCGGTAATAGTGCCAGAGATCATTACTGGTAAGCGATCGCCAAGTTGATCGAATACTTTTTCAATCGCGAACAGGGCGGCTTTGGCGTTTAAGGTATCAAAAATGGTTTCAACCATAATGATATCGGCGCCGCCTTCAATTAAGGCGCTGGTTGATTCGACATAAGCTTCAACTAATTGGTCGAAACTGACATTACGAAACCCAGGGTCGTTAACGTCTGGACTGATAGAACAGGTACGGTTGGTTGGACCTAATACACCGGCAACATAACGTGGCGAACCAGTTTGCGCAGCTACTTCATCTGCTGCTTGGCGGGCGACTTGGGCTCCAGCAAGGTTAATTTCAGCGGCCAGTGACTGCATGTCGTAGTCGGCCATGGCAATGGTGGTGGCATTAAAGGTGTTGGTTTCAATAATGTCGGCACCGTTTAACAGGTACTGAGTATGAATATCTTTAATGATTTGCGGTTGGCTGAGTACTAATAAGTCATTGTTGCCTTTAACATCGCAATGCCAATCTTTAAAACGCTCGCCACGATAATCTTCTTCTTCCAACTTATAGTCTTGGATCATGGTGCCCATAGCGCCATCTAAAATCACAATACGCTGCGCTAACAATGCATTAAGTTGTTTAAGTGTTTGACTGTAAGAAGTCGATTTCGCCATAACAGTTACCTTTTTATCACTATGTTGCTTGATACCTTGATTGAGATAAGCATACCCTTATTTTTACAATAGTAGGGCGATAACATCATTGTTGTGTACAAGTGCGGTGTACAAGTGTTGTATACAACTATCACTATCAGTCTTAGATAGAATAGTCGCGTACAATTGTTGCTTACAATGATTATCTTCTAAATGCTTACCTTTTAAGATAGTATTTTGGACATATAAACGTATAGACGTCCATAGTACGCGAAATTTTACTGCCAGAGCAAGACTGAATTAAGCTCAATTTGGCTTAAAAGGTAAGTTAACATCAGAATGATGACCCCAAGTGATCTCAAATTTGCCATTTGTTAGCAACGCAAAATCACTGTTTGATACCCTGAGTTGAGGTTTATGCAAATGAAACAAGCCAAGATAGTGTTTTTACGTCACGGTGAGTGTGAAGGTGGTGAAATCGCTCGTGGTCAAATTGATGTGCCATTAACGGCGCAAGGCCACGAACAAATGCGCCAAGCCTTTGCTCGTGTCACGCACCCAATAAGCCATATTTTTAGTTCGCCTTTAGTGCGCTGTAAAACCTTTGCCGCAAGCTTATCGCAACAATTAACCGTGCCGCTAAAGCTGGTGCCAGCTTTGCAAGAGATAAACTTTGGCGTATGGGATGGCCAAGCATTTGATAAAATTTATCATAAAAGCCCAAGCCAATTTGATGCCTATTGGCGGGATCCATGGAATGTTGAAAACACCCCCGAAAAGGGCGAAAGTGTGGTCGATTTTGCAGAGCGGGTACAACAAGGACTAATTGAGGTTGCAGCCTGTTTACAGCCAGTGTTGAATAAGACAGATGAAGCTGACGAATCAATTCCACAAGCATTGGTGGTGACCCATGGTGGCGTAATTAGATGCATTATGGGATATGTGCTTAATGCCGGCCAATGTAGCGGATTATTCGCTAACCTAGCGATCCCCTATGCTGCTATTATGGTGCTCGATGTTTATTGGCCTGACGATGTTGATATTATTGACCGTTCTCAGCCAACGGCAATGGAGAGTAAGCCTGCTAAAGTGAGTTTTAGATTACATTGGCCTAATGCTTAATCGTGATTGCTTTAGTGCCATTGCTTAGTCGTTGCAGTATCATAATGATGATCATTCTTTCAAAATCATAGCGTTAAGTTAAGAGTGTTAAGTTAAGGGTTTTTAAGATCATAGTTTCAAAATAATAGTGCTTTTCAAGGTATTGGGAATTGGGATAAGCCCAAACTGTACCCGCAACTGTAGATGTACCAATGATATATTTTGGGTGCATAAGTCAGATACCAGCTTTGAATCGCCTCAATATCCATGCCTAAGCGGGTAACTTAGGGGAGTTATTAAATAGATGTTTGTGTTAATTAAATGGACATGGCGGGTTAACTTACATGTCTGAATTTGTACTAGATGTAAATCATCTTTTTTGGCAAGTTGATAATAAAACGATTTTGGCGGACATTCATTTCAGTTTGCCTAAAGGTCAAATGCTAGGGATAATTGGCCCCAATGGTGCAGGTAAGTCTAGTTTGTTGCGCTGTTTGTATCGTTATATTGTGCCGACCAGCGGCGATATTGATATTTTCTCTAAACCCATCAGTGAATATTCCTCTAAGTTGTTAGCGCAGAACATTGCCGTGGTGCAACAAGATACTCCTCATTATTTTGATATGACTACCGAGCAGTTAGTGGCGATGGGGCTGACACCGCATAAAGGCTTATTTGACGCTAACACTGCCCAAGACCGTGAGCGTGTGTTAAGTGCATTAACCAAAGTGGGATTACAACAAAAAGCACTGCAACAGTATGAACTGTTATCTGGCGGCGAAAAGCAACGTGCATTGATTGCCCGCGCTATTGTGCAACAACCGCACATTCTTATTTTAGATGAACCGACCAATCATTTGGATATTCGCTATCAGATTCAGATTCTTGAACTGGTCAAATCATTAGGCATTAGTGTTATTGCGTCAATCCATGATCTGAATTTAGCCAGTGCGATGTGCGATAAATTATTGCTGCTCGATCACGGCCAGTTAATTGCTAAAGGTACCCCAATAGAAGTCCTCACAGAGCTACAAATTAGTGAGGTATTTGGTGTGTGCTGCGACATCAATCTTCATCCACAACATGGTAAACCCCTGATCAGTTATTTTTATGGCTACCAGCCAAGTCAAAAAGGATGCCCTGATCATGATTGATGCATCACAACGTCGATATTATATTTATTTCAGTTTATTGGTTTTTATCACGCTGCTCACCCCGATATTTGCCGCAAGTTTTGGTGCCGCTAATATTCATCTTAATGACGTATTAATGAGTTTTAATAGTTTATTAAGTGGTGATGTACCGAGTTCGACTAATGGCAGCGATCAAGGGATTAAATTAACCCAACGTATTGTGCTTGAATTACGCTTACCGCGGATTTTATTGGCATTTGTGGCTGGCGCTGGGTTGTCTATTGCAGGCAGTGTGTTACAAACCGTGACCCGTAACCCGTTAGCCGATCCCTATTTATTTGGCATTAGCTCGGGAGCGTCATTTGGTGCGGTATTGGTGGTGTCATTATTCAGTCAAACAGGGGTGTTTGCGCAGCTGTTTTCAGGTGCATTGACCATAGCCCCAAGCTTTACGGCACAACCTTGGTGGTCTTGGTCGACATTAAGTATACCGATTGGAGCATTTATCGGTGCGAGTTTGTCGGTGTTGATTGTGTTTATTTTGTCTGGTTCTGGCCGAACAAGCCAAGTTGAACGTATGTTGTTGTCTGGCGTGGCGACCTCGTTTTTATTTGGCGCATTGACCAGCTTACTGTTGTATTTTTCTAGCCCACAGGCTGCAGCCTCAGTGTTATTTTGGAGTTTAGGCAGTTTTGCCAAAGCCAGTTGGTCTAACTTACTGTTACCCAGTGTGACAGTTGGGATTAGTTTATTGATTATGTTGGCATTTAGGCGGCAAATTATGGCGCTGCAAGCGGGTGATGAAACCGCTCATACGTTAGGGATTAATGTCGCTAAATTGCGCTTAAGTATGTTGTTACTGTGTTCACTGATCACCGCGATGTTGGTGGCGACTTGTGGCGGTATTGGTTTTGTGGGGTTGATGATCCCTCACACTGTTAGGTTATTGTTTTCTGGGCGTCAGCCGATGATCTTAACCGCGATGTTGGGCGGCTTATTTATGGTGTGGATTGACGTGATAGCCCGATGTATTTTAGGCAATCAAGAACTGCCAGTCGGTATTATTACAGCCGCATTAGGCAGTGTATTTTTCTTGTTTATTTTGCGCCAGCGCCGTTAATCCTTTAGACATTCGAATGTGAATAGTGATAAGCACTTTATTAAGTACTTTTATATGGACTGTGATGCACATTATGTTGAAATGTATTTGCACAAGTTATTGGAGTTGTGATGTTTGTGATAGAACCTATTAACCCTAAAGTTGATGATAATATTCAGCATAAGATTAATCAAAAAACCAAACCGTTAGGGGCGTTAGGGCAACTTGAATCGTTGGCATTACAGATCGCTCGGGTGCAGCACAGTGGTAATCAACACCTTTTAAGTACACCACTGCAAATTAAAAAACCGACCATGTTGGTGTTTGCTGCCGACCATGGTATTGCTGCTTTCGGTGTTTCGATTGCACCTAGCGAAGTCACCACACAAATGGTACAAAATTTTGTTCAAGGTGGTGCGGCAATTAATGTGTTTTGTCGCCAAGTGGGTTTTGAGCTGGAGATAATTGATTGTGGAATATTACAGCCACTAACAGACCAAGCCAAAGTGATTGATCAGCGCTTAGGCGCGGGCACTAATGCAATGCATTTGACTGCCGCAATGTCGCTTGAAAAAGTCGCATTGGGGTTTGAGCTTGCACGTCACTTGGTTAGCCGTCATGTTGATGCTGGTTGCAATATTATTGCCTTGGGTGAAATGGGTATTGGCAACACATCTGCCGCGACAGCGGTAATGTCAGCTATGCTTAATATCAATGTTGAACAATGTGTTGGTCGAGGCACTGGAATAGACGATGCCACCTTGGTAATCAAAACCAAATTAATTAACCAAGCGCTTGATTTACATCAACATGAACTAGTGTCTCCTGAGGCTATTTTGGCACATGTAGGTGGGTTTGAAATTGTGCAAATGACTGGGGCAATTTTGGCTGCTGCGGAACAAAAAATATTAGTGCTAATAGATGGTTTTATCGCTACTGCTGCTGCATTAGTTGCGGTAACATTATTTCCACAAGCAAGAGATTATTTAGTCTTTGCTCATGAGTCGCAAGAGCAGGGACATAAGCTTCTTTTAAAACAGTTACAAGCAACTCCATTGCTGTCGCTGGGTTTAAGACTTGGAGAGGGTACAGGTGCTGCGTTAGCGTTACCGTTAATTCACGCTGCGGTGAATTTTTACAATCAAATGGCCAGTTTTGATGATGCTGGCGTTAATAATGTGGTTTAAAGGAATAAAATGTCTGGCGAGATAAAATGGTTGCGGCAGTTAAATTTATTTTTTGTGGCGTTGAGTTTTTTTACTCGGATCCCTGTTCCATCATGGGTAATGATAGACAGTGACGAGCTGAACAAAGCTAGCCGTTATTTTGGCTTGGTCGGTTTAGTCATAGGCTTAATAAGTGCGTTGGTTTTTTGGCTCGCGCAGCTTATTTTACCAGCGAGCATTGCGATTTTGCTAGCAATGGTGGCGGGTGTATTAGTGACCGGAGGCTTTCATGAGGACGGTTTAGCTGACACAGCAGACGGCTTTGGTGGTGGTTGGACGGTAGAAGATAAACTGCGAATTATGAAAGATTCGCGCTTAGGCAGTTATGGTGCTTTAGCGTTAGTGTTGGTGCTAGTACTGAAATGGCAATTGTTAGTTGAGTTAGCATTATATAGCCCAATGGCTGCGGTAAGTGCGCTTATAGTGGGTCATACTCTCAGTCGCGTTGTGTCTGGTAGCTTAATTTTTAGTGGGCAATATGTGCGCGACGACGACAGCAGCAAGTCGAAACCAATGGCGGAAAATCAACAGTTAAACGACTTACTTATTTTACTTGCCAGTGGTATTTTTGTGTTGTTATGGCTTAATGGTGTCGTCGCTTTTGTGTTGTTTATTGGCTTATGGTTGGCGCGTATTTTATTGGGCGGTTTTTTCCGTAAACAAATTGGTGGTTATACTGGCGACACCTTAGGCGCAGCACAGCAAATTAGTGAAGTGTGTTGTTATCTGGTAATTTTAGCGGTTGGGATAAGCTGATGATTCATTTGGTGTTGGGCGGTGCGCGCAGTGGTAAAAGTCGATATGCAGAACAATGTGTGGCGGAATACGCTGCTATTGGTTATTCATGTGTTTACTTAGCCACAGCAACAGCATTAGACGATGAAATGTCTGAGCGTATTAATCAACACCAACAAGACCGTATGTCCAGCGCCCATAGCTGGACATTGCACGAACAAGCTTACGATATTGCCCAAACATTAGTGGCAATAGATAAACCACAACAAGTGATATTGCTTGATTGCCTGACCTTATTATTAACCAACCACTTATTATTAAATGATGGCGCCTCGTGGGCCAGCCAAAAGTCATTATTCATCGACAGTTTGTCTGCATTACAAAGCCATGTGGTGTTAGTCAGCAATGAAGTGGGCTCTGGCATTGTTCCTATGGGTGAGTTAAATCGCCGTTTTGTTGATGAAGCCGGTTGGCTCAATCAAGCCGTAGCGGCGATATCTGATCAAGTTACTTTGGTGGTCGCTGGGCTGCCTTTGGTCTTAAAAGCATAATGTCATTGGCTGACGATCAATCTTCAACCATTCCACAATTGTATGGCGCATTAATGGTACAAGGCACCACTTCTGATGCGGGTAAAAGTACACTGGTTGCTGGACTATGCCGAGTATTTTCCCGGCAACACGTCAATGTAGCACCTTTTAAACCACAAAATATGGCGTTAAACAGTGCGGTTACTGTCGATGGTGGCGAAATTGGCCGCGCCCAAGCACTACAAGCCTTTGCGTGTAACCTTCCTCCTCATACCGATTTTAATCCCGTATTATTGAAACCAAGTTCAGATACTGGTGCCCAAGTCATTATTCACGGTAAAGCGTTAACCACATTAGAAGCCAAGGCTTTTTTTGGTCCACAGAGCCAAGGCTATAAAACCTTAGCTTTGGCGGCGGTAATGCAATCTTACAGGCGCTTGCAACAGCAATACTCATTGGTGGTGATAGAGGGCGCGGGTAGTCCTGCCGAAATCAATTTACGTGAAGGTGATATTGCCAATATGGGCTTTGCCGAAGTAGCCGATTGCCCAGTGATCATTATTGCTGACATTGATAAAGGTGGCGTATTTGCCCATCTGGTGGGTACGTTAGCGCTGTTAAGTCCAAATGAGCAAGCGCGGGTTAAAGGCTTTGTGATTAATCGTTTTCGAGGCGATATGAGCTTATTACAGCCGGGTATTGATTGGCTTGAACAATACACCAATAAACCAGTATTGGGCGTGCTACCGTATTTACACGACTTACATCTAGATGCTGAAGATGCATTAATTGACACGCCCATTAATCCATTAACAGACACATCCGCTAGGTTAACTGTATTGGTTTTAGTGTACCCGAGGATCAGTAATCACACCGACTTTGATCCGCTGCGCTTACATCCACAAATTGATTTTCATTATGTGAGCATGCAAAGCGATGCTAGTTCGGCGGTGTGGCCTCACGCCGATATCATCATTTTGCCTGGCAGTAAAAATGTCCGTGCGGATTTAGCTTTTATGCGTCAGCAAGGTTGGGATATTAAGCTCAAACATCATTTACGTTACGGCGGTAAAGTCATCGGTATTTGTGGCGGTTATCAAATGATGGGTGAGCTTATTGATGACCCTTTAGGCATTGAAGATAACGCTGGTTGCAGTGACGGATTGGGCCTATTGCCTATTACTACCGTATTAACGGTTAGTAAAACCTTAACTCAAGTAAGGGGTCACTTACGCTTACAAGACCAGCAGGCCGAGTTTAGTGGCTATGAAATTCATTGTGGTGAGTCTTCACTCACTCAAGGTGACCTAACGCAACCCATGTTGATTAAACATGTGGCCGATCAACCGTTGCCGGAGGCGAAACTCGACGGCTTACTGAGTAATGACCAACAAATTTTAGCAACATATATACACGGCTTGTTTGACAGCCCCCAAGCGTGCCAACTCATATTAGGCTGGGCAGGGTTAACCAACGCGCAGCATATTGATATTAACCAAATCCGCGAGCAGCAACTAAATCGTCTTGCCGACGTATTAGAAGCGCATTTGGACATGAACACACTGAAAGGATTAATTGCATGACAACTGATAACCACGACACTGAACAAGATAACGCTATTGACGCAAGCAAAGCTGAACGTCATAAAGCCCGCCAGCAGAAAGTCAAAGTGGGGGTGGATGCCAAAATTGCCGCCGCACAAGACGAAAAAGGCATTTTGTTAGTATTAACTGGTAACGGTAAAGGCAAATCAACCTCTGGTTTTGGTTCGATTACTCGCGCTGTAGGCCATGGACATAAAGCCGCAGTAGTACAATTTATTAAAGGTACTTGGGCGTGCGGCGAGCGTAATTTACTTGAGGGTGCAGGTGTGCCATTTCATGTCATGGGCACAGGTTTTACTTGGGAAACTCAAGACAAAGAAAAAGACACTCAAGCAGCAATGGAAGCTTGGCTTGAAGCTGAAAAGTTACTTAAAGATGAATCGATTAACATGGTTTTGTTAGATGAATTAACTTACATGGTGAGTTACCACTATATCGAACTTGAACGGGTATTAACGGCTTTAAGAAATCGCCCTGCGATGCAACACGTTATTATTACTGGCCGAGCTTGTCACCGTGACATCATTGAATTAGCCGATACGGTGAGCGAAGTACAACCGATTAAACATGCGTTTAACGAAGGTATTAAAGCGCAGTTAGGCTTTGATTATTAAATTTTAATTAGTAGACAATATCGCTTGGGCGCTGCGATATTGTTAGTACTAAATTGATTGCTCAATGACGTTAAATATTACCGCTATTGGTCTGTGACCACAGAATTAACATGAGGGACAAACTAACGAGCGGTGATTTTTTCTAATTCGCCATTTTGTTTCAAGGCGTTCAAAGCTTAGCGCATACTTTTTGCTAATGTTTCATCAGTATCTTTATGGTGAGTAACAGACCATAGTACTTTGCTAAACAACGTATTCATCAGCCCAATCTTTTAAGCGTTCTAAAATGTCTAAGGCTGTGCGGCCAAAATCGGTTATAGCATAAGACACCGCAATAGGACGATCACTAATCACATGACGAGTCACTAACCCTTGGGCTTCTAATTCTTTAAGGCGTTGGTCGACCATTTTTTTACTTGCCCCGCCTAGCATGCGCGATAAATCATTAAATCGTACTGGGCCATCTTGCAGGTGCCATAAAATGGATGCTTTCCATTTACCGCCTAATACACGCATACCGCGCTCGACCGAGCAGGGTTCAGCACAAGCATTGATAACTTTTTTTTGACCGTTAGTCATTGTTTCAATTTTAGTTTTCATTAATCCAACCTAGGTTACCAAAAGTATACTAGTTGCTTTTGTATTCCATTGTATCAAAATGGTTATCAATAAATCTATTCATCTATCAAACAAACCGGCTAGCGCCACTTTAATACCATTAAGGAATGTTTCTCTATGGCAGTATTAACCTCTTACGATCCCACGAGTTATCACAAAGTTGATGGTGGTGAACACATTGAAGCCATTGCGGTCGGTAGTGTCGAAATAACCCCTATTGAGCTGTTACCCACAGTGATAAGCAATGCGAAAGTTGCTCAAAAAGCTTGGGCAAGTTTGCCGTTAATAGAACGCCAACAATATGTGGTTAAAGCGTATCAACAGCTGGAGGACGTGCAAGACGAGCTTGCAACACTTATTGGTCAAGAAATGGGTAAAGATTATCGTCGCGCTACTTATGAAGTGGGAGGAACGATACAAAATGCGCCTTATTTTGCCAGTGAAATAAGTGATGCCTTAACGACTGAGCAAATTGATAATCGTACGGAATTACAATATCGACCATTAGGTGTTGTGGCTGTGATTTCGCCTTGGAACTACCCGATAGCCATGGCCAATAACTTACTGATGCCTGCGCTTATAGCGGGTAACAGTGTGATATTAAAGCCGTCGGAATTGACGCCTTTAGTGGCTGAGTTGTTTATTAAAACACTTAATAAAGTGTTACCAGAACATGTGTTGCAAGTGGTTCAAGGTGATAAAGCCCTTGGCCAAGCATTAGTGGCTGCAGACATTAATATGGTGGCATTTACAGGCTCAATGGCCGCTGGTAAAAACATTATGGCCAATGCAGCTTCTGGCTTAAAACGTTTGGTAATGGAGCTGGGTGGCAATGACCCCTTGATTGTGATGGCCAGCGCCAATATCGATTCTGCGGTTAGATTCGCTGTCGCCAGTTCGTTTGAAAACGCCGGACAGATGTGTACCTCAACGGAACGAGTTTATGTTGATGAGCGTATTGCCGATGAGTTTGAACAAAAAGTAGTAGCTTTAGCCAGCCGCTATCGCGTAGGCGCATGGGACGCAGCGAATGTGAATATTGGCCCGATAGTGAACCCAACCCAGCACCAAAAAGTGGTTGAACAGTTGCAAGATGCTAAAGCCAAAGGCGCCAGCTTTTTACTGGGTAGTGATAATTATCCATTACCGTTTATTCAACCTACAGTGGTCACAGGGATTACCCCTGAGATGCTGCTCGAACGTGAAGAAACCTTTGGTCCTGTAGTGGCAGTCAGTCATTTTAGTGACATTGATGAAGCCATTCGTCGTGCGAATAACAGTGATTATGGTTTAGCAGCAGTGGTGTTTGGTGGCCAAGGTGCTAAAGCGGTTGCTGAGCAACTTGATGCTGGCATGGTTGGGGTTAATCAAGGTGCTGGTGCAGGTAATGCGCCATGGGTAGGCGCTAAGCAAAGTGGTTTTGGCTTTCATGGTACCGCAGCAGGCCACAGACAATTTACTCAAGTACGTGTGATGAGTTATTAATTTTTTTGGATTAACCCATATTGATGACTAAGCAATCGCTAGCACACTTTTTAGTGAAACATTACTAGCCCATTTTCTGGTTAAAGGTATAAATAAATGAACACAACAGATGTAAATTCAGATTATTTTGTCGTGGCACGTGAACCCGGCGCTGAACATCCTGCATTGCCAACATGGGCGAACCACAAAGCCAATATTGCAGAGCTTAATGATGCGGCTTTGACTGAAACACAGCAGTTAACCGTGAGTAAAAAAATATTAGCCGAAGTACCGGGTGCGTTTCAATTGCTCAATGTATTGACGCCAGATGAGTGTAAACGGTTAATTTCGGTCAGTGAGTCGATGGGCTTTTTACCCGACGCCGCGGTGTCACTGCCTCGTCATGTTCGTCATAACGACAGTTTAACCTGGGTCGTCGATAACACCACTGAGCAAGTTATTTGGAATAGAGTTAAATCGCTTATGGATGACAACCTAGGGATTTTTGGTGGTAAAGCAGCCTTAGGATTAAATAATCGGTTTCGTTTTTATCGCTATAACCAAGGTGATTTTTTTAAGCCTCATTCAGATGGTTCGTGGCCGGGCAGTCAAGTTATAGACGGTGAATTAGTGCAAGATGCTTTTGGTGATCGCTACAGTCTGCTGACATTTTTAATCTTACTGACAGAAGACTTTGAAGGCGGTGCAACGCGCTTTTTAGTCAATGCCGACAATCCAAGTTTACCAGCCAAACACGGTGATAATATGCGCCAAGTTGATGTGCGAACACCGGCGGGGAGTGTATTGTGTTTTCCACACGGCATGCACCCGTTGCACTGCATTCACAGCTCAGAGCCTATTTTTTCTGGGGTTAAATACATTATTCGTACCGATGTGTTGTTTGAGCTATAACACTGGCTATCTTATAACATTGGCTATCAAAACGGGTTGGTTTGACGGTAAGCTAACCCGTTAGTGAGTTGTTCTACTTTTAACGGGGCAAAGCACAAGGTTCGTTCAGTTAGAGCAACGGCATTTTTACTCTGAATATCTGTTGTATTCGCTAACTCTGCACTGCCTATTTGTTCTATATCCTGCCACATTATCTGACTTGATACCGTTATGTGCAATGCATGACCTTGTTGCCAATCGCAAAATAGTAAACTGGCAATAGGGTTTTCGAGCAAGTTACCTAAAGTATTAAAAAAGCCATTACCGACATAATCATTAACCAATAATTGTCCTTGCTCGTTTATTGATACAAAGCCTGCGGGGCCGCCTCTATGTGAGATATCTGCACCTCGATTATTCAGTTGCTGGCCATCATCAAAACGACTGCCAATAAAGAAAGCGTCGGCATTAGTAATGAGTAGTCGATCCGCCTGACTAAGTTGGCTTCGTGTTGTTCTGGAAAACTCCCCATAATCACTGTTTGGTAGCAACGCTTTTGGTTGAATGTACTTAGGGCAATTACCATAGCTTTGTAATACTTTTACGCGAATGCTTTTTTGATTGATGTCGGTAATAACGCCATTAATGCGGTTACGTCTTTTAGTTTCAAATACGATGCCTAATAAACCGATCCGATCACCTACATTGAGGTGATCGTTAATAAAATCACCCATCGAATATTGAGTGTTTATCACTAATTCTGTTTCGGTAATTGATTGGACAAAGCCTGGCGTACCGAATAACACACTTGCATTGGTGTGTAATGGCAGCTCGGCATAACCGATAAATATCATCGACAGTGATTCGAAAAAATCTCGATGCTGTTGCGGCAGATACCGACGAATAAACTTAGGCCCAATCTCGGCCATACGCTTTTCGGTTCCTGCTCGCTGTTGCATCGTCAGCTCACCTTGATGCCAGCTGGGCGCCAGTTGCTTGTCCATTGTTATTCCTTATACCAAGTGCGCGATTACGCGATCAATTCAAGCCTAATGCCACCGGGAATAGTGCACATCATGTGATGAATCGGTAAGTCGCCTAATGGCTCTGGTGCAAATTCAATGTCTACATTATCAAGTTTCGCTAGTCGCTGATGTATGTGTTGCAGTTGCTCAACATTAGCCATTTTTAGCGCAAAATGATGCAAACCAACATTCTTATAGCGGTCAAAATTGACCATTTGGTTAGTATCGCTAATTTGCCATAGCGTTAGCATAACGGTGCCGTCTGAAACAAAAATAGCCGGGTAGTCTTGTTTTTCACCCACTTGTTTAAAATGCAGCTGCTCGATGAAAAATGTGGCTGTTTGTTTGATATCTGGCACACTGAGGCCGAGGTGATGAATGCCTAAGGTGCTCAAAGAGGTTGTATTTGAGCTTGGATCAGTTGCTGTGCTGCACATGGTTATAACCCTTAATTTTTGAATGTAAATCGGTGGTGAACAAATCTGTCTACTATCGTAGGTGAACAGAACTGTTTACGTCAAGTTAAAAGTTGCTATAATTTATGCTCAGCCATTGAGGTAGATAGTCATGCAACCAAGAAAACAACATTTAATCGACACTGCGTTAGGCTTATTTAATCAGCAGGGTTACCACGCTACTGGCATTGATTTAATTTTGGCGCAATCAGGAGTGTCTAAAGCGACGCTATATAAACATTTTCGTAGCAAAGATGAGTTAATTCTGGCGGCATTACAACAACGTCATCAACAAGTTCTTACCTCTATTAGCGCTAAAGTTGATGCCGCGGTTCAAGCTGGTAATTCTGGTGTGTTAGCGATTTTTGATGCACTGAATGAATGGTTTAATAACGGGCACTTTTTTGGCTGCAATTTTATTAATGCCAGTGCTGAATATGCCGATGCTCATAATCCGATACATGTATTTTCAGCCCAACACAAACAAGTCATTGTTGAACTTATTCGTGCACAATTACCTCTACATGATGCAGATAAAGCAGATCAAATCGGTTTGCTCGTTGACGGGGCGATTGTAATGGCCCATACCCGAGGTATAAAAACATCTGCGTTAATGGCAAAAGATATGGCCCAGTATTATATTCAACCCAAATGAGTTCATTACACTGGATGCAATGGGTAAACCTTGCGATACATTCGGCTTATGAAACAGACCATAAAAGAATTGTTTCTAAAGCCATAGGCATTAACAGCATAGTAATGCTTATTTAATATTTTTAAGCATTATTCAAAATCTGCTTTTACTTCAAATACCATTTCTTCATTTGTCACCGGATGATTTAAGCTTAAATACTGCGCATGTAAATGCAAACGGTTAGTCGCAACACCGTATAAATCATCCCCAACTATTGGCATATGCAAACCATCATGATGAGCACAATGCATCCGTAATTGATGAGTACGCCCAGTTTTAGGGTATAAGTGTATTAAGGTGCGCTTTCCTTGCCGCTGGTGCACTTGCCAAAATGTCTCGGCATGTTTGCCATGCTCGTAACATACTAACTGCTTAGGACGATCGTCTAAATCTACCCGCAATGGCAAACTAATATCACCTGTGTCCTGATTAGGTACACCTTCAATTAACGCGATATAACGCTTAGTGACACTGCGTTGAATAAACTGTTGTTGCAGGGCTTTGTTGGCTTCTTTGGTGAGCGCTATTACCATTAAACCTGATGTCGACATGTCTAGGCGATGAACAATCAGCGGCCCCGTCGCATTAGGGTATTGTTGCTGCATACGGCTAAACACCGAGTCGGTGATATTTTTACCTGGTACCGATAATAACTCTGCGGGCTTGTTAATAATCACCATCACATCATCTTGATAAATAATATCAATGTGTTGATCTTTACCTGGATTAATCAGCAAGGGGTCGTCATCAACCTGCATACCTTTAAGCATGTGGGTCAAAATAGGTCGGCATTTCCCATGGCAAGCTGGGTAGTAGTTTTTGTGCTGCTTTATCTCAGATTTCGGCGATGACCCCCACCAAAACTCTGCCATCGCAATTGGAGTAAATTGATGAGTAAACGCGTATTGCAGTAACTTAGGTGCTGCACATTCTCCGGCACCAGCAGGCGGTAAATGATTCGGCGCGTCATTGAAAATATCGTTTAAATCACGCGCTTCACCCAAGGTATTTAAAAACTGATATTGGGCAAAGAGCTTTTTTTGTAATCCATTTGAAAGTTGTTTACGTTGTTGTTTTAACTTTTTAATTTGCTGCTGAAGTGAATCTAAGGCCACCTTAGTGACTTCAATTTGAGTCTGCCACAGCAGCTTTAATGCATTTAACTGATGTTTTTGCTGTACGCTTTGACGGCTTAAGTCGATAGACAAGGTTTTATGGCTATCTTCGTTGATGTTTTTTTGCGCTAAGGCAGCATCTACTTGCTCACGTTGAAGCTTACGCTGTTTTCGACCTTCAACAATTGCGCTGCGTTGCTGCTCAAGTTCACTTTCAGCTTGATGTTGTTGCGCAGCTAAAGTCGTGGTTAATGTCGCCAGTAACGGATTCGCTTCTTGCTGACTAATCGACAGATTAATTTGGTTAATCTGTTTATTATCACTATTAAAAAAGCTGTCTTGGGTCAACATATCAAACACCGGTGGCACAAACGGTGGCAAGATATTTTGATCGGCTAACTTACCTGAAAATGACGCTAAAAAACCAAGTTGTCCGAGTGTGTCTTTAACCACCAACACACCAAACATCTTACCAATCACCATGCCACGATCATTTTTGCTGTCTAAGCCAAAATTATGCCCCCAAGAGTTAGCCTCAAGTAGTTCCTGCTGCAACTGCTGCGCAGCCAATATTGTTAATGAATGAGGTTGATAATAAAACGGGAAAGTAAAAGAGCTAGGCAACCCTTGTTCGGCAAGCGTGTTATTGAAAGCAATTACATCACTAAAAGGAATAAAACACGGGTCGTTAACAGACATCAAAAACACACTCACTACACCAAAGGACAGCTATTTTACCCTGTAGTTGTTTGTGATGCATCTCTAACTACGAATAATCAAAAAAGTGCGACTTAGGTTTTTAGCGCAAATAGTGGAAATTTAAACGAACAGGTAATCTTTCACTTAGACTACCTGCCGGAATAGCGTTATTACTTTGCCACTCTGTGCAAAGCACAAATCTTGTTACCGTCTGGATCACGAAGGTAAGCTAAATACAAATCAAACCCCGGTCCTGAGCGAACACCCGGGGCATCTTCACAGGCTGTACCACCACTAACCAATCCGGCGGCATGCCATGCATCTGCTAATGCGGTAGTATCTGCAGAAAAACCAATAGTGGTGCCATTACCGTGGCATGCTGGTTCACCGTTTATGGGTTTTGTTAATGCAAAAATACCTGTTGGTGTTATATAAAAGCAACGACCTTTGTCATCAATTTTACCTGGCGCAATACCTAATGTGCCTAAAATGGCATCATAAAATTTCTTCGATGTATCGATATCATTAACACCAATCATAATGTGACTAAACATGGTAACTCTCCTTGTGTAAATTCAATTGAATTCAATTTTTAATAATCCATCTTTATCAACACGATGGATTTATCTTGTTGATGTGTTTTTTAATCGTTCTAAGTTAAGGCTATTTAATTTTGATAAGCAGCAAATAATTTTCTCACATCTACCTTGGCTTTTAGCTTTGCAGCAAGTAAATAGGTACCTGCTAATTTACGATGAATAAAAATAGCATCGGTTGGCGGAGTATGCCATTCATTTTGTTGGGTACTCATTGCTTTACCTGCATGAGTAATACGCTTTGCTAAGTCGCTTTGGCCAAAGTCGTATTCGCCCTCAAAACGTAGTGGCTCACAAGCTTGGTAGAAAATATCAATAATCAATTGCTGATGGGCGGGATCTATTTCATCTTGAAAAAAGCCAATTTTCTTAGCTGCTGATGTCATTTGAACTTTATTTTGATTCGCTGCACCTAGCATGAGTTCATGGTAACCATGGGATAATTCATCACTAATCGTGCGGGTGGCGCCAAAGTCGAAAAGTACGATTTTTTGAGTGTCTGTTTGATACTGAAAATTGGCAAAGTTAGGATCTGACTGAACTAATTTAAACTCTAATAGCTCTTTAAAACATAAACCCATTAGTGCGCTAGCAATGTGGTCTCTTACCTCTTGTGACGCTTTCGCCACCGACTCTATGGCCACTCCTTCAACAAACTGCATGGTTAAAATACTGTTGTTACTGAGTTGCTTGTACACTTTTGGGACAATAAAACTGGAATCTTCACCCAGTTGTTGCCTATAAAGCGCTATTTGTTGGGCTTCGAAGTGATAATCCGCTTCATTATGCAGTTGGGCTTTGGCTTCTGACAGTAAGGTATCCAGTTTAACGTTTGCAGGAATAAGACGTGATACTTTCAATAACGTCGCTACGTTGTCGATATCACTGTCGATGCTGTCTCTAATGCCCGGATATTGAATTTTAATCGCCAGTTTTTCACCTGTATCTAAATAGGCTAAATGCACTTGGCCGATGGATGCAGCGGCAAAAGGGCGCAGTTCAAATTGAGCAAATGGGGCGAGCCAGTCTCGACCCCAATGCTGAACTAGTAATTGAGTTAACTGCTTGTGCGGCATCGCTTTAGCATCAGAACGTAGCTTTGCCAATATTTCTGCTAATTCGGGAGGCACTAAGTCGCCAGCATCCATTGACAGCATTTGGCCCACTTTCATCGCGGCGCCGCGAAGTTGTGACAGCTTATCGGCAACATGACCAATGTTAGTTGGGGTCATTACTAGCTGTTGTAACTTGGGTGATTGACCTTTACTAAGCTGTTTTGCGCCTTCAAGCAGTACGTTACCCGCTAGACGAGAAGCCAGTCCACCCATTTTTGATAATCGCGATAATCGGCTGGTTGGTACTTTGGATTCATTATTTTTCATGATGGTCTTTATCTGCAATACAACGTTTAGATTGATTTATTGTACGCTTATGAGGAGTTATATGATCAAATTCTATTGGCAATAACTCTGGATAATTCGACTCACTGGTGAGTCGAATTTGATAATGATGGCAAGTCTATACAGGGTTGTCTTTAACTTCATATCTAGGCTGATAGGTCATAAAGGTATACTTCATAGCCGCTTATGAATACACCTCTAGTGGCTTATTTAGATGGGGATTATGGCTACTTTATCAATTTCAGTAGAGCCTTAAAGCGATCGCCTTGAGCAACATGTTGAAGTTCAAACAGTAGTGATTCAACATTAGTGAGTTTGGCGCCATCATTTAGCATCATCTGCACCCCAAGTACTTTGTTGTCTGCACCTCTGGATGAAACTGCATCGGCAACCAAATGCACTTGATAATCGTTGGCCAATAAATCTTGGCAAGTTTGGTAAACGCAAACATGAGTTTCGATACCTGCAAGAATGACATTGCTACGGTTTAAGACTTTAAGTTGATGTTTTGCTTCCTCACAATGCCAGCCGCTAAAATGTTCTTTAGCGATGGGTTTGGATGTTTGCGATAAGAGTTGTGCGAGTTCGTCGCTGGTATGGCCTAATTTGTTGGGTAATTGTTCTAACCAAATAATCGGAATATCAAATAGTTGTGCACCCTGAATTAATACCGCAATTTTTTGGTGTAATTGGGCTGATTGCTGCATTACTTGGGCGAGTTTACCTTGCACGTCGACAATCATTAATACACTTTGCTCTGCTGTTATCATGTTCAGTACCCCAATCTATTTAAGTGAACTGTCGAGTATTGGTTATTTTTACCGTGGTGCAAATAAGCATTTAGTCTATTATGACTATGTAAATGGTGATGAAATGTTCAACAAAGATTGTCAGGGATTGATATGAATAAACGAATTGTTATCTGTGCCGATGGAACCTGGAATCGTCCCGAGAAAGATCTTGAAAAAGATCATGCCACTAATGTGCTTAAACTCGCCAGAGCCATCAAACCCATTGCTGATGATGGTGTACCACAACAAGTGTTTTACGATTGGGGAATTGGTTCATCCCACGATGCTATTATTGGCGGTATAACGGGACGAGGGCTGAATAAAAACATTATGGATGCCTATCGTTATATTGTGCAAAACTACTCAGCGGGAGATGAAATTTATCTGTTTGGTTTTAGCCGCGGAGCCTATACCGTGCGCTGTTTGTGTGGTCTAATCAATAATTGCGGTATTGTTACCCGTCCTGACGCCAAGCTAATTCAACATGCCTTTGAACATTATAAAATGAAAACTAAACCTTTTAGCCCTGAGGGGGAACGATCGGTGCAGTTTCGTCAGCAACATTCACATCCATCGCGTGAAGTGGAATTTGTGGGTGTATGGGACACAGTAGGCGCAATGGGTATACCGCTTTCATTTTTAGGCATGTTTGAAGATAAAGATGAATTTTACGACACTAAACTAGGCCGAAATGTCAAAGTAGCGCGCCATGCTCTGGCGTTAGATGAACACCGCAGTGATTTTGAACCCACCATTTGGGCGCCTCGAACGAGTATAGACATTCAGCAGGTATGGTTTGTTGGTGCTCACAGCAATATTGGTGGTAGCGTTGCCCCCAATGATGATGGCAGCACCTTGTCTGATATTGCATTGCAGTGGATGATAAGCCAAGCGCGAGCGGTTAACTTAACGGTCGAGTTACACTTATCCGATGCCTTGTTACCTAATCCAATGGCAGATATTCAAGATTCATATCGCAGTTTTTATCGGGTTAAAAAACGATTTATACGCGAGCTAGATCCAGAGAAAGTGCCGATATTATTACACCAATCGGTAAAAACTCGTTGGCTGAATGACAGTAATTATCGACCGAAAAATTTAGTAAATTACATTGATAACCATGGTTGGCCCGATAAACTGGTGCAATAGGCTGTGTTAACACCATCATTAAATAACGAGTGCTAGCAACCACCATTAGTCACCACTATTACTAACAATTATTAAAAACATTTTGATTAAGGAAAGCATTTTGCTACGTACATTGTTATCGCTCATCACAGTGATTGGACTCTCGTCTATATCACTCGTTTTACCTGCGGCTGAATCGATGGCTTCAGATGATTTACAAGGTAAGCCGCCAGCGAAACGGATTATTGCTTTATCGCCTCATGGGGTTGAAATGCTGTTTGCGATTGGTGCAGGCAGCTCAATTATTGCCACCACCGATTATGCCGATTACCCAGCAGCTGCTAAGAATATTCCGAGTATCGGCGGCTATTATGGTATCCAAATAGAGCGAGTGATTGAGCTAAATCCTGATTTAATTGTGGTGTGGCAAAGCGGCAATAAAATGGAAGATATTAATCAATTACGTGATTTAGGTTTTAACCTGTTTAATAGCGACCCTAAGCGCTTAGTTGATGTCGCCACGGATCTTGAACAATTAGGCAAGCTCACAGGACATTCAGTTAAGGCCAAGCAAGTTGCAGATGATTATCGTCAGCAATTAGCTGAGATTAAACAGCAAAACCAAGCTAAGCCCGTGGTAAAAGTTTTTTATCAATTATGGTCAACGCCACTGATGACAGTTGCTAAAGGCAGTTGGATCCAAAACCTTATTGAAGTGTGCCATGGTGAAAATGTGTTTTATAACGCAGCAAGTGAGTACCCACAAATTAGCATCGAAAATGTGTTACTAACCAGCGCAGAAGTGATTTTACAAAGCCAAGATGAAGGTAATATTTTAGGGATCAACTGGGCTGAATGGCCTGAGTTACCCGCGGTAAAAAACCAGCATATATATCAGTTTGATGCCGATTTACTTCATCGGGCAACCCCAAGGGCAATTCAAGGCGTTAATGCGGTTTGCGGGGCGTTGGATAAAGTAAGAGGGTAGATTGTTGAACTGGTGAGTTCGGCCTGTTTTTTATGGCCTGTCGCCACTAACGTCGTGGCGCTTCGCCCACACCAGATTAATTCAGCGTTGAAGCTCATTTGAATACGGCTTCGGCCTTATTCGAAAATGCTAATGCTTCCGATGGTACATCTGATGTGAATGGATTCACGAATGTCGTGATGGCAGGACGCCAAGAAATGACCTGTACCGCGAAATCTAAGCTCACATCTGATAGGCAGGATGCCTGAATGCCTTGTAGCACATGGTCAATGATGTTCCCGACATCATAATGACATTCCCAATATCCATATAGGTCAGATGTGCGAGAAAGGCCATGTGAGCTTCACGCTATTTTCTTCACCGGCCTCAATGTAATTGAATCCTGAAGGTTTAAGTATGCTTACGCATTCTTTTTATAAAGAGTCTTCAACGCCCACAAATTCAGAGTTGAATCTGTCCCTTTTAAAGTCAGTATATCTGACACGTTTATGCCCTAAAGTGAGTTACAAGTCACTGCCAACTTCATGATTTTATCTAATGATAAATATCAATTTTTAACTTATTGAGTTACATAATAAGAGCCAAAAACCTATTACTACCACACTTTCTTGAGTCAATTAACACTTATACTTTTTAATTGATTTGTTTTAGTATCTAAAAGAAAAGAGTGAATAGCGCTGATATCAATCTCATTAAATATCTGGTTAGTTAAGGGGCTCTCAGGTTTTTCAATCCAAGGCGCATTGATGAAAAAATAGTGTTCCATTCTAAATCGATGCAACACCGAAGTGGAATAATTGAGAGGCTCTATTCTGACGGGTTTCGAAGTACTTTATGCTTCGTTAGATGTTTTCAAAATACGACTGTATGGTCTATCTTTTTTCCATAAAAACTTAAGACATTCCCACCATCCATGGTGTTCAGATGCTGGTGGTAGAGTAACGCAGGAGCTTATTACCGAGAATAACTATTTTGCTTCAATCTTCTCCTTGCCTAAAGTACTTTGAACTCCAACTTAAAGATCACATATCTAATAGGGTTGGTATGACTTTAATTTTTCTTGTATGACAAGTCTTAATTTCTTAAATGACAATGTTGTCATATAGGTTGTGGGTACGGTGCGTCAGGTGAGATACTTTTAAGTGTTTCCCAAGGATAAAACTCAATGAACGTATTGCTTGTCGAAGATGAACAAAAAATTGCAGATTTTATCTGTGAAGGTTTGCGTGCCAAACATTTCAACGTCACTCATTGTGCCGATGGCAATCAAGGTTATCAGGCGGCAAGTAATAATACTCATGATGTGATTATTCTCGACATTATGCTACCGGGCAGAGATGGTTTGGATATTCTTCGTTCGCTGCGTCAACAAGGTGTCGATACGCCCATTATTCTGCTTACGGCACGTAATGAATTGGGTGATCGCGTTCAAGGGTTAGACATGGGCGCTGATGATTACTTAGCAAAACCGTTTTATGTTGAAGAGTTGCATGCTCGGATTCAAGCCTTGCTTCGACGGCATGGCGGCACACAACAGCATGTCGTTGAGGTAGGCGCGTTGCAACTTGATTGTATTAATCGAAGCATTAATTGTCAGGGTCAATCAGTCGAACTCACTAGCCGAGAATTTAGCTTGCTTGAACACTTAATGCGTTCACCTAACCAAGTATTAACCCGGGGGCAGTTGTTGGAGCATGTTTGGGGATACGACTTTGATCCTTGTACCAATGTTGTTGATGTGTGCATTAAACGCATTCGTTATAAAATGGCTTCATTAGAGAAGGCCGGAAAAATGGTCGGCGCCATTGAGTCGGTCCGCGGCACAGGCTATCGCCTGAGCATTCGATAAGGTTTTAATATGTATTTTCGAACTCGTATTTTTGCCATATCAATTTTAACCGTGACAGCTGTGCTTGCGTTGGTTATCAGCTTAAGTTGGTCGCGTATTATGACTGTAGAATTGACTAACCTTGATTCTCGCCTTTGTATGGAAGCAAAACGCTTAATACCCAAGCATACATTACTTGATGTAAATAACTCCGCTGACAATATAAGTAATTTACGCGATACTTCGCTTTCTGGTAGCCGGTTAATGACTGATTTAACGGACAAGTTGCGAGTTAGTTCACCTAACCAATTAATGATCTCAGTAGGCTCTGTGGAGCAAGGGTTCATAACCGCGCCAACGGGGGGAGACGTACAAGATGTTATAAGTCGCTTACATTGGGTGAGCGCTGAGCCACTAGCGTTAACCGATAACAATAAAGCCAACGCTGTTTGTCAATTTGCCTTTTTTGAACATCAGCAAAACCAATGGCGAGCCAGTTTATTTCAAGCATCAAACCAACAAAGCTTTATCGCTGTGGATGTTGCTGCTACCACTAGCCAGTTAACGAGCACCTTGCAGGCAGCGCTGATTGTGGTTATTCCTTTTTCTCTACTGCTCAGTATTCTAGGGGCATGGTTTATCGCGACCAATACGATTAGACCAATAAATAGATTACATAAAGCAATGGATAAGGTGACCCAAAAAGATCTTAGTCACCGTTTACCTGAGCATAAAGAAGACAAAGAGTTCAAAATGTTGATTGATGCATACAATACGATGCTCGATCGCTTAGAGGACAGTTTTCGACAAGTTTCTCGTTTTACTGCGGATGCAGCTCATGAGCTAAAAACACCACTCACAGTGCTAAGAGGCAAGCTTGAACAAGCTGTATTGTCTGAAAACCCATCGCAATTAGATCTCAATGCCATTCTTGATGAAGTGGGGCATTTGTCAGCCATGACCCGTAAATTGTTGCTGCTATCACAGGCGGATTCTGGCTCTATGGCGTTGCATTTTGAGCCGATAAACATTACTGAATTAGTCGATGAGTTGATTGCCGATATGACCTTGTTGTCGGATGAACTGGAGCTTGATTGTGAGATTGAGAAAGATTTAATCACTAAAGGCGATATTGTGTTGTTGAAGCAGCTGTTAAATAATCTGCTCGTAAACGTAATGCGTTATAGCCTTACTCACAAAGTTGTGACTATTCACGCCCGCCAAAACGAGTCTGTTATAGAGGTGGTGATTAGCAATTTTTGCCTTCCGATATTAAACGACGTTAGGGTCAAACTGTTTAATCGTTTTTACCGCGGAGAACCCGCTTATACCCAAGGGATATCCGGCAGTGGTTTAGGGTTAAGTTTAGCCAGAGAAATTGCTCGCGCACACGGTGGCGATCTTACGCTTGAGCCCAGCGAGAGTGAGGTTGTGACTATGCGGCTGTTGTTACCCATCGTTAAATGACAACATTGTCATCCATCAGCGAAGCCTAATCGATACAATTAAGTTAACTCATTAATCGTTAACTTAATTGCTATGGAGATTAGGCCATGAAAACCCACATTATTGGCTCCATTTTATCTTTGACGCTGCTAGCCGCAACGGCCGTTAATGCCAAGCCGTCGCTTGAACTCACCAGCCCTGCATTTACAGATAATGGTACATTGCCAACTGAATTTACCTGTGAGGGAGAGGGGATCTCACCGCCATTAAGCTGGCAAGGAGTACCCGACGGAACCCAATCATTGGTGATGATAATGGATCACATGCCTGATCATCACCCCACCAACAATGAACAGGGCACACCAAATCCTTACTTGAATGATAATAAAAACGACACCCCACCTCAAGTTGACTCTCTGGCTCCTAAACCAAACCAGCCTGAAGAACTCAAGTGGTATTGGACTGTCTATAATATTCCTGCGCAAGCTTCTGGCATTGATTCAGGTAGTAAAGCAAATCAATCTGTAGGCTCGTTTGGCAGCAATACAGTGAATGACCGTAATGAGTATGCACCGCCATGTTCCAAAGGGCCCGGCCCCAAAATTTACACCTTTCATCTTTATGCACTATCCAAATCGTTAGAAATAGATCCGTCAGCCCCAGTTTCAGCCCCTGTTTCTGCAATAATGCTTCGACAAAGCATGCAAGACTTTGTACTAGACTCGAACTCTTTGACGGTGAGTTTTGAACGGCACTGTCAAACGCCGCAACGGGCTCATTCACCACAAGCTCATCCGGAACAAGCACAGCCACATAATGACAACATGGATCCGCTGTCAACATTGCCATTGTGTAAATCAACGTTGAATACGACTTCTGCTGTTATTGATAGCAAGTAAATGCAAAACCGTTATTACTAGATAATTGGCGCAAATTCAGTCACCGAAAAGACATCAAGAGATCCGTATGAAAAAGAACATTAAAAACACCTTGCTGCTTCTTATCCTTGGCGCAACGGTTGCTGTTGTAGGATACAAGTACACTCAAGTACAACAGGATCAACCTATCTTTACCACCGATGTGGTTCAACACGGTAATATTGAAAAAGTGGTACTCACAAACGGCGTGCTTTATCCGTCTAAATTAGTCAGTGTCGGCGCTCAAGTGTCGGGGTTAATCGAAACAATGGACGTGAATGTTGGCCAAAACATAAAACAGGGCGACTTGATTGCTCAAATCGATAACTTAACTCAACAAAATGCCCTTAAAGAAGCCCAAGCATCATTGCAAAGTATTGATGCGCAATATCGGGCAAAGCAGGCTCAAATAAAAGTCGCACAGTCTGAATATGCTCGTAATAAAAAGATGCTGGTTAATGGCGCTGCGTCGGTATCAGACTTTGACTCGGCAGAATCGATATTGGCGGTTTATCTGGCAGAGCTTGATGAACTCAGTGCTGAAAAAGACAAAGCAATCATCAGTGTCGATAGCGCCAAGCTCAATTTAGGTTACACAACTATTCGTTCCCCCATTGATGGCACAGTGATTTACGTGTCGGTAGAAGAAGGGCAAACCGTTAATAACAATCAAGGTACCCCCAGTATTATTGAGCTAGCGCAATTGGATTTAATGACGATTAAGGCGCAGGTTTCTGAAGCTGACATTATCAATGTGAGTGCAGGGCAAGCTGTTTATTTCAGTATTTTGGGGGCGACAGCGAAAAAGTACCGGGGTGTATTACGCACCATTGAACCAGGGCCAACATTGCTTAGCGGGGACGACAGTTCGTTGTTGATTGGCGATGATGAGGCGATTTATTACAACGCTCTGTTTGATGTTGAAAACCCAGGCAATCAGTTGCGTTTTGGCATGACGGCACAGGTATCGATTATTTTAGCCAGTGCGCAAGATGCGTTGCTTGTCCCATCACAGATATTGATAACAAAAACGGGGCCAAGTGCTTCGTATCAAGTGCCAGTGATAGTAGACAACCACATTGAATATCGCGATGTTGAAGTGGGCATTAACAATAAAGTCTACGCTCAAATCCTCTCAGGGCTTAACGAAGGTGATCAAATCATGCTTGGTCAAACTTCAGCTAATGACGATGCGATTTCTATGACCGGCTTATCTAAGGGCAATATGCTCGGACAAAGTGTACCAGGTCTTGGTAAAGGAACGAGGTAATAACCCATGGGAGAAGTTCTGTTAAATATTGTGGATGTCAGCCGCTCTTTTATTGCCGGAGAGCAGGAGTTGACGGTACTAAAAAACATTAATCTGCAAATCTGTCGTGGTGAATTGATTGCCATTATTGGCGCTTCTGGTTCGGGTAAATCAACATTAATGAACATCCTTGGCTGTCTGGATAAACCCAGTGCAGGTAGTTATTTCATTAATGGTCAGGACACATCCCGTATGGATGACAATGAACTAGCCGCACTGCGACGTGAATACTTTGGGTTTATCTTTCAGCGCTATCATCTTTTAGGTGATTTAACTGCGCAGGGTAATGTAGAAGTACCGGCATTATATGCCAATGAGGGGGCGCAAACCCGACACGAAAAGGCAAAAAAACTACTGACTCGTCTGGGATTAAGCGATCGTTTAGATCATAAGCCAAGCCAGCTAAGTGGTGGCCAACAACAGCGTGTCAGTGTCGCCAGAGCTTTAATCAATGGCGGTGATATTATTCTGGCCGATGAGCCAACCGGCGCGCTTGATAGCAGTAGCGGCGAAGAAATGATGAAGCTCATTCAAGAACTCAATCGCGACGGTCACACCATTATTTTGGTGACACACGATCCGCATATTGCCGAATTTGCAGATCGCGTCATTGAGCTAAAAGATGGAGAAATCATTGCCGATAAACAAAAGCGTATCCCCGTAAAAGCAAACCAGCTAAGCACAGACCAACAAGCTTCTAAAACGAGTAAGAAAATAAACTGGTCGCGTTATCTTGAAGCGTTAAAAATGGCATTAATTGCAATGTCCAATCACCGTTTGCGTACGTTTCTGACGATGCTCGGCATTATTATTGGCATTGCTTCAGTGGTGTCTGTTGTCGCGCTAGGTGCAGGTTCGCAGCAATCGATTTTGGACAATATTGCTTCAATGGGCACTAATACTATTGAAATAAAACCAGGCACAGGGCGTGGCGATCGCCGGTCTGAACGGGTTAGGTCGCTCACGGCAGACGATGCAAATGCGCTTAAAATATTGCCCTATGTGGACAGCGTAACCCCAACCGTTAGGACCAATGTTGCCATACGTTATGCAAGTGAAACCGTCACAGGCTCAATTCAAGGCGTGGGTACTGAGTATTTTCGCGTTCGTGGTTATGCGTTGGCCAAAGGACAATATTTTGCCGATGATAGTATTGATACGTTAGAGCAGGTTGCCGTCATTGACGCCAATACCGATCAGACTCTTTTCCCTGACGGCAATGCGTTGGGTAGCGTCATTTTTCTCGGTCGTCTACCTGTTCGTATTATTGGCGTAACAAAGCCAATTCAAAGTGTGTCCGACAATAGTGATGAACTGAATGTTTGGTTGCCGTACACCACGGTGTCCGGGCGTATTTTTAGGCAAAATTATGTTAACGATATTACCGTAAGGATAGATGCGAATGTATCTAGCGATGCGGCAGAACAAGGCATTATCAGCTTATTGACTATGCGCCATGGTACGGTTGATTTTTTCACTATAAATACAGATACGATACGAAAAAGCATCGAAAAAACATCTGAAACCATGACACTACTGATATCAGCTATTGCGTTTATCTCTTTGTTAGTTGGCGGGATTGGGGTAATGAATATCATGCTGGTATCGGTAACAGAGCGAACGCGCGAAATAGGTATTCGTATGGCTGTTGGCGCTAGACAAACCGATATTATGCGTCAGTTTTTGATTGAAGCAGTATTGGTGTGTTTTTGTGGTGGTGCATTGGGGATCGGACTTGCTTATTTTATCGGCATGATATTTACCTACACAGGCAGCAGTTTTCAGATGATCTATTCGAGTACGTCAATTGTTGCAGCTTTTGCTTGTTCGACGTTAATCGGGATTGTGTTTGGTTATCTGCCAGCTCGAAATGCGGCTAAATTGAATCCGGTAGATGCACTCTCAAGAGACTGACGCTAAGTAAATATGTCCCCCTGTTACTGGGACCTCGAGGACTGGATCGCACAGTCTAAAATATTTACAAGATCAACTAGAGTTAATCGCAAAGTGTCATACTTGGGTGTTAAACCTTAACCCCGCTATCCCCTTATACTGTTTGTGATAAAGCAATATTCTGCATAGTGTTAGCCGTGAGTGATACATTCTCCAATCTTTTTAGACTAGATTAAGTTGAGGACCCTAACGCACTTCTGTCCAAAAACGAGCTAGTTTCTGCTTGAAAATGTCTAAATTCAGCTTTGAACTTGAGGCCGTTGAAGAAAATGCTTATAGCATCATGTTAAGTAAAAGTTACGTAAAATGTATATATGGTATCGACCAAGTCCAATAAGTGATTTACACTTTTAAAACCGCGCACAGATAAATACTAAAACATTATTTTTTATGGGTATTTGATAATGGATATGACTCAAAAAGAAGTTGCAGTTGTTAAAGCTGCCATTAAATCACGAAACAAAAGTAAACTGTTCCAGCCAGTGTTATTCGCTATTTTGGTCGGTATGTTATTGGCTATGCTTTTTGGCTCGTTGTCTGGTGATGAGTTTACCTATGTGGCAATCCCATTGGTTTTTCTGACCATTTTGTTACCACAATTAGGTGGTTCGCCAAAATATAATGAGCTAGTCGATATACTTGAAAAACAATTACCGCAAAACGACACAATGGAAAGCATTTTGTCTCAAGAGTTAAATAAAATACAAGCTAATCAAAAAGCCAAATAACTGTAGTTTTTGGAGATGCTTGTTTTAGCTATTTGTCATTTACTTATTTTTGGCGTCAAACCAGGTTGAACGGGTTTCTTAGTAAAGTAAATCAGTATCCCTCTATCTATTTTTAACATTTCGATTAAGTCGCTCTTATCACACCTATTTCAAACTCTCTTTAAAAGTGTCCGCTCGGACACTTTCTCAATAACCGGACAGTTTTTAACGCTGTCCGCGGACACTTTTAGGGTGTTCGGTTATCTTTTAAAATTATTATCATCATGAAAAATAACAATAAATAACTATTGGCATGGCTTGTGCTTTATCTTGGTATAAATGTAAAGAGGTGGGTGCGGTCAGCGCGTTACCTAAGGACCTGAGATGATTAAAGACACAAGTAGCCAAGATACCGTTATTGCGCCTAAGTTAGGTCGTAAATTGCGCTTACCCTTGATGATAGGTTGCGGTGCCATATTGATGAGCGCATTGGTGTGGGCGAGTTTAAGTCATGACAGTAATCAACGTTCGGTTGATGGTGCAGATTTACGTTTGGCAACCTTAACCCGTGGCACTTTGGTTCGAGATATTGCCACTACCGGTAAAATTGTGGCGGCCAATGCGCCCATTTTATATAGCACGGAAGAAGGTGTGGTGACGCTATTAAGTCAGCCTGGCGATGAAGTGGAACTGGGGCAAGTGGTAGCCAAAATTGAAAGCCCACGTTTACAAAGTGAATTGCAACAACAGCAGTCGATGCTTGAAGGTATGCAAGGAAATTTAGAGCGTGCCAAGTTAGATGCCCGCCGAGAGCAATTGCGCGTTAGCCAGGTTTTAGACATGGCGAAAGTGGATTTAGAAGCCGCTGATCGTGAAAGTCGTCGTGGCGATCAACTGATTGAGTCCAGTTTGATCAGCATAATCGATTATGAAAAAAGCAAAGATGATTTACATAAAGCCAAATTATTGCATAAGCATGCCCAACAAGAAGTTGAGCTTATGCGCGACACCCTCAGTTTTGAAATTAAAAACCGTACTCTTGAAGTACAACGCCAAGCTTTAGTCGTAAGAGAGTTAACCCGTCAAGCCAATGCCTTGAGCATTATCGCACCCGTTAGCGGCATTATTGGTAACTGGCTGGTGGAACAAAAAGCCCGTATTGCCGCCAGTCAGCCAATATTAACTGTGGTCGATTTAAGTGCCTTTGAGGCCGAGTTAGCTGTGCCAGAGTCTTATGCCGATGAGCTGGGATTAGGGATGGATGTCGAGTTGAGTTTTGGCAACGTGAATGTGGTTGGCCAGTTGTCTTCAATTTCACCTGAAGTCCGCAATCGTGAAGTGACCGCCCGAGTGCGTTTTGCTGACAGTAACACTTTATCGTTACGCCAAAATCAGCGTTTGTCTGCCCGAGTATTACTGGAAAACAGACCCAATGTATTGATAGTGAAACGTGGTGATTTTCTCAATATGGGCGGCGAAGTAGCGTATCAAGTGAATAACGCTGTCGCTCATAAAAAAGCCGTTAAATTGGGCGCACGCAGTATGAGCCAAGTTGAAGTGATAGACGGTGGTGAAGCTGGTGACGTATGGGTGATATCCGGTACCGAAACCTTTAAAAATGATCCAACAATTCAAATCCGATAACTAAATCGATAGCTAAATCGATAGCTAAATCGATAGCTAAATCAATAACTAAGAAAATAACCAAACATTTAACTGAGTAAGGACATTCTATGACTTTTATTCAACGTAGACAGCTTATCGCGCTAGGCGCGTTATTTATTCTCGCGATGGCTGTGAGTTATCGCATTGATAATCAGACCGATTGGTTATCGGTCAGTTTGCAATTAATTGATATAAGCAGCCAAGTATCGACTCGGTTAAGTGACATCAATCCGACTGTTAGTTTGCATATTGATATTAGCGACATGCTCAAGATTAAGCTGCTGTTTTAGCTGTATTAATGACAACAAAAAAGTATTAAACAGCACAGCATTTAATAACACAGCATTTAACAATAAATTATTTTACACGACCGTATTTAGCAAAGCCGTATTCATATTAGCAGAATTTACATTCCCAGCCTTAAGCACCGGAATGCGACAACCGAATTAACCTAGGAAGCCATTATGTTATCCATGAAAAATATCAGTAAAGTATTCAAAACTGACTTAGTTGAAACCCATGCGCTACGCGACTTTAACCTTGAAGTGAGTGAAGGCGAGTTTGTCGCGGTTACGGGACCGTCTGGTTCAGGTAAAACCACCTTTTTGAATATTGCGGGTTTGCTCGAAGGCTTTACCTCTGGTGAGTTCAGCCTTGATGGCGTCAATGTGTCGAATTTAAGTGACAACAAAAGCGCTAAAGTCCGCAATGAAAAAATTGGCTTTATTTTTCAGGGATTCAACCTTATTCCCGACCTTAACTTGGCCGAAAATGTTGAAGTGCCATTGCGTTATCGCGGTATGAATGCCAGTGAGCGTAAGCGCCGAGTCGAGTCAGCATTAGAACAGGTCGGCCTAGGTGCACGGATGAAGCATTTACCGACGCAATTGTCTGGCGGACAGCAGCAACGTGTCGCCATTGCGCGTGCATTAGCAGGCGAGCCACGGTTTTTATTAGCCGATGAACCTACCGGTAACTTAGACAGTTTAATGGCGCGCCAAGTGATGGAATTACTTGAAAATATCAATCAAAAGGGCACCACCATTATTATGGTGACCCACGACCCTGAATTAGCTCGTCGGGCCCAGCGCAATATTCAAATTGTTGATGGTCAAGTATGTGATTTTTCGATGTACCAACCTGCTGCTACCGGCACTCGCTAAGGGGAACACTATGTTTTTTTACTATTGCGATTTAGCGTGGCGAAGTATCCGAAAAACGCCGATGTTATCGATGTTAATGGTGTTAGCAATTTCGATTGGGATCGGCATTACTATCACTACGCTCAATGTTTATAAAACCATGTCTTATAACCCAGCAGGTGATCGCAGTGAGGTGATTAATTCAGTGCAGTTGTGGAGCCAAGGTTTAGATACCTGGGATGAGTTTAGTTCAAGCATTACTTACATTGATGCAATGAATTTACGCAACAACAGTGATTTGGGGTTAAAAGCGGCGTCTTATCGTACCGGCTTAGCCATGCAGTCTGATGACCCTAAAATAGAACCTGTGTTAAACAGTGTTCGGGTCACCGACAGAGACTTTTTTCGGATTTTTTCGGTGCCATTTCTTTATGGTAGTTACTGGGATGCCAGTGTTGATTTACGACCAGCCTATCAAGTGGTGATTAGTCAAAAATTAAACTTACGCTTTTTTGAAGGTAAAAACAGCGTAGGTAAAACACTGTTTTTAGACCGCAAACCTTACCAAATTGTTGGAGTGATTGAAGACTGGAATCCGCAACCTAAATACTACGACCCACTTAATGGTGCCTTTAATGATGCTGAAGAAATATTCATTCCGTTCTCGTTAACAGGCCAAGAAGAATTTGATGTGTGGGGTAACACCAGTGGTTGGAAGTTCGAAACCATGCTGACGTATAACGACAGATTAACATCTGAAAAAGTGTGGATTCAATTTTGGACTGAACTTAACACCGATGAGCAGAAACAAAGCTTTTTAGGCTGGTTAACACGTTATGCTGAGCAACAACGAACCATAGGTCGTTTTACCGATACAGCCAAAACACCTGCTGAGTTAGTGCAAATTAGCGACATTGATAAATGGCTTGAAGACAACAATGTGGTACCCAAAGACAACAAGATTCTTGTCGGTTTAAGCTTGCTGTTTTTAAGCGTGTGCTTGGTCAATATTCTTGGGCTTTTACTCACCAAGTTTTTAAAACGCGCACCTGAAGTGGGTGTTCGCCGTGCTATTGGCGCTAGCCGAGGACAAATTTTTAGCCAGTACATGGTCGAGGTAGGCATGATTGGCTTTTTTGGTGGTGTGATTGGTTTGCTATGGGCTTGGGGGTCGTTAGCTGCGCTAAACGCCTATTTTAGTGTCGACCAGAATGTAACAGGGCTTGATGCCAGTATGTGGTTTATTACTCCCATCATTGCTATTTCTACCGCGGTATTAGCAGGCATATATCCAGCATGGGTAGTGTGCCGAACTAAACCTAGCGTGTATTTAAAAGCCCAATAACTCCAGTTAAGGTTAAAAAGGACATTGCCATGTTACATATTAAACCGATTTTATCTAGTTTAATGCGCAGTAAAAGTGCGCCTATTCTATTGTTATTACAAATTATTCTATCTGTTGCGATTGTGGCTAATGCCAGCTTTATCATTAATGAACGTTTGTCATTAATGCAACGAGAGTCGGGCTATGCCGAAGACCAAATACTCACCTTTAACGTGTATAACTTTGATCCCGCTATCGACAACATGAAACAAAACCAAGTCGACCAGCAAATTTTGCGTTCGCTGCCCAATGTCATCGATGCCAGTTATAGCAATATGCTGCCATTAAGCGACAGTGGTTGGATGGATCGTTATGTGGACAGCCCTGATGAGGATGCGGCCAAAAGTACCCCTGGTTTTGCCTTTTATTTAGGTAACGAGCATTTATTGAATGTGATGGGCGCTAAACTCATTGCTGGGCGCAACTTTACCGCCGATGAAATTAATACCAGCCTAGATGATAGCGGCATGCTGGCATTAGTGTCGCAACCCTTGGCCAAAGCCTTTTGGGGCGATGAGTCGCCATTAGGGAAAACCGTATATCAAGGTGAGCAAGCGGTGACCATTATAGGCGTAGTTGATAAGCTGCAAGGTGCTTGGGTTGACCACGAAAACTTTGAATATAGCGTGATTCAAAATATCGATTTTGGTGGCAGTAGCAGTAATAAATCATACATGGTGCGGGCATTGCCTGAACATATTTCTGGGTTAGAAGAAGTCATTCGTAAAGCCTTGCATGCAGAAAATCCAAATCGTGTTGTGGAGAATTTTCAAACACTCACCTCGATTAAAAACCTAACCTACAGTAACCACCGTTTAATGGCGACTGTGTTGAGTATTATGGTGGTGTTATTGCTGTTAATTACTGCGTTGGGATTAACCGGTATGGTGATGTTTAATATTCAACGTCGCACCAAACAAATAGGCACTCGTCGTGCGCTAGGTGCCAATAAGCGTGACATCATTCAATACTTTATGGTCGAAAACTACTTGATATGTATTGTGGGTGGCGTGATTGGCGGCATGTTGGCATTAGTGCTCGGTCAACAATTAATGTCACTGTATAGCTTGCCTATGGTGCCAGTGATTTATCCGATTGTGTCTGTTATTGGTTTGCTGGTTGTGACAACGCTAGCGGTAATAGTGCCAGCGACTAAAGCGGCTAATATTTCACCTGCTATGGCCACCCGCAGTGTGTAATCTGCTTAAATGCGGCGTTAGCGCTTAACAATAGTGTGACAATGACGACTTCTGTCATGCTATTGTTAATTTTATTTTTGTCAGTAAATGTTCATTGTATAAATAAACTTTTGTTAGTAAATGTTTATTGTGTAAACATATTTTTGTATAGCAATAACCTAATTGGATTCAAATATACTCTAATGGATAATATTTTAATTGTTGATGACAACCATGCCATTTGCCAAGCGCTAGCGTTAATGATTGAGCTGCATGATTATCATGCTATTTTTTGTCATTCACCCGAAGCGGCAATTGATATTGTCACTAACAAAGAGATCAGCTTAGTTATCCAAGACATGAACTTTAGCCGTGACACTACATCGGGAGAGGAGGGCAAGCAGCTGTTTTATGCGTTACGTCAGTTGCAGCCCAATCTACCAATTATTTTGATGACGGCTTGGACTCAATTAGAAACGGCTGTCGAGTTGGTTAAAGCGGGTGCGGCCGATTACATGGGTAAACCGTGGGACGACGCTAAGTTGCTCAACAGTATTAGTAACTTATTGTCTATCTATCGACTTTCTCAACAAAATAGCCAGTTAAACCGTATTCACAGTGATCGCATGTCAGCCATTAATGGCGCCGACTTATGCGGCTTAGTGTTTGGTAGCGGCGCCATGCAGCGCTGTGTCGATTTAGCGTTGCAAGTTGCCCGTTCTGACGTATCTGTGATGATCACGGGGCCCAATGGCGCAGGTAAAGACAAAATCGCCGACATTTTGCAGGCCAACTCGCCATTAAAAGACCAACCGTTTATTAAGGTTAACATTGGCGCTCTACCAATGGATTTATTAGAAGCCGAACTGTTTGGCGCAGAAGCAGGTGCATTCACTGGCGCCAACAAGACCCGTATGGGTCGTTTTGAAGCCGCCGACGGTGGCACATTATTTTTAGATGAAATTGGCAATTTGCCATTGTCTGGCCAAGTAAAGTTATTGCGCGTGCTGCAAACGGGTGAATTTGAACGTTTAGGCAGCCATCAAACCCGCAAAGTGAATGTGCGAGTCATTAGCGCAACCAATGCCGATTTAGCTGATGACATTGCCCATGGGCGTTTTCGTGAAGATTTATTCTATCGTTTGAATGTGATTGAACTGACCATACCGCCGTTAAATCAGCGCCAAGACGATATTTTACCGTTGGTGAAACATTTTATTGGTGACAGCTTTAGCCTAGATAAAACCACCCAACTGGCGCTGGTTAATCATTGTTGGTCGGGTAACGTGCGCGAACTAGAAAATGCCTGTAAACGGGCGGTGCTACTGACACAATCCACTCAACTGAGCATTAATGATTTTGGTTTAATGACGTTAGGGGGGGTAGCCGATAAACCCTTGCAGATAATTGCTCAACCTCAAACCCAAGATCAATCTCAACATCAGCCTAAAACCTCGTCAGACACCGAAGACACAGTTGTCACATTTGAGCCCGATAAGCTTCAAATCGAGCAAGCACTGACACAATACAATGGCGTGATTGCTAGAGTCGCAAAATCGTTTGGGTTAAGTCGACAAGCCTTATATCGCCGTATGGAAAAATACGGTATCCGAGATAGCAAATCATGATGTTGTCACTGCGCACTAAATTGTTATTAGGTACCATGTTGAGTTGCCTTGCCGGGGCTATGGCAGGGGCTGTTGTCTGGTTTACATTGGGCGCGGACTCCTTATGGCTGGCTATTATTGTGATGTTGGCTGTGTGTTATTTTTTCAGTATGTGGCTAACAAGGCGATTGAGTGAAAGCCTGCAAGCGCTTGAAATTGGCTTGCTGAATTTTAAAGATAACGATTTTAGTGTGTCGCTGCATCCCTACGGTGAGCCACAGCTTGATAGATTAGTGAGCTTATACAACCAAGCATCGGCAAAACTGCGCAGTGAGCGCCAGTTTATTTATCAGCGCGAGTTAATGCTCGATAAGGTGATTCAAAACACGCCTAATGTCATGCTATTAATTGATGATTCCGAGCGGGTAATTTACGCCAATAGCGCTGCGCGGCATTTGTTTAATCGGGGTGTCAAAATAGAAGGCATGTTGTTACCTGATCTTGTCGTGATGTTACCCGATGCGCTAAAAGCTGCGTTAAACAGCGAGCAAGAAGGGTTGTTTTCGATGGGGAGCAGCGATAGTGCTGGTGGTGATCTTGATGATAATGCTGATAGTAACGACATTGAAACCTGGCATATATCTCGGGGACGATTTACTCAAAATAATCAGCAGCACCATTTAATTTTGCTTAAACAGCTCACCAAAGAACTTAATCGCCAGGAAGTCGCGGTATGGAAAAAAGTGATTCGAATTATTAGTCATGAGCTTAATAACTCCGTCGCACCCATCGCATCTATGGTCAACTCAGGTAAGTTTTTAACTCAGCATTTAGACAACAGCAAGCTGCATTTGATTTTTGATACCATCGAAAATCGCACCACACACCTGAGTCAGTTTATCTCTCATTATGCCCAGTTTGCTAAATTGCCGTTGCCACAAAAAGCCTTGATTGATTGGACTAAGATGACCCAACAACTAGCACAGCAATACCCATTTAACCTGTTGTCACCTTTACCGATTAATCCAATCAAACTCGATGCAGTGCAATTAGAACAAGTCTTTATCAATCTGCTTAAAAATGCCCATGAGTCTGGCGCGGCGGCAGACACAGTGTCGTTAATGTTTGAGGACGTGACTCATCCAGTTAACGGGTTATTCGTTAAAGTAGAAGACCAAGGTAGCGGGATGTCTAGTGAAGTATTGTCGCAAGCCTTGTTACCGTTTTATTCGACTAAACAATCTGGTACTGGCATTGGTTTGCCATTATGTCGTGAGATTATTGAAGCTCACGGTGGCCGTATTAGTATGCAAAACCGCCCACAAGGCGGCTTAAGTGTCAAAGTCTGGTTGCCTGTACAGCAGGGCTAATACTGACTAATGATGAATAAAGTCTGATTGTTTCGAGTTATATTTTCCAAAAGAGAGTTGAAGCCTTAAAGCGTTTTTCAAATATGGCCTGCGGCCACTAACGTCGTGGCGCTTCACCCACACCAGACCAAGAGGAAACCAACGGCTGTTCCCTCTTGGATCTCCCAGCCGCCCCGCAACATTTTCAAACAGCGAAAAGGTCGCAATGGGGTAGATCCAGCTTTTGAATTTATTGGGTAACGGCTTCAGCCTTATTCGAAAATGCTACCGCTTCCGATAGGCCATCCATGGCCACCGAAAGCTAGCCTGACGTCCTGTCAGGCTCACGCTATTTTCTTCAACGGCCTCAAGTTCAGAGTTGAATTTGTCCCTTTTAAAGTCAGTATATCTGACACGTTTATGCCCCATTCCGTGTCAGTAAGGTATATCAGGTGCAAGGCAATAATCGATCAATGAAAAATATTAAACATCATCAATCCCACCTTAAAAGGTGTAATCAGAACAGATAATTAGCCTAAAGGTTGTACAAAGTACCACTACCGCAAAAAATAAATTCCTGTAGCATAAAACATACCGATTAATATGGATGCGGCATCGCCCAAGTCCAACAAGCGATTTATGCATCGCAAACAGCGCAACGCATAAATACTAAAACGTTAACTGTAAAAGGAGCTTGTCATGCAGTATAAAAACACTCAACTTGGAATCGCGATGCTTTCAGTTATGGGAGTTGTAACATTAGTGCTTATCTTTGCTTCGGTAACTAAACCTACCGAATCGATTAGATTTGCTTATTTAATTGTAGGTTTGGTTTCAATTCTTTTTTCAGCATTAACAATCAAAGTTGAAGATGGAGAGATAAAATGGTTTTTTGGTCCAAAATTTTGGAATAAATCAATAAAGATATCTGAAATTGAGTCGGCACAAGAGATAAGAACAAAATGGTACTATGGGCTTGGAATTCGGTTAACCTCAACTGGATGGTTATATAATGTTTCTGGTCTAACAGCTGTTGAATTAAAACTTAAAGATGGCACAACGGTTTGTCTGGGTACAAACGATCCAAAAAATTTAATAAAGGCTATTAAGACAAGTAGTTAACTTGTGCTTGTTCCTTGCAAGTTTTAGCCAACTATTTCCCGCTTTTTACAGTGCTCGTTATTAACTCATTTCTGTCCATAAATGAGTTAGATGCATCAGCTTGAAATGCCTAAATTCAACTCTGAACTTGAGGCCGTTGAAGACACTTTATAAAAGAATACGTGAGCTAGCCATGGATGGCGAGCTAGCTTTAGAGGGGAAGGGACGCCCCATCTGAAGCGTTAGCATTTTCACTCTTTACTAATAAGATGGGCCGAAGAACACACTGACGAAGTTAAAAGCTGGATTCAACCACGTCGCGAAATTATCGCTTCTATTATTTAAATCAAATGGGATAATTTTGATGTGGTGGCTGGGCCTATTCTTTTATAGAAAATAAAGAGGGAACAGCCGTTGGTTTCCTCTTGGTCTGGTGTGGGCGAAGCGCCACGACGTTAGTGGCCGCAGGCCATAAGTAAATAAGTACAAAAGCACAAAAGTACAAACACCTAGATCCCGGCTCAAAAGCACTGTTGGGACGACGAGAAGGTAGTTATCAAGCACGTCCAGAAATGAGTTAACGTAAATTAGCTACTTACTACCGCTCGAATTAAGCCGCGTTGAAACCAGGTTTGCATGGTTTGCAGCACCATCATTGGTGCTGATTGCTCGTCGTGCCATTGCAACATTTGTTCGCACTGGGTGGCAAAGTTGTTGCCCTGAATAAACCCAAGTAATAAGGCATGTTGTTCTGTCGTTAATGATACAAATTCTGTTAACCGCGACTCTCCCCTCCATAATAACCATGCCCTAGGCGATTCATAGTCCGGTGCAGGTGGTGCTGTGTCTATTTTCAATGCTTGCCAAGCTTCGACTGCATTACTGTTGCAAGTGAATATTTGTACGCTGGGATGAAAGCGTAAACAGCAATTGGGCCATAATTCAGGTGAAATGGCCTGTAAGTCATTAAAGCTCGCACGGGCACAATCTGCTGCATCAAATGCATTGAGTAACCGGCGCTCGAATCGTGCGAAATCGGCAATAATCGGATGTTGTTTAAAAAACGCGTCTTGTTGTAAAAATTCCGGTAAACCATCACAAAACTGGCGCAGTGACTTATTGTTTGATGGAAATTGACGGGTATAGTCGGCCGCCATTTTATCGAATAAATCGTCACCTAAATACAACCCCAGCAGCTGGTGGTCGGTTTCAATGGTTTCTTTTAATCGAATTCGGTAAGCGTTGGCATAAATTTGTAGGCGATCATCGGCGCTGATCCCCGCTTGTTCAGACACATTCGCTTTCATTACCGACTGAATTTGTCCGTGCTGTGTATCCGAACCATCAGACAGTAAATACTGCATAAATTGCTGTTGAATTTCAGCTAAACGACTCATGTTTATGCCCTGACTTTTTGCGGTGAAGCGTGATTAGCGCTGATAAACTTGCCTAAGTCATCAAGTGAAGGTGTGCCAAATTGTGAGCGTGCTAGGGCTGGGTCATCGGGTAGCGTTAACTGGGCAATGTGTTTCGCTTCGAGTAATTCATTATATAACGCGGGGAACTCAGGAATATTCGCGTCACGTTCAATCATGGTGCTAACAGTGCCAAAGCGCTCTAGTGCAGCTTGGTAAAGTGTCCAAACCGAAGGTGGCACGTCATGGTCGTGGGTATCAATGACATAATCACCAAAGTCGCTATGACCCGCTAAGTGAAACTGTTGTACCCGGCGAGGGTCGATTTTTTTAAGGTAATCCAACGGATTAAAATGATGATTACGGGCGCTGACATAAATGTTATTAATGTCGAGTAATATCAAGCAATCTGCAGCCTCAGCCACTTGGCTTAAAAAATCCCATTCGTCCATGGTCGAGTCTTGATATGACAAATAACTCGATACGTTTTCTAGCAAAATTCGTCTACCTAAAAAGTCCTGCACAATACGCACTCGCTCAGCGACATGGTTAACGGTTTCTTCGGTATAAGGCAGTGGCAGTAAGTCATGGCTATTGACGCCGTGAATTGAGGTCCAGCAAATATGATCAGATATCCATTTAGGTTGAATGTCGTTACTGAGCTTTTTAAGGGCTTTTAAGTAATCCATGTCTAAAGGATCGGTACTGCCTATCGACATCGATACGCCATGCATTACAACAGGATATTGCTCGGCAATGGCTTCTAAATAATATCGGGGTTTACCGCCAGCGACTAAGTAGTTTTCAGATAGCACTTCAAACCAGTCAATATCTGGCTGGTGCTGTAAAATATGTTCAAAATGGTCAGTTCGTAAGCCTAAACCAAATCCAAGAAAGTCTTCTGTAATACGTGTATTTGGCATGGTGTACCTTGTTATTGCGAACAAATTGGTAATGAATAAAAAGGCTGATGACGTTCAAGTCACAGAGTGAGAAAGCCATCAACCTTATGAGTTTTATTGATTACTAACTAACGTTACCGCCAATGTCACCACAAGATTTAGCTGTAGTGTTCACAAAGCCAGTGCCTTTACAGCTTGCCATTCCGCCACAAGCATTATCAGCACCTTTACAATCGTTATGGCCTTTACAGATGTTAACGCCGTAACAATGTACTAGGTCTGCTTTAGTGACTTTACCAACCCAATCATCTTTTTGCGTGCCGCCCACATCTGCACAAGCTTTTGATGGCATGCCAACAAAACCTGTGCCTTTACAGCTCGCTTGACCGCCACAGGCATTGTCAGCTGTTTTACAATCGTTATGGCCTTTACAGGTATTAACGCCGTAACAATGAACTAAATCTGTTTCGCCAGCAGCCATAGGAGCTGTACTTGTTTCGGCCGCCATTGCCTGACCTGATAAACTGGCCATAGCTAATGCGAGTGCTGCGCCTGTTAGGCTAGTTTGTGCTTTGGTATTCATGATGTATTCCTTACAATGTTGATTATTATTTTTACTGCTTATTCTTGTTACTCGTCACAAGATTGATTTGCTGCAGCTATCACACTTGTTAGGAGTTATTAGTATTGACCGTGGTGGGGCTCAATATCTTTCAACATAAAGTGTAGTCTAGTCACTAAAATGTTGTATAAGTGTTAACTTACAATTGATTTATAAGACGAAAGAAATGAATAAGTAAGATAAATAAAATGATGTTAGTTGAGATTACTAGGGCGTTCAAGCGATGAGGTTTAACTGGCTATTTATCGTTTTTCGATAATCAAAGGTCAGGTTAAACACGATAAAAAAATATAAGGAAAAATTATGCAGACAATACTTGTTTGTTTATTCATTGCAGTATTATTGCCTTATGCGGCAAAAGTACCTGTTGCGGTGGCAATGGCAAAATTGGGTCGATATGACAATAACCACCCGCGAGCACAACAAGGGCTATTAACCGGATTTGGTGCGCGTGCAGTGGCTGGACATCAAAATGCGTTTGAGTCATTAATTGTATTTGGGGTTGCAGTATTAACGGCGTTAGTGACTAACAATGTTACCGATGTTGTCGCGCTTTTAGCCATAGTGCATGTGGTCGCGAGAGTGGTTTATCATGTCATGTATTTATTAAATTACGGCACATTGCGTTCGTTGTCTTGGTTTGTGGCTATAGGGGCATCGCTAGGGATTTTTTGCCAAGCGTTTTAATTCCGTTTCTACTTCAAATAAAAAAAACGCCTTAATGGCGTTTTTTTTATTTGAAATCAATTACGTTATTGTTGCATTAATCTAGGCTAGTAATACGTTGATAACCCATTTCAGTTAATTGGTCGTTAACGCAATCCAATAAAAATGCGCCGACTTCGCTTTCTGGTAATTGATCTTCTACCGCGATTTGCTGACAGGCTTGTTTTAATGATGCGACATCCTTCTCAGGGGCTTGCGGTAGGGCAGATGCTGTAAAACTAACTACCGAAGCACTGGCCAGTAATGTTGCAAATGTAATGCGGGTGATAATAGTTGATGGCATGGTTGTTCCTTCTTGGGAGAACTTTGTTATTTTGACTAGTTAGTTGGACAAATATTACTTTAGCTTAGTTCCGTTAGATAGAGTTATTAGTAGTATTTTTATCATTTAGTCACAGATATCAAGTAGAATATTAGTGTTGTAAAGTAAGGTGCTTTCCTGTTCTGTTGAGTGTTTTTTAATGAACACAAAACAACTAGATTGATAAGATAGTTTGTAATTTACTCATTTACCCACTAAACAAGGTTTGTCTAAAAAGGTAAAACGATGCAAGATTTTGACTCTTTACTCACCCAAGTTAGAAATTGCCAAATTTGCGCTGCAGAATTAGTTGATGGTGTGCGGCCCATTGTGCAAATTGATCCTCAAGCAAAGATATTAATTATCGGCCAGGCGCCTGGACGTAAAGTGCATATGTCGGGGATACCGTTTGACGATGCAAGTGGTGACAGGTTACGACAGTGGTTAGGTGTCACAAGAGAGGTTTTTTACGATGCCAAACAAGTGGCTATAATGCCGATGGGTTTTTGTTTCCCTGGCAGTTATCAAGCTGGCGCAACAGGAACTAAAAAGGGTAAGTCGGGTGATTTACCACCAAGGAAAGAATGCGCACCTAAATGGCATAACTTATTGTTACAACAGTTAGTTAACGTAGAGTTGGTGCTGCTGGTGGGGCAATATGCACAACAATATTATTTACCCAATAAACCTAAAACATTAACCGAAACGGTGCATCAATGGCATACGTTTGGGCCGCGTTTTATTCCCCTGCCACACCCCAGCCCGCTTAATAATATTTGGCTTAGTCGTAATCGCTGGTTTGAAACCGAATTACTCAGTGATATTCAACAACGAGTGGCTGCTGCGTTAGCGTAACGATAACGCGTTATTGTGTTATGTGTTGCTGATTTATAAAATCGATAACGCTTTTCGTTAAACAACGTTTAGATAAATAGGTAGTGGTTTTTTGTAACTGGAGTAAAAAACCGCTATCGGTTTCGGTGATGCGATAAACATCAGTCCACAAAATATGTTGATTAACATGGAGTGATTGGCTGCTGATACCCTTATCATCTATGGTCAGCTTTACCTCTTCACCTGCCGCTTTACTCATCATTTGACGCCATAACCACCAGGTTTTATTAAAGCGAATGCTTAAAAACTCAACCACAGACAGGCCAATGAAGAAGTAGCCTAAGTAATAGGTTTCTTGAGTGCTTATTGCCGCTTGGCTTATTGAATCAAGTAGTAAGATAACTAAACCAATAAGTGCAAAAATGGCGGTTTTAATAAACCGTTTTGCTGATGGGTTGGGGTTAATGGATTGCTGATAACATTCTTCAAAATATGATTTATTCAATACATATTCGGCAGTATAACGAAAGGCTTGTGACATGATGACCTAATTAACAACAATTGATGGGCATGATTATCGCATAGTCATTAGTTTGCTCAAAGTATGCTAATTATTGTTACACCTTTATACCAATCTTTATTAGAATATGATCTATTTTAGGCTGCGTCACTAGGCCCAGTACAATGAAAATGACTGTAGGTGTAGTTTTCTACATCAAAGTCATTTGAAACAGTAATGGGGGTTGTGACACCGCCCCGAAGGGCGAATTTATCAGCGTGGTCTTCTTTGTTAGCCTTTCTTAACGTACGACTGCATGGATGCAGGAGGTAGAGCAACGCAGGAGCAGTTGCCGAGAACGACTATGTCTTCAAAAGGCTGCCTCGAATACCTCACTGATAATTTTCGCTAAAAGAGCAAATTCTAATGCGGATTGGTATTACTACCAACAGTGTCGCTCCTTGGTGTCATTGTATCTCAGCAGTGTCGTGAGTATGCTGTAAATGGCTATATCAAATACTTTTATCAGAAGCGTGGGGTAAATATATGGCGCGTTATTGTTATCAACAACGCGCCATATTAATGGCTATTTTTAAACACCAAATATCAGTCTATGTTGATGGTTTGCATTAACGCATCTGTAAGCTGTTGTTGTTGTTCTGGGGTTAATTGCTGATTGTCTTGGTTCGATAATGAAAACACATTGTCTGCTCGTTCACCGACGGTACTTATGGTGGCCGAATGAATATGCAATTCTAATTCCCTAAAAATATTGGCAATTTGTTCCATAAATTCACTGGTGTCTAGGGCGGATACATTGACTAAACTACGAGTCGATTTTCGTGAATGTAAAAATTCGATACTGGGTTGATTATCAAAGCTTTGATGACGCCTAGACTGACGTTTTTTAGGTAAGCTAATGCCTTTATCCAGTACTTGATGCAATTTATTGATCACTTGTTTACGACGTTGCGCACTGATGATAGGTTTTTCGTCAAAATCGAGCACTTTGAATGACTCAACCACATAACCATCTTTAGTTCGGGCAATTTGTGCCTGTTTTACCGAAATGCGCAGAGCCGCTAAGGTATTAAATAATTTAACAAATAAGCCTGGGCGATCTTTAGTATACACAAACACATCACTGCAACCCTTTACCACAGCATCATCAAGTAAAATGAGAGTGTTGTATTGATTATCGGTTACTGGTGCAAGATCATGGTTAATCATTGCTTGAGTATATCTGGCGATATCATCGGTATCGGCATTACTAAAGAAGGCTATGGGTAATCGTCGCCATAAGGTTTTAATGGCTGTGGTGGTATCGACATCTGCGTGTAACAGATTAAGTGCTTCTTGTTTATGTTCGCGGACAATGGTGCGAATTTGCAGCATATTTTCGAGGCCATTGCGAAGTGCTTTGCGGGTAATAAAATATAAATCTTTTAACAATGATGCCTTCCAGTCATTCCAAAGATCATCATTGGTTGCTTGAATATCGGCAATGGTTAAGCAATACAAGGCATCTAAACGGGCTAAGGTTCCGACTTTTTTAGCAAAAGTATCAATCACTTCAGGATCGTTAATGTCCATACGTTGTGACGTCATGGACATTAGCAGGTGATGCTCTACCAACCAGCAGATGAGGTGTTCTTGTGACACTTTCAGTCCATGAAACTTGGCAAATAAACTGGCATCGACAGCCCCTAGTTCACTGTGGTCGCCACCGCGACCTTTAGCTAAATCATGAAATAATGCCGCAAATAACAATGTCGATTTGTTAAACATTTTTTGATAGATGTCAGCAGCTAATGCCAAGTCATTATTTAAGGTTTTAATGTCTTTACCGTAGGTGTAAATATTTTTTAGCACCTTGTGGGTGTGTTCATCAACGGTATAAGCATGAAATAAATCAAATTGCATCTGGCCAACCACTTCACGCCATTGCGGTAAATAAGACGCTAAAATACCGTGTTGGTGCATTAAGGTAATGGCCAGTCCCATGCCTTGAGGATGCATAAATATTGCTTTAAATTGTTCGCGACAACGCTGAAAGTCTTGCAAGTCTCCCATTAAGCGACGTCTTACTTGACGCAGTGATCGTAAGGTTTCTGCGGTAATACCAACTATTTTGTCGTGGTGTATCGCGATAAGTTCAAATAACGCCATAATTTGAGTGCGATCAATAAACACGGTTTCGTCACGAACATGGATGTATTTATCGACAATTTCAAAGTTTTCATTTAACTCAATGATGTTGGGGTTGAGCTGTGGAATAATTTCACGATGGAAATAAGCCATTAAAATTTTGTTTAATTCACTAATACGTTTCATGGCGCGAAACAATTGGCGCATCATTTTTTCGATGGATATATTGCCGCTTTCACCGATGGGCATACCATCACCAAAGCCCATTAATTTAGCCACTTCAGCTTGATATTGGAGTAATAAACGATTTTCTGATCGTTGAGCTGCTTGATGTAAGGCAAATCGAACTCGAAATAAAAAGTGTTGGCATTCCATTAACTCAGCGTATTCGTCATTGGTTAAAAAACCAAAACGTCGCAGAGATTGCATGCTGGCGACGCCGAAATGCTTACGGGCAACCCAAGTAAGGGTTTGTATATCGCGCATACCACCGGGGCTAGTTTTAAGGTTAGGTTCAATACTATAGGAGGTGTCTTGTGCTTTAGCGTGGCGTTCTTGTTGTTCGCTGAGTTTGGCATTAAAAAATGCCTGGCTTTGCCATAAATCTTGACCGTAAAGGGCGTTTAATACTTGTTGTTGGTGCTGATTATTACCAAATAAATGCCGAATTTCCAATAAGCTGGTCGCAATGGTTACATCGTCTTTACATGCTTGGAATGTGTCATCCATACTGCGCACTGCATGACCTAAATCTAGGTTAAGATCCCACAGATGGGTGAGGAACTGACTCACTGAATTAGCTTCGGTAGGCGTTAAAGGCCCATCATGAATAATGCAGATGTCGATGTCGGAGAAGGGATGTAAAGTTTGTCGACCGTAACCTCCAACAGCATTAAGTGAGATGCGATCAGGATCTAATTCGAAAGGTTGCCAAAGTTGGCATAATAACTCATCGAAAAAGTGAGATCGCTTATTCAAAGTGTCGTTAATTGCACTTTGAAAAATGTTATCTTGTAAAAATTGATCCAGTGACTTAATCGCCTGTTTTAGCTCTGCGGTGGTCATGTCTGGGCGCAAAACTGTACTAGCAGGTTGCGAAAGCATGTTACTCCTTGTTGATGTGCCTTTTAACAGAATAAGGTATTCTTAAACAAATTGGTATCATTCTTAATGAGGTTTTATGGTGTCTAAACGAGGGCGGCTGGACCAATTTATTGCTGGCACGTTACAAATTTCCAAAAAAGCTGTCCGTGGATTGTTAATTACCGATAAAGTGCTTGTCGATGGTCAATTAGCCAAATCACCTGATTTACAAATAGATGAGTTTAGCCATATTACCTGTAATTGTGTGGTGTTGCGTCAATATCAAAAACAATACTATATGCTTAATAAACCCGATGGGGTGGTTAGTGCAACTATTGATGATAAACACCCAACGGCATTGGGATTAATGACGGGTGTTAACACTGATATGCTGCATATTGCTGGCAGATTAGATTTACATTCAACTGGGTTATTGTTGCTCACTAATGACGCCAAATGGTCTGCTGCTTTGATGGCGCCTGAGCATAAAGTAGATAAGCAGTATTTAGTGACATTAGCCAATCCACTCCAGCAAGAATATGTCGAGGCATTCGCCAATGGGATGTATTTCGAATTTGAAGACATTACCACCTTACCAGCACAACTCGCATTATTATCCAGTCATCAAGCAAGGGTGGTGTTGCGTGAGGGCAAGTATCATCAAATTAAACGCATGTTTGGTCGTTTTCGTAATCCGGTGGTTGCGTTGCATCGCGAGTCTGTGGGTAATATTCTGTTAGATAATACTCTGTTACCCGGTGAGTTTCGTGCATTAACAAAAGCTGAAGTTGATAGCGTTATTCAGCACTAGATCAACTTTTTTGATTTGAATACATGTTAATTTACCTGCTTCATTACAACAAATTAGGTGGCATGTGGATATTCAAGCATTAAAAAAAGTCAGCGAATTAGATGTATTTAGTTTGTTGGTGTTTAAGCTCATTTACGAAACGGGCTTTGCTAACTTTGCCGCCAAAGAGCTTGCTGTCTCCGCACCGAAAATTAGCCGCTGTTTAACATCATTAAGAGTCATTTTTAATGATGAATTATTTTTTCGTCGCCAGCAAGGATTGAAACCGACACCATTAGCCGAACGTTTATATCTGCCTATATGCCAATTATGTGACATGGTGAGCCAAATTGAGCGAGTGGCAGACGATCGTTTAAATCATTGTCAAACGCCTATTTTACATATTGCGGTATCACCAAGCATTATCACCAGCTTAGCGATGGCGTTAAGCCAGCTCCCTCGTAATGTCATTGGTAAAGTTAAACTTCACAGTTGGGAGGCCGACACAGAAGAGCTCATTTACAATGGTGAACTTGATTTTGGTATTGGGTTTGATACTCAAGATGCTCATGAATTAGAGCTATCAAATATTGCAAGCGTGACATCTTTATGTGTAGTGGGAAATACCAATCATTCATTTTGGGCTGGTGGTGAACAGATAAAGTTAGAAAATATCATTCAGCACCCTATCGTGTATTTACGTTGTAAAGGTTTTAATAATCGTATTGACCCTTTAGAACTTTATTGTCAAACCCATGGTTTGCTTTTAGACGATATTGAATGTGTTAGGAAGTTAGAAGATTGGTATTGGCATATGTTAACAATGGATAGTTTGGCTATCACGATTTGTAATGAAGGGGCATTTGCACAACAAATTCCACAATTACGAGTGGAGAAATTACCCGATAGCGAATTTAAAAAACTTAATGATGTCATGGCTATGCCTAATTATTGTTTAATTGAGCGTGCAGAACTTTATCGCCGTTATTCTTCAAAAACCACGCAAATGATAATGGATATCACTAAGTCGCTATTGCATTAAGGTATATTCGATTGTAAATGAGATTCAAAACACTTAGCTGTGTAGGTTGAGTGTTTTGTTTTAAAAATTTAATAGTTAAAAATCAATATGTTACATTGTTAATGTTTTTCCCTTCAAACTCATCCTCAATATACCTATTTTTAAGTACTTCTTTGGGGTTGCGCTGTGTGAATTTGGCTATTTTATTTTTGTTAATACTTAAAAATAAAATCGCTAATTTCTTCTAACGAATCTCTAACTTAATCTCACAGGTTTGCAATAGCAGACGAGCATTTTGTCTTATTTCCTTATATTTTATAGGTGCAAAAACCTACAAATTTAAATCGGGGGATTTAAAATGAAGAAATATAATAAAACATTACTCGCTGTAGCATTTATGGCTGCAATGGGTGTGACAGGATGTGGCTCTGACGGCAGTGATGGTGCCGATGGTGTTGCGGGTGCTGATGGTGCTGCAGGTGCCGATGGTACAGATGGTACTTCAGCAGGCTTAACAGTCACTACAGTTGAAAGTGCAGCTAATTTTAATTTAACCCTAGCACCAGCAGATATTGTTGTTGTGGGTACAGATGCATTTAGCGTTAAATTTACCGTAACAGGTGAAGGTACTGGCGGAGCGGCTGTGCCATTCTCTGGACTTGATAAAGTTGCGCTGTATGTAACCAGCCAGTCTGCTAACACTACCGATACTGGTGCACCTTATTTATGGACCAACCATGCACTTGCTAATGATTTTGGCAGCAGCATGTATTGTAATTTAACGGGTAGCACTACAGCTCGTGATGGCAGTGAAGTAGAAGCCTGTACATTGGTTGAAGATCCAGCTAATCCTGGTACTTATACTGGTACTTGGGAACATGATGGTAATGCGCCTGTAGTATTAGCCGATGGCGATGCTAACGATTTAGTTCGTGTGATGATCCGTGCTTATGATGTTGTAATGGCAGATGGTACAGAGGTAAGTGATAAGCCTCTATCAACGCCAATTGATTTTATTCCTGCAACTGGCGAACTTGCGGTTTCAGCAAAAGATGCTGTGTCTAATGCTGCATGTATCAAGTGTCATAGCCCAATGGAAGGTTATGCAGATACTGATCTGCGTATTAGCAACATTAGTGCTCACCATAACTATCAAAAAGTTGAAAACTGTGTAGCTTGTCATAACCCTGCTTATGCGGGCGGACAAGACGACGAAGAAGTGGGCTTTAATGCTAACTTCAATGCCATGATCCACACCATTCATATGGGTAAGGATCTTGCTGCATATCAGGGACTACAAGGTGAAGCTAAAGAGATGTGGGGCGAAATTGGTTTCCCAGCTGAATCAACTGAATGTACTGTTTGTCATGATAATGGCACCCAGTGGAACGACAATATCTATGCTGAAGCTTGTGAATCATGTCACTTAACTGTGAACTTTGAAACGGGTGAAGGTCATAATGGTATTGTGCCTTCAAGTGACGCTGTTTGTTCTGGTTGTCACGGTTCAGGTAGCTTAAGCCCAATGGAAGCGCATAAGGTTGGTCGTCGTGCTGACTTAGCAAATGGTTTAGTCTTAGATGTTGTTTCTGCTGAAGTTGCTGCAGGCGAACTAACTGTCACTATTGGTGTTGAATTAAATGGTGCAGTTGCAGCTGATGGTACTGATCTAGCTGATTATGTATTTAGCACATCTGGTGGTCGGAGTATTTTAATCGGTACCCTTGATGACAATGGTGATTACGTTCAAGGTACAAGTATCTCTACTGATGGAGGTATGTTTGTGGTTACGGGTGGTAACATCGTCCTAACTCAAACACTTAGTGATGCTACAGATTTAGATGGCGAAACACTTTATGTGTCATCTGAAATGAACATGTGTGGTGATACAGACACCGATATGATTGTTGCTACAGCTGATGGTTGTGATGTTGGTATTCCAGCTAACATCGTCACTAAATACTTTGTATTTGATGCAGTAGCCGCTACTGGTGTAGCCACTACTGACAACCTACGTTTTGTTAGTCCTGCAGTAACTGCTTATAACGCACCTACACAGGTGGGTAATGACCGTACAACCGCTGACGAAGCTAAATGTAATGCTTGTCACGACAACTTAGCGCACGTTAAAGCACCTCGTCATGGTGTGACTAACTTTACACAATGTGCTGATTGTCATAACAATGCTAGCCCTGTAGGTTCTCATCATGAAACAGTTCAAGTTGAATCTGCTGACGGTACGTTTGAAGTGGTTGAAGGCCTAGAATACTATAACCGTGATTTAGCAACTGTTGCTCACCGTTACCACAGTGGAACATATGCGGAAGAAGCATCTGGCGTTTATATCAATGCTGACGGTGACTTAGTTAACTATCCTGCGGATCAAACTAATTGCCAAGCGTGTCATAAAGATGCAAATGCAGCTGGCGATGCGATGCCATTCTTTGATGGTACTGGTACTTTGACCTCTGGTAGAACTTCAGTTGCACTCGGTAATGGCGAATTTATTTCTCCAGTTACCGAAGCTTGTCGTAGTTGTCACGCTCACTCTGGTGAAGCGGCTCTAGCTCACTTTAAGAGTAATGGCGCAACAGTCTTTGGCGACAACATTATGTCTGCAGACGCAGTGCCAATTGAATCATGTGCAACATGTCATGCCGATGGTAAAACTTACGGCTTAGATGTAGTTCATGGAACTTCTGCACACTAATAAAACATAACTTCTTAATCATCACTTAAGAAAATAAGTAAGAGGGAGGCAGCAATGCCTCCCTCTTTTTTAATTAATTTTCAGGCTAAACGCTGCATATATAACATTTGTAATTTACTTCATTAGTTGTATGTTTTATTTCTTTATTTTGCTCTCTTCGTTTTTATCTCAATTTGTTCATGTCGGAATACCTCTTTGTGATTACATAATGTGAAATTGCAAATTTTAGTTTTGCAAATACTCAAATATGAAATTATAAATTTTCATTAGGAGAATTGTGATTAAGCATCACAGGTTTGTAACATTTTTCGGGCCTTTTGCCTTATTTCCTTATATTTTGTAGGTGCAAAAACCTATAAATTTAAATCGGGGGATTTAAAATGAAGAAATATAATAAAACATTACTCGCTGTAGCATTTATGGCTGCAATGGGTGTGACGGGATGTGGCTCTGACGGCAGTGATGGTGCTGCGGGTGCTGCAGGTGCCGATGGTACAGATGGAACTTCAGCAGGCTTAACAGTCACTACCGTTGAAAGTGCAGCTAATTTTAATTTAACCTTAGCGCCAGCAGATATTGTGGTTGTGGGTACAGATGCATTTAGCGTTAAATTTAGCGTAACAGGTGAAGGTACTGGCGGAACGTCTGTGCCATTCTCTGGACTTGAGAAGGTTGCACTATATGTAACCAGCCAGTCTGCTAATACTACCGATACTGGTGCACCGATGTTATGGACCAACCATGCGCTTGCTAACGATTTTGGCAGCAGCATGTATTGTAATTTAACGGGTAGCACTACAGCTCGCGATGGCAGTGAAGTAGAAGCCTGTACATTGGTTGAAGACCCAGCTAATCCTGGTACTTATACTGGTACTTGGGAACATGATGGTAATGCGCCTGTAGTATTGGCTGATGGTGATGCTAACGATTTAGTTCGTGTGATGATCCGTGCTTATGATGTTGTAATGGCAGATGGTACCGATGTAAGTGATAAGCCTCTATCAACGCCAATTGATTTTATTCCAGCAACTGGCGAACTTGCGGTTTCAGCTAAAGACGCTGTGTCTAATGCAGCATGTATCAAATGTCATAGCCCAATGGAAGGTTATGCAGATACTGATCTGCGTATTAGCAACATTAGTGCTCACCATAACTATCAAAAAGTTGAAAACTGTGTTGCTTGTCATAACCCTGCTTATGCGGGCGGACAAGACGACGAAGAAGTGGGCTTTAATGCTAACTTCAATGCGATGATCCACACCATTCATATGGGTGAGCATCTTGCTGACTCACTTACTGGTGAAGCGAAAGAGATGTTTGGCGGAATCGCTTTTCCTGCTGAAGCAAATGAATGTACTGTTTGTCATGATAATGGCACCCAGTGGAACGACAATGTCTATGCTGAAGCCTGTGTATCATGTCACGTAGATGTGAACCTTGAGACCGGCGAAAACCATAACGGTATTGTGCCTTCAAGCGACGCTGTTTGTTCTGGTTGTCACGGTTCAGGTAGCTTAAGCCCAATGGAAGCGCACAGTGTTAATCGTCGTGCTGCTTTTGAAGATGGTTTAGTGTTAGATGTCGTTTCTGCTGACGTAGCTTCTGATGTATTAACTGTTGTCATTGGTGTTGAATTAAATGGTGCCGTTGCAGCTGATGGTACAGATTTAACTATGTATCTAAACAAAGCGAAATCAGGTGACGATATCTTAATTGGTACACTTGATAGCAATGGCGATTATATTCGTGGATTAAGTGTAAACACTGTATCTAATCCAGAAATGTTTGTTGTTGCAGGCGGCCAGTTAACCTTAACTAAGTCACTTACCGCTAATCAACTTGATGGTAAAACAATTTCAGTATCTTCTGAATTGAACATGTGTGGTAACACAACAACTGACATGATTGTTGAGAACACAATGCTAGCTGATGGTGCAGGTACTGATACTGGTGCTTGTGATGTAGCGGTTCCTTCAAACATTGTAACTAAGTACTTTGTGTTTGATACAGTTGCTGCAGCGGGTGCTGAAACTACTACCAACTTACGTTTTGTTAGCCCTGAGCTAACAGGTTACACTTCACCTACACAGGTGGGTAATGACCGTACAACAGCTGATGAAGCGAAATGTAATGCTTGTCATGACAATTTATCGCATGTTAAATCACCTAACCATGGTGTGACTAACTTTACACAATGTGCTGATTGTCATAATAACAACTACCCTGGTTCTTATCATGCAGATGTTTATAAACAGTCTGGTGTAGATGATGATGGCGAACCTACGTTTGAAGTTGTTGAAGGCCTAGAGTATTACAACCGTGACTTAGCAACAGTTGCTCACCGTTTCCACAGCGGTTTGTTTGCAGGTAGTACAGGTGCTGGCATCTACTTAGATACAGATGATGAATTGGTTAACTACCCTGCGGTACAAACTAATTGTCAAGCGTGTCATAAAGATGCAAATGCTGCTGGCGATGCTATGCCATTCTTTGATGGTACTGGTGAGTTAACATCAGGTAGAACTGCGATTGAAATCAGTGGTGGTGAATTTATTTCTCCAGTTGCCGAAGCTTGTCGTAGTTGTCACGCTCACTCTGGTGCAGCGGCTCTTGCTCACTTCAAGAGTAATGGTGCAACAGTCTTTGGTGATAATATTACCTCAGCTGATGATGTACCGGTTGAATCATGTGCAACATGTCATGCTGATGGTAAAACATACGGTGTAGATGTAGTGCATGGAAGTTCAGCACACTAATAGAAAATAACTTCTTAATCATCATTTAAGAAAATAAGTAAGAGGGAGGCAGTAATGCCTCCCTCTTTTTTTATTAATGTTGTCTAACCGGTGCTTATTTAATATTTGTAACTTAATTCATTCGTTGTATGTTTTATCTCTTCGTTTTTATCTCAATTTGTTCACGTTGGAATGCTATTTCTCATTACACAATATGAAATTACAAGTTTATTTTTTTGTTAGTACCTGAGTATTAATTGATAACATAATGAAGCCAAATTGTGATCAATATTCACATATTCGCAACATTTTCGGGTTTTTTGCCTTATTTTCTTATATCTTATTAGATGCAAGAACCTATAAATTTAAATCGGGGGATTTAAAATGAAGAAATATAATAGAACATTACTGGCGGCCGCTTTTATTGCCGCTTTTGGTTTAGCTGGATGTGGCTCTGACGGCAGTGATGGTGCCGACGGTGCCGATGGTGCAGCAGGTGCCGATGGCGCTGATGGTACTAATGCTGGTTTAACGGTAACTACCGTTGAAGATGCTGCAAACTTTACGTTAACTATAGCGCCAACAGATATTGTGGTTGTTGGTACTGACGATTTTAGCTTTAAATTTACGGCTACAGCGGAAGGCTCTGGTGGAGCGACTTTTCCATTCTCTGGACTTGAAAAGGTCCAGCTCTATGTAACCAGCCAGTCTGAAAATACCACTGACACGGGTGCCCCATACCTATGGACAAGTCATTTATATGCTAATGACTTTGTTAGTGATAACGCTATGTATTGTACCCTTACTGGTACTGCAACTACTCGTGCTGGTGTTGAAGTTGAAGCGTGTACGATAGCTGAAGATCCTGCTAATCCTGGTACCTATACCGGTACTTGGGAGCATGATGGTAATGCGCCATCAGTATTAACTGACGGTGATGCTAACAACCTAGTTCGTGTGATGTTACGTGCATATAATGTTGCTATGGCTGATGGTACTGGTATCAGTGATAAGCTGTTATCAACGCCAATTGATTTTATTCCTGCGACTGGCGAGCTAGCTGTTTCTGAAAAAGATTCAGTGTCTAATGCGGCATGTATTCAATGTCATAGTTCATTAGATGGTTACGCTGATACAGATATGCGTATGAGCAACATCAGTGCACATCATAATTATCAAAAAGTTGAAAACTGTGTAGCGTGTCATAACCCAGCGATGGCAGCCGATGAAGACTATGCAGATTTGGGATATAACATCAGCTTCAACTCTATGATCCACACTATCCATGCTGGACATCATATTGCTGACTCGCTAACTGGCGAAGCTGCAGAGCTGTTTGGTGAAATTGGTTTCCCAGCCGAGTTAAATGAATGTACAGTTTGTCATGATAATGGTACTCAGTGGAACGACAACGTCTATAAAGAAGCGTGTGTATCATGTCACGTAGATGTTAACTTAACGACGGGTGAAAACCACAACGGTATTGTGCCTTCAAGCGACGCTGTTTGTTCTGGTTGTCACGGCTCTGGTATTTTAAGCCCAATGGAAGCTCATAAAGTGGGTTTACGTGATAATGTTGCTGAGGGATTAGTCTTTGATTTCACTTCGGCTGTTGCAACAGTAACAGCAGACCCATCAATTTCTACTTTAACAGTTACTGCTAATGTAACACTTAATGGTGCTGTAATTGCTGATGGTACTGACTTAAGCGAATATATGACTTCAACAAGTCGTGGTTTTCTAATTGGTAATTTATCTGAAGATGGCGCAGTTACCAGTGGTCTTGGAATGTCGGTGATTGATGATGCAGTGAGCATGACTGGCGGTGTATTAACCGTCGCTAGTGACTTTGATGCAAGCCTTTTAGTCGGTCCTATCTATGTTACAGCAGAAGTTCAAGTTTGTGCTGAAGATGACATGATTGTTATGTGTACTGAAGATGCTGATGGAAATATTGAACAACTTGGAGTGGCAAACAGTGCCCCTGTTAAGTATTTCAACTTAACCGATGCCGATGCAACTGAGGTTGTGTCACGTTTTGATGACCCTGCACGTATCACTGTAACTGAAGCGAAATGTAATAGCTGTCATGGTAGCTTAACATATGTGAAAGGTACCCATGGTGTGACAGAGTTTACTCAATGTATGGATTGTCATAATGAAAATGTTGGTAGATCTGGTCACCCAGTGCAATACAAGTCTGATGAAGTAGATGAAGATGGTGATGCGATATGGGTAACAACTGATGTTACATTTAGCCAACGAGATTTATTTGGTGTCGCACACAGATTCCATTCTGGCCTTTGGGATGCGACTCGTGGTGAACCTGGTATCTATCGTGATGCTGATGGTGAACTGCACGGATATCCAGCTGTACAAACTAATTGTACAGAGTGTCATAACGATGGTGAGTCTCTATTTGCTGACGATGGTGGTTTAACATCAGGCAAACGTGCAATTAAAGTGAGTACTAGTGAAGCATTATACATTTCACCAGTAGCAGAAGCTTGTCGTAGTTGTCATGCTCACTCAGGAGCTGCTGCATTAGCTCATTTCAAGGCAAATGGTGCAACAGTTCAAGGTACGCCAGATTCAACAGCTGACTTACCAGTTGAATCATGTGCAACGTGTCATGCTGAAGGTAAAACTTACGGCGTAGATGTTGTTCATGGTAGTTCAGCACACTAAATATAAAATAAATTCTTAATCATCACTTAAGAAAATAACTAACAGGGAGGCAGTAATGCCTCCCTGTTTTTTTAATGAAGTTTATTAATCAATCTATAAGTATTTCATGGTCATTCGTTATCAGTATTTTCTTTGAAAAAATATATCGAACAAGATCATTAATTACACAATCTAATCCTATTTAACCCAACGTAATCTAATCAATCCAGTCAATGCCAGTAACTTAAGTTATTGCAATTTAATTGACCATTAAATTGAGGTTAATGACATATCAACTTCAACTGAATTATCTAACGTAGTGGCATTTGTCCTACAATTGATGATGTCTCAATGAGCTGGAAACATCGGCGTGTAAATCGTTGATGATGCATGCTCTGTCGTCTGTTATATGGCTCATGCGATTTGAGGGATATGGGCTACCAATCGGTAATGAACAAGGTAGAAAATAAACAGAGTGACTAAGGAGGACGGATTAATGAGAAAGACGTTATTGAGAGGGAAGTTAACGATGGGGCAGTTCTAGTATGACGCTATTAAAATCTATCAACTTGTTTGGTGCGAGAAAAACAAAAGGGAAGCACAGCTGCTTCCCTTTTATCAAACCAGTATTTTTTGCTAAGTACTCTACAGTTCGTTTCGTTAAGCCATTTGCTGGCGTTGCATTCTTAATAGCCATTTGCCGTAGATGAAAATACCTACGGCTGAAATAATTCCAATTGCGGCAATAATGTACCATGCCATACCGATGTTGTTGGCTTGATATAAAGCTTGGGTTAAGGCTTGTGGCTCTTGGCCTGTGACGCTGACTAAGCGGTTAAATGCTTCACCTTGTGGGATGTTAGCAATGTCTGTTAGGTTCATGCCATGTTCAGACAAGGCTTCACGAGCGATGCGCTCTTTTGAAGCGTACATGTCATACAGTTTAGGTCCGAAATAACCTTCTAACGTCCAACCTATGCCTTGAGGTAACATAACAAAACCTAAGTACATGGCTTTTTTTCCTTCAGGTGCGATGTTACCCATAAACTCGTTCTTTTTTGGGCTTATCATCATTTCACCGACAGAGAACATGGCAATAGCCAGTACAATCATCCAAGCTGCATTAAACGCACCCACCAAAGCAATGGCTAAAATACTCAATAAGCAACCGACAAACATGGCAGTTGTAATGCGATATTTAGCCGTGAGTGCAGCAACAATAAAGCAGGTGGTCATGATCATCCCTGCATTAAGGTTGAGCATACCTTCAGGCATCACTTTGGTGCCGTCATTACTCAGGCCAAGCCAGAATTGTAATATGCCATTACTGGTGCCCTCTGGACCAAATAGAGAGGTGACTATGACGCTGGTATCAACCCATTCAGCAATATGGATTGGCAGTACATCAAATAATGAGTTATATAAAAACCAAAAGCCGGCAAACACTAGCATATAGTAAATAACCACTGGTTTTTTTAGCTCTCTAAGGGCATCTTTCCACAATGCCTCTTGCTGTAGTTCGCCAGATTTTACTTTACGAGTGCGCTCTAAACGCTCGTCTTTACCGGGTTCTTTGTAAGCCAATAAAAATAAAAAGTTTAATGAGATAATCGTCGCACAAGCATAAAACACATTATCCCAAGATAATTGGCGCATATGCACTGCAACCAGTGGAACTAAAAAACCACCAATATTAACTACTTGGTAAAAAATACCCCAAGCCATCGAAGTATTATTACGATTAGTTGACAGTACTAAAGTGCCTTGAATTCCGGGTTTGAATACCCCTGTACCCATGGCTAGCAACATGGCTCCGGCGAGAAAACCCCAGAAACTGGGGAAGAATGCCATGGTTAAATAACCACATATTTTGATGATGGTAGAAACGAAAATGGTTTCTTTGTAGCCGACACGATCAGAAATTCCGCCGGTTAACACGGGGACGAAGGTTTGCAGTAACGCCCAGACCGATATGATAATACCGTAATCACTTAAATTAATGCCCAGTCCGCCTTGTGATACAGGCGCTTTAGCGTATAAACCTGCACTGGCTTTTACACCATAATAGGCAATGCGTTCTATTAGCTCCATACCACCAACAAGCCAAAATATATAACCTAAACTGCTTATTGCTGCCCACATACCTAATTGTTTTACTTCACTCAAGTCATTGCTTGAGTGTGAATTAGTGCTCATAAGTCACCCTTTTATTTTATGCTTTTTATCATTTCTTTAACAAAGGCTGACACTGTACCTAAGTTCTAGATAAATATCCAAAGACAATAAAAAAAGCGAATCATAAGATCCGCTTTTTTTATATCACTATTAGCCTATCGACAGGCCTAAGTTTGCTATTGTGGCTTATGCACCACAACACTTTTTGTATTTTTTACCACTACCACAAGGGCAAGCATCATTACGGTTAGGTTTAGCTTCAAAGCTGACTGTTTTCGGTTTATTTAATATACCGCTTAAATCAATGATGTTTTCAGGTTTGTCGGCATCAATAGTGATATTGGCAAACAACTGTTTGTCGGCCACTATTTCAGCGACTTCAACTTTGCGCGCTTCAGTTTGTACTGACAATTTAAGCGGTAATGCTTCTGTGCCAAGTTTGGCTGCGCGTTTGGTGTTATAACCACTTTCGCCATAGGCCGGTTTAGGGGTTTGACGACCTTTAAAAAAGAATTTATCAGACATTGTTTTGGCCTATTAAATAGATTGATGATATTGGCCGAAGCTTATACACCAAAAATGTAAATTGAGATATCAAGGTTTTAAGTTTGAACTAAATAAAGGTTAAATTATTGCTATAGCTCACATCAACAAAGATAAAAACCAGCGAATTATTCGCTGGTTTTTGCAGGACGCTTTATTTGAGCTGAGTAAATCGTAACTAATAAGTCAACAACTTACTGGTTGCCGTTAAATCTTGGCCAATTCAATTTTTTGCTCGTTTAGTTTTTCAATATCACGAGTTAAATCGGTCATTTTAGCGCGTTCTTTATCAATTACCGCGGCAGGGGCTTTAGCCACAAAGCCTTGATTAGATAATTTACCCTCAATACGGGCTATCTCTTGAGCAAGCTTTTCTAGTTGTTTATCAATACGGGCCATTTCTGCGCCGACATCGATCAAACCAGCCATTGGAATTAACAGCTCCATATTGCCAACTAATTGCGTGCTCGACATTGGTGCCGTTTCACCTTCTTCAAGGATAGTGATGGTTTCTAATTTTGCGAGACTAGCAAAGAAGGTTTGGTTAGCTTCAAGGCGAATACGATCCTCGTAGCTTACACCGCGCACTAATGCATTAAGTGGCTTAGAAGGCGCAATGTTAAGTTCTGCACGAATATTACGTACTGCCACAATCACTTGCTTAACCCATTCAAGATCGGCCATCGCGGTCGCATCAACTTGATCGGCTTGATAAGTTGGGAACGATGCTAGCATGATGGTATCGCCTGTTACGCCCGCTAATGGCTTAACACGCTGCCAAATCGTTTCGGTAATGTACGGCATAATTGGGTGCATTAGGCGTTGCATTTTTTCAAGCACATTAACTAATGTATGGCGCGTTCCACGCATTTGCGCGTCGCTACCATTTTGCATTACTGGCTTGGTTAGCTCTAAGTACCAGTCACAGAATTGGTTCCAAGTGAACTCGTATAAAGTGTTAGCGGCTAGGTCAAAACGATAAGCGGCCATGTGGTCATCAAAGGTTTTCACGGTTTGGTTAAACAAACCAATGATCCAACGATCGGCTAATGACAACTCCATTGTTCCTGGTTTGCCATTAACTAATAGTTGACCGCAATCTAAAGGTTCGCCAGCTTCATCGCTATCGGGATCCGTCTGCACTTCAGTGTTCATTAACACGTAACGTGACGCATTCCATAACTTGTTACAGAAACTGCGGTAGCCATCAAGACGTTTCATGTCCCAGTTGATGTCACGACCCGTTGATGCCATTGCTGCTAACGTAAAGCGCAGGGCATCGGTACCGTGGGCTTCAATGCCGTCGGCAAATTCTTTGCGGGTACTTTTTTCAATTTTTGCCGCCAGTTGTGGCTGCATCATGTTGCCAGTACGCTTAGTTACTAACGTTTCAAGATCGATACCGTCGATCATGTCTAATGGGTCAAGTACGTTACCTTTAGATTTTGACATCTTATTGCCGGCTTCGTCACGGATAAGGCCAGTAACGTAAACGGTTTTGAAAGGTACTTGTGGTTTGCCATCTTCATCTTTAATGAAGTGCATTGTCATCATAATCATCCGCGCAACCCAGAAGAAGATAATGTCAAAACCGGTAACCAACACATCGGTTGGGTGGAAGGTTTTTAAATCTTCTAAGTTATCCGGCCAACCTAAGGTTGAAAATGTCCATAATGCCGAGCTGAACCAAGTATCTAATACGTCGTCGTCTTGACGTAATACCACTGAGTCAGCAAATTGGTGCTTAGCACGCACTTCCGCTTCGTTACGGCCAACATAGACTTTACCGTTTTCGTCGTACCAAGCTGGAATACGGTGTCCCCACCATAACTGGCGTGAAATACACCAGTCTTTAATATCACGCATCCACGAGAAGTACATGTTCTCGTATTGTTGCGGCACAAACTTAATTTCGCCGGTTTCTACCGCTTCAATAGCCGTTTTTGCCATTGATTGAACAGCCACATACCACTGGTCGGTTAATAGAGGTTCTATTACCACACCTGAGCGATCGCCATAGGGTACTTTTAAGCCGTGCGGAGCGATTTTTTCAAGTAAGCCTAATGTTTCAAACTCTTCAACAATTACTGTACGAGCTTTAAAACGATCAAGACCGACATAACGCTCTGGTAAGGCAATTTCAATGTCTTTGTTTGGGGTGCCATCGGTGTTGATGACTTCAACAAAACTGCGGACACAGGCATCTAACGTAAAGATACTGTACATAGGCAGTTGATGACGTTTACCGACTTCATAGTCGTTAAAGTCATGGGCTGGAGTGATTTTTACGCAACCAGTACCAAATTCCATATCGACGTAATCGTCGGCAACAATTGGCACTAAACGGTTAACGATAGGCAATAGAATGAATTTGCCAATTAATGATTGATAACGTTCATCATCTGGATGCACGGCTACTGCGCTGTCACCTAACATGGTTTCTGGGCGAGTCGTGGCCACTTCGAGATAGTCTTTACCATCGGCCGTTAATGCGCCTTGGGCCAAAGGATAGCGGAAGTGCCACATGTGGCCTTGCTTCTCTTTATTTTCAACTTCTAAGTCAGAAATGGCGGTATGAAGTTTTGGATCCCAGTTAACTAAGCGCTTACCACGATAAATTAATTCGTCATCGTATAGGCGAACAAACACTTCTTGAACAGCTTTAGATAAGCCTTCGTCCATCGTAAAACGTTCGCGATCCCAATCAACAGATGCGCCCATGCGGCGAAGCTGTTTAGTGATGGTGCCACCAGACTGTTCTTTCCAGTCCCACACTTTATCAATAAAGGCGTCACGGCCTAAATCATGGCGAGTTTTACCTTCTTCGGCTTCAAGCTTACGCTCAACCAACATTTGAGTCGCAATACCTGCGTGGTCGGTGCCGATTTGCCACAAGGTATTTTTACCTTTCATGCGCTCATAGCGGGTAAGGGTATCCATGATGGTATCTTGGAAGGCATGACCCATGTGTAAGCTACCGGTTACATTCGGTGGCGGGATCATGATGCAATAATTGCCTTGTGATTCATCGCCGCTAGGCTTGAAGTAACCTTGCTCTTCCCAGTTTTGGTAAAGGGCTTGTTCGATAGACTTTGGGTTGTATGTTTTTTCCATAGGAGCGTTATGTTCTCTATCTAAATTAAGTGTTTATTCGGCTAATGCTTGAGTGCTGGGCGTAATGCCTACATTCTGATATTGACGGTAGCGATTGCGTGCAATGCGCTTGAGTTCGTCATCATTAGCGACAAAATCGATAATATGGGGCAAGTTTACCGCAAAACTGGGCATTTGGTCTGCAAGATTAATCAGAACTTGGCGACTTTTATTTGGCCCTAAGGTATCAAAACCAATTTCGACTGGCGCACCTGTCACTGGGCCTTCACCTTTTAAGTTGTGTGGTACAAAGGCGTTTGGCTCAAATTGCCACAGTAATTCGTCAATTGCATAAGCTTGCTGTTTGTCTTTGCAGTGAATGTAGACTGTTTTTTGTTGACGATATTGTTGTTCAGCTAACCTGCAAGCAGCTAAATACAGTGCATCTAATGCACTCATTTGATTATGATTTTCAGGCATAAGGTAAAATATGGCTTGAGTCATGTTGTGATGCTTTTAACAGGTTAATAAGTTGGGCTTGAGTTTACACTAAAATCGTCTGCGGGTTAATGACCTCGTGATACGATATTCATATGATGTTGGAATAGCTCAATACCACTAAGGTCAGTTTAATAGCGCTTATTAATCCGGCATATATTGTAATCATAATGGATTTTCTACGTGGTTCAGGGGGTAACTCTACAATCGGAGGATGAACGGCTGCCTGCTGAACAGTGGTTAAACTTAATCGCTACAATAAAAATCAAATGATGGTTAAGTTGTACGGAATATTGTTTATAAGGTGGCTTTCACTACTGGCTTAGCGATAGTAGACGCACGTTGGAAGTTAACGCTCTGTTATTGCTTAGCAATATCGATATCAGTCGGGAAATAACCTTGATAAATAGTTTGATATTTGCCTGATGAGATTAATTCATCAAATGCTTGTTGCCATAATGAAACAACATCATCACTAGTGTCGTTTGAAAACGCGATATACAAGGTGGAGTCGTACAATTTTATAGGTGTACGCTCAATTGAATTGATATCGATATCAGCCGCTTTTGCCAAAAAGGGCATTACAAGCTCGCTCATAGGTGCGACATCAACTCTGCCATAATGAAGCATTTTAAGTGACTGTAGCTGGGCTTTGTCTGTGCTGAGGTTAGTGAATCCCTGTGAATCCAAATAAGTATGATCGGCATTATCCAATACAACGCCAATATTTTGCACTCGCTTTAAATCTTCCAAATGGGCGAGTGACAATCCTGATTTACTTTTTTGGTAAAAATACACTCCGCTGCTGATAATGGGGCCTACCCATTTCATGTTTACTTCTCTTTCCGGCCTTTTCGCAATGACAAGCAACGCAGTGTTTTGTTGTGATTTTAACATTTGAAATGCTCGATTAAATGGATACATTTCAATCTTGGCTGTTTGTTGAGTATTTTGCATCATGGCTTTAAGTATATCGATGGCAAAACCGCTTAAACGACCATTATCTAAGTAACTAAATGGAGGTAGTGGATGGGTGATGAACTGCACTTGGGAAGCATTGTTTGCGTATAAATGTCTCGTTGGAATGAGAACAAAAGAAATACTCAATATGATAACATAAAGCTTTGAAAGTAAAGGCTTCATTTTTTTAATGCCACGCTTAGTGACAAGTTCAAGAGATACTTTGGCTTCATTCAATCAATTCCTTCTGATTGTGAGTTTGAATATTAATTCAATATTCAATTGTTCAATAAACAAGCTACCATATTATGCGACATATAGACAAATATATCGCTCATTATTAGGAGCTTATCTTTTAATTTTAATCAATTTTTGGCAAAAGCTGAATCTATTGATGCGTTATTTCTGTGTAATTAATTGTTTTTTAAGACAGCGGATCACCACATACTTGATGAATTGTTATTTAAATCTGTTTGATACAGCATAAGGATAATTTATTCGTGTGAAATGATGAGAAAACATTACCTACATTGGTATAGATATTCTCTAGGTAAGACTGATAAATTGACTGGTTTGTTGTGGGTATATTTTTATGGAATGATAAATCCCCTGTAATGACTGATCATTAAACGCTTCACAAAAAGTGCAGTAACAAAAAAGGGTAAAGCATTCGCTTTACCCTTTTTATATGCGTTAAACCTAAGGTTTACTCGCTAATTTCAACACCAGCGCGGTTAATTAAGAACTGGCTTAAAATCGGAACTGGACGACCTGTAGAGCCTTTGTTCGCACCGCTGTTCCAAGCTGTACCTGCGACATCTAAATGTGCCCAGTTATACTTCTTAGCGAAACGCGATAAGAAGCATGCCGCAGTGATTGAACCTGCTGGACGGCCGCCTAAGTTAGTCATGTCGGCAAATGGGCTATCAAGCATGTCTTGATATTCATCCCATAATGGCATGCGCCACGCACGGTCACCACTTTGCTCACCAGCATTAAGGATCTCATGTGCCAATGGGTTATGAGAACTAAACAAGCCTGAAGCGTGTTTACCTAATGCAATAACACAAGCACCGGTTAAAGTGGCTGTATCAATGACTAATTCAGGTTCAAAGCGCTCAACGTAGGTTAATACGTCACATAGCACTAAACGGCCTTCAGCATCAGTATTAAGTACTTCAACCGTTTGACCTGACATAGTGGTTAAAATGTCACCAGGGCGATAAGCATTACCGGCAGGCATGTTTTCACAGCCAGCTAATATACCAATAACGTTGATAGGTAATTTCATTTCGCATAACGCTTTCATGGTGCCAATCACACCCGCAGCGCCGCCCATGTCGTATTTCATTTCGTCCATGGCTTCGCCTGGCTTTAATGAAATCCCACCAGAGTCAAACGTTAATCCTTTACCTACGAGTACAATTGGCTTTTCTGTGCTGTTTACTGCGCCCTGATATTCCATCACTGTCATGATAGATTCGTTTGCGCTAGCACGGCCAACAGCAAGGTAAGCGTTCATGCCTAACTTAGCCATTTGCTCTTCGCCAATAGTCGTGACAGTAAGGTTTTCATGCACTTCAGCCATTTGACGGGCTTGAGATGCTAAATAAGCAGGGTTACAAATGTTAGGTGGCATATTAGCTACATCGCGGCATAAATGCATACCCGAAGAAACTGCTGTACCATGCTCAATCGCACGCTCACCAATGGTTAATTCACGGCGTGTCGGCACATTGAATACCATTTTACGTAATGGACGACGAGTTTCGCCTTTACGAGTTTTTAATGCGTCAAATGAGTATAAACTGTTTTTAGTGCTTTCAATGGCTTGGCGAACTTTCCAGTAGGTGTCGCGGCCTTTGACATGCAATTCAGTTAAGAAGCATACGGCTTCCATTGAACCCGTTTCATTAAGGGTACTAATGGTTTTTGTGATAATTTGTTTGTATTGGCGCTCGTCTAACTCACGCTCTTTGCCACAACCAACCAGTAACACACGTTCACTTAATACATTTGGCACGTGATGCAATAGCAACATTTGTCCTGGTTTTCCTTCAAGGTCACCACGACGAAGTAGGTTACTGATGTAACCTTCACTTATTTTATCCAATTGCTCTGCGATACCAGACAGACGGCGAGGTTCGTATACGCCGACAACGATGCAGGCTGAACGTTGCTTTTCGGGGCTGCCGCTCTTTACGCTAAACTCCATGAGCACTCCTAGATTCTTAAAGACAAATATTTAAATTTATTAGATAATGTTTGCATTAGGCCATCTGGCATATAATCAACGAAAAGGTGTTCAGTATTTGGGGATATTAACGAAAAAGAGGCGTAAATTGACAGCCAAAATAGATGTTAACCATGACCCCAAAGCACCTTCCGCGCTGGTCAGAAAACTAGCAAAACTGTTGAAAGTAGACAGTTTACATGAAAGTTGCTCTGATACCAGTAAAAAGATAAGTTTAGCCACCGGATCCTACTTGTGATTGTATTTAGATATCTTATTCGTGAAGTTTTAAAAGCACAATTCGCGGTACTTTTAGTGTTGTTAACTATTTTTATCAGCCAACAATTTGTGCGAGTGTTAGCTGACGCATCGGACGGTGAATTTCCCGCTTCATTAGTGATGACATTATTAGGGTTAAATTTACCTCAATTAACCGTATTAGTATTACCGTTAAGTTTCTTTTTAGGGATATTGCTTGCTCACGGTCGAATGTATGCCGAAAATGAAATGGTGGTATTACACAGTGTAGGCGTGAGTGAATGGTATGTCACCCGAGTCACCTTATTGGTGGCTTTTGCTAATTTGTTGTTTACCGCATATTTATCGATTTATGTAGGACCTTGGGCTGAAGAACGCCAAAATCAAGTCTTAGAAAAAGCGCAATCAGAAGCTGGTCTAGCGGCATTAACTCAGGGGCGTTTTCAAGAAAGCCCTAATGGTCGAGCGGTATTATTTGTCGAAAAAATAAATAAAGACAATACATTAGATAAGGTTTTTGTTGCACAGCTTCCCGATCCAGAAGACGAAAATGGTCTAACAAATATTGTTGTCGCCAATAAAGGTCGAGTGATTGAAGATAATATTGGTAGCCAACAGTTACAACTTGAAAATGGCTTCCGTTATCAAGGTAGCCCTAGGTCACTTGAGTTGCAGGTGATAGCGTTTGGTGGCTATAAAATGGAAATCAAAGAACAGGAAGTGGATGAGCGTCGACGTAAATTATCGGCATTACCCTTTGATGAGTTGTTAGATACTCCAGGCCCAGAAGCAGCAGCAGAATTTCAATGGAGACTGGCCATTCCTATTTCAATTCCATTGCTCACTTTGATTGCTGTGCCATTAGCGCGAGTGAATGTACGTCAGGGTAAGTTTGCTAAGATGTTTCCAGCAATTTTGCTGTACTTAGGGTATTTCGGATTAATGGTTGCAGGTAAAAAAGCGTTGCAAGATGAGGTGATACCACAGTTTTTAGGCATGTGGTGGATCCACGGGTTTGCGTTGATGTTAGGGCTGTTGTTGTTAATTAAAGAACGCCCTACAGGGATGAAATTCCTAAATTTATTTAAACGCAAGCAGGTGACTGCATGAGAATATTAGATCTTTATATCGCCCGCATGATTATCGGCACATCAAGTTTATGTTTACTTATTTTGACAGGATTATCTGGGATTATTAAGTGGGTAGACCAATTACGCGTTGTTGGTCGTGGTGCTTATACCATGATGGATGCGGCGATTTATGTTCTGTTTTTAGTGCCTCGAGATATTGAAATGTTTTTCCCAATGGCGGTATTGCTTGGAGCATTAATTGGTATGGGCATGTTGGCATCAAATTCAGAATTAGTCGTGATGCAAGCCTCTGGTATGTCACGCTTACAAATAACTCAATCTGCGATGAAAACGGCAATACCTTTGATGATTTTAGTGATGGCGCTGGGTGAGTGGGGCGCACCTATTGCTGAAAAAAGTGCTAAAGAACTGCAGGCAACTAAAATATCGGGTGGCAGTTTAATAAAGTCTCATCGTGGTATTTGGGCTAAAGATGGTGACTTATTTGTTAATATTGGTGAAGTATTAGATATTAACACTTTGAATAATATTAGCTTGTATGAGTTTAGTGATCAGCAAGAACTAACCAGAGTGACACATGCTAAAACAGCGGCATTCACTGATAATGCTTGGCAATTAACCACTGTTGAAAATACTACTGTAAAAGGTGATCGTGTTATTCGTGAGCATCTTGATACTGATGTATGGCAGTCCTCATTAACGCCTGATAAGTTAAGCGTAGTGTCGGTAAAACCTGAGGCGCTTTCTATAAGTGGACTCATTGATTATTTGGATTATTTAGAAGTTAATCAACAAGACCCAAGTCGTTATGAGTTAGCGTTATGGCGCAAAATTATGCAACCCGTGACCGTGGCTGTAATGATGTTAGTGGCATTGTCATTTGTATTTGGCCCATTACGAACTGTTACTATGGGGGCTCGTGTGTTGCTGGGTGTAGTGGCTGGATTTAGCTTTTATATCAGTAACCAGATATTTGGTCCTATGAGCATAGTGTATGAATTACCCGCCGCAGTAGGGGCTATAGCGCCGAGCATATTGTTCACGGGATTAGCTTTGTATTATATTCGTAAATAATCAACAATTTTTTATCAACAGTTTATGTATAAATAGAGTGTGTGAAATAGAATAAAAAAATGGCAACCTGTTGGTTGCCATTTTTGTTACTTAATACTTAACTAAGTGCTGTATTAGGTTAGCTATGCACCATGCCAGTTACGCATTTGGTTAGCTTCTACTGACAACACCACAACTTCAGAACGAGTCATCATGTCTTGTAATGCTAATTTGTCATCATTGATGAGAATCCACAGATTGCCAATACCTAATAAAGACCAAACTACCCGAGCACATGCGGTAATAAAACTTAGATTTTGGCCATTAGGGTGTTGAACTTTGAGTCGCCAAGCCCGCATGCCTAATGTTTGCCCGCCTTTACTCCAAAACAGAGCATAAAACCCGCCGACACAAATGGCTATCCAGAGTTGATAAAGGCCATGGTAAATCGGTGTGTTATTAAGTAAGTCTGATACATCTTCATGGCCATTCATTGCGATAAGTCCGCTACTGTGCAGCCCGAAAAAAATACCAAAACCTAACGCACCGGCAAACATGAAAACCGCAACAGCAAGTACTGAGTCGTACATCATTGCACCTAAACGGCGAAAGAAGCTCGCCCGAGGGAAATTAGCATGGTCTGAATTAAACATAGCGGATCCTTACAATAAGCCAAATGGCTAAACTTCGTCATCTTCACGAACAAATTTGATACTCGTAAAACCAAAACGTGCGAACTCGGTTTTACGAAATTCTTTTTCAGCTTTGGCACCTTTTTTTGAGGTTAAGGCAACTTGTTGTTCCATGGCCAAAAAGTTTTTTAAATCAATACCTTCAGCTTCAGCTGCTGCTTCATAAAGATCACGATGTATGTCATAGCTAAAGGCGATAGTTTTGCTTTGGCCTTTAAAGGTATAAATCACTTGGCGTGCCATGGATAACTCCTGAAATTAATGTAATTCACTTTTAAATATAAAGAATACGGCATCTAAAGGCATAACCCTGCCCATAAATAGTCAGGCTTTAAGGGCTCTTTGAGATACCAAACGGCAAAAGGGACAAATACACATAAGCTGATGACCTCTTACAGAATCTTTAATTGTCCCACGTTCATCGCGGTATAACCAAGACGATTTGCAGGAACTTGCAATAAATATTCGAATAAGGCAATCCTCCAGCTCACTAAAGCATCGATAATCCATGACTTACCGTTTAAGGTCTTTAAATGGCCATACCAAGCAAAAGTCTAATACACAACAAACCGATGGTGATGACTGATGGGCGCATTAGATAGACCTTATGATAAAGATAAATACAGGTAACATGCACCAGCGGGATAACTGTCTAGTGACTTAGTCAGTTTTACTGAAGTGCTGTCTGGTTTGAATCCTTGTTTCTGCCAGTAAGTATGTGCACCTTGCACTGCGACTAATCCAATACCATTAACGGCCAATGTTTTTGCCTGTTTAACGATATAATTAAACAGCTTTTTACCAATGCCCATGCCTTGAGCGCTGGGTGAGATGGCCATGTCGTGTAAATACCAGCTATCAGCATTAATCTGTCCATTGATTTCGGTATCCAATGACGGGGCATCACCTTGCCGCCAAGGGTGAACAAGCGCGTAGGCTAACATTTGATTGTTATGCTCAAATACCCAGCAACTTGAGGGTGAAGTTTGCCATTTACTTTGCATGACACTTAGCGATTCCGGCGTGAGTTCGACATAACATTGCGCTTGGATCGCCATAATAGCGGGCCAGTCTGTAGTGGTAATTAGGCGGATTGGCATATCATTCAGTCTTCACATAATTGAAGTCGCAATTATACTCAGAAACAGCCTAAAACCTAAGCGTTAATCTATGCTAGAGTAGTTGTAAAAATAGAGATTAGGAAGATCAACATAATGAAAGTCAGTTTACATTCAATGAGTAAAGGTGTTGTTACATCAACACTGGTTACGTTAATTACGTGTTCATCATTTATGGCAATGGCTGGTGTCGAAGCATTTAAATCAGGCCCTGTAATTAAAGATTATGGCAAAGTGGCTGAAGTAAATAGCAGTTTAGTCATACCAGCAGATATGAAGTTTAAAGTCGCTTTTGATTTAAGTAACGCATCCAAACCAGCAGAATTAAACCGAAGTATTAATACGTTAGCGCGCTTTATTAATATGCATGTGGCCGCAGGGGTTAAGCTTGAAGACATTTCACTCGCCATGGTTGTGCATGGTAAAGCCGCTAATGATATGACTAAGGATAGTTTTTATCAGCCGATTAATGCAGGGCAAAAAAATGTAAATACTGACTTAATAGCACAATTGGTTAAACAAGGCGTTAAGTTTTATGTGTGTGGCCAGACCGCTGCATATTATGGCATTACACCAGACGATTTACTGCCTGGCGTAGACATGGCATTATCGGCATTAACAGCACATGCAATATTGGCGAATGAAGGTTACAGTGTTAATCCGTTTTAAACTCTAGTTAATTCGTTATAGTTGATTAAATACTTCTTTTTTTTGTGTATTTATTAATCATTTTGTTGACGGCGCCATTTTGTTGCAGTTGTATTATTGCCGCATTGATTTGCGGTAATAATATGGCATGTTGTTTGCGAAGGCGTAGTACTAATTCGCCCTTTGAATGAATGGCAGCCAGTGTGATGGGGATATTTAATTGTTTGGCCCAATATAATGCAGGTAAGTCACCTGAAATAGCAGCACTAACTCGCTCTCTATGTAATGCTTTTATTAACTCTCGTTCAGATGCAAAATCCACTCGTATAAAGTTAGTATCATTATGGTAAAGATAACCCCGAATGGTACCAATCCTCTTATCTTTAATTTGGTTAATATCTTGCCATTTATGAGCATTCTTATCCAAGGTGATAATGTTTTCTTGGATGGTTAATATTGGTATCGATTGCGTAAAATCATCACCCAGATCTTGATTTTCAAACCAGCTAGGACTGACAATATCAAAGTCGAGTAAGCCATTTTCAAGAGCATAGTTGGTTCTTTTTGGGGGGAAGTTATGGTTTTCGATGCTGATATTTGCTTGGGATAATATCAAGGGAACTAACTCACCAATAATACCCGGATTATCCGGCGAGTTAGAGATAAAATAAGGTATCCAGCCATTTGACGCGTTAACATTATATTTTAAAATGGTTTGAGCGTTTACCGTAAAGCAACACGTTATCAACCAATATAAGAGGTATATTCTGTAGTATTTTCTCATAGTATCCCTTCTTGTAAATGGTCAATATCAAGCTATATCAATACTTAGATTCAAATAATAAGTCCGTTAGATTTAATATTGCTCAAGACATAATAAACACAAACTTGGATGATTATTTCTTGGGGTTAAAGTGTAAGTTTTATGATGTTTAATAAGTGATGTTTTCTTATTACCTTGGCTTAATAATAGACCTTGCTGCAGAGCTAACTTAGCCACAATTTTTTCATCACCACGGATATACATCGAAATTGTTTTGACAATATTATCTTCAACAATATGCTGATTAAATTCTTTTGCAGAAATAATTAAACTGGATTGGCCATCACTGTCGAGCTTAAGCTTACTGTCAAGATCGGTATCGGTGATTACCAGCCATTGTTGTGTGGACAGCTCTGCCAATAGGTTTTTTAGTCCGGTGCCTGTAGCGATAACACTGTTGTTAGCTTGCTGATATTGATCGGCAATGCAGGTTAATAAACGTGTCAGTTGTGCCCCAGCACCCTGACTACGCGCTTGGCGGATCCAAGCAGACAAGTCATCAGCGACGAGTTTAGAAAACCGTTTTGTTTTTAATGACTCAACCATCCAGTTACATAAAAAATGGCTTTCTTGTGCAGCAGTTCTGACGGCTTTGTGCTGCGATGCAGAGGTGTTTATGGCCTCTATTCCTGCCAGCGCAAGGGTTAATAAAGCTTGATTGTAAGTTTCAGTCGTCATTTCAACAGATCAATAAAGTAATGTGACGCGCAGTTTAACGTGTAGACGTTAATTGCTAAACAGATATTTGTGTTTAGTGAGTTCATCAGGTGGGATTCTCTGTTTGAAATAATTGCAGTTTTATAACCATAAAACTGCATTTTATCTATTTTCATCTTACTTTTTTGGCGGGAATTGCGCCAAAATAGTCGCAACAGTCTTGTTAATATCTTTTGCTTTATCTTCACCACCTTGATCAAAGTGATACTGACCATTACCGCGCCAAATCAAGCGTTTGTCAGCTGGGTCGATAATATCAATTTGAATAGTTTGCGTTTTTGCGGTGTCACTGCCTAATGGGATACCTATACTTGTGCCAAGGCTAATTCCACCATTAGATCCCCAAGTGCCGGAGCCTAAGCCAATGGATAATCCTGAATCTTTTTCTTTGTTTTCTGTCACGAAAGCATAGTTAACAAAAAAGTCAGCATTGTCGGCTTTAAATACATAACCTTGATTCACTAAGGCTTGTTTAATGCCATCATTAATTCGGTCAGCAGTTAAAGGATCATCAGTGTGTTCTACGCTGAGTTGACTGAATGTTTTCAGTACCGAGAAGTCGTAATTAACATCATAATCTTGTTTAGGTTTTGTAGCACAAGAAGTTAGTAACACTAAGGCGAAGAGTATAAAAATGTGCTTGCACCACGCGATAGTTCGTGAAAACGACTGACCCGAATGTCTTAATGTACTCATGAAACCTCCTATTAACTCGCAATAATGTACAAAATTAACTCAATTAGTATAACCTTAACCTAACGGTGTTTGGTGGTGACTTTGGCTAATAAAGCGAATGGCAGTTATCAATCCAAGCTATTAATGACTATATAGTATATTTAGATGGTAAGTACTAAATTCAATACTAAGGTTAAAGACTCTAATGATGGAACAGTTAAGTTTTTTTGCGGTGCCCAGTCCATGCATCGGCGTTTGTCAGTCTGACAGTCGCGGCTATTGTGTGGGTTGTCTTCGAAGCCGTGATGAACGTTTTAACTGGATGAGTTACAGCGAGTTGCGAAAACAGGACGTAATCCGTTTGTGTTTACAGCGTAAACGACGTCGTCAATATGCTATCCATAAAGCCAAGCAACAGGAACAACAAACCCAGCAAACATCGCACATGCCTCAATTAGATTTTGATGCGCAGCCAATTTCAGATAGTAGCGATGTTGATTTAACGGATTTTAGTTTGGATGAATAATTTATCAGTATAAAACTAGGCTTTCATCGCTTGCCAAAATAGTTTAAAGCTAGCGCTTCTGTGTATCTCATCGTCACCTAAATGTGGATTATCGGTAAAAAAACGAATGGCTGCTAAGTACTGACCATGGCAGTTTTCGAGCAATAATGCATTGGGGAAGTCAGCAATAATTTGCTGCTGTTTACCTCGATTAATCAATTCGACTACAAATCCTAAAATGCTGTTCATTGCTTGTTTTCTTACGTCGGCATCAATGTCCGCTGACATCGAATACTGGAGAAAAAATAACTGTTTTAATGGTTGTGCAATAGCCCAATCGATGGCTTTTTGCCATAACGTATTGGCATCTTGTTCGATATCACCACTAAATTGAGTATTACTAACCATGTTGGTGGCAAACTCCTGTTTAATGGATAAAAATAGTTGACTCATGATATCTTTTTTTGTCGGGAAATGATGGAACAAGGTACCTGTAGCTACGCCAGCCGCTTTGGCTATTGATGCGGTTGAAGTGGCGTTAAAGCCTTTATTAACAAACAGCTGTAATGCTGAATCTAAAATCGCTTGTTTTTTGTCCGTTCTGACAATGGGTGTACTGCTCATTGAGTCAAAATACCTGTGTATGTTGGTGCGGTTTATCTACAGTTTATTTATCAAATTCGTTTGAATGCTGACTGTTTAATTTCGAAATCGGCTCAGTAAGTATCACTAATTAACGTCATACTTACTGTTGCGACAATTTAGCGTTGTTAGCGCAGGAAAAACTTCATTAGTAGTCGCTGGATCAAGCCGCCATAAGGTGGATGGACCAACACGCCAGTATTAATTTTACCACTATTTAATATGGTTTTAGCGTGACTAAAGGTTAGAAAGCCTTCTTTGCCGTGATAGTGGCCCATGCCAGATGGACCAATACCACCAAACGGTGCGTCATCGGCAGCAACATGAAACACAGTGTCATTAATACACACTCCGCCCGAATGCGTTTGCTGTAAAATATCTTGCTGAGTTTTATCATCAAAACTCATGATATATAGGGCTAAAGGGCGATCTCGATGGTTTATGTAACCTATCGCTTCATCAATCGATTGATAACTAATAATTGGTAATAAAGGTCCAAATATTTCATCCTGCATAATGAGCATGTCGTCAGTGGTATGTGTGACTAACTGAGTGGCTATTTTGCGTTGAGTTGTTGATATTGGGCTATTAATTGCGGAAGTGACAGTTGCTCCTTTAGTCTTCGCATCTTCCAACACCTTGAGTAGGCGTTGGTGCTGACGCTCATTAATGATATTGCCATAATCTTGGTTGGTGTCGAAATTAGGATACATTTTATTAAATCGACGTTGATAAGCACCAATAAATGCTTCGACCTTGTCGGCTGGGCACAACACATAGTCAGGTGCGACACAGATTTGGCCTGCATTTAAGCATTTGCCAAAAATAAGCCGTTCAACGGCGGTGTCTATTGGCATATCTGGCGCAATAATCGCTGGCGATTTTCCACCTAGCTCTAATGTCACTGGTGTCAGATTGTTTGCCGCTGCACGCATCACATGACGACCAACCACAGTTGAACCGGTAAACAGAATATGGTCAAACGGTAATGCTGAAAATGCTGCGGCGACATCTGCTTCACCTTCAACTAATTCGACTTCATTTGAGTCAAAAATCGTTGCTAACATCTTGCGCAATACCGCATTAGTTGCCGGAGTGAACTCTGACATTTTTAACATGGCACCATTGCCAGCTGCAATGGCAGTGACTAATGGCCCCATTGATAACATGATAGGGAAGTTCCATGGCACAATAATACCAATTACGCCTAAGGGCTGATATTGCACCATTACTTTAGAAGGGGATAATAATAAACCCGCATGACGACGGCTGGGTTTCATCCATGATTTAAGGTGTTTGATGGTGTAATTGATATTATTAACACAAGGCATAATATCTGAAATGATGGTGTCATTTGCAGAACGGTGGCCATAATCGCTAATTAATGCGCCAATAATAGCTTGTTGATTATCGAGTAAAGCTTGTTTTAGTTGGGTTAATTTATCAACCCGTGACTGGTAATTTGGTGCTGGGGTAGATTGGAAGCGCGTACGTTGATTGGTCAGTAATTGTCGTAATTGTGTTTCAATGTTATCAACGGCCATATTCATTTTCTATCTCCAGTAAAAATAATATCGTCGATTTGATGTCTATACTATAAATACAATCAACAAAAGTATAAACACAACCAACAAACCGACTGATTAGTCGGTCTGATGTTATGTTAGTTTGTGAGCTAAGGCAAGTTTTCGCACTAGGTTTGATTTTGATCACTATGCAAGTCTTTGTTACTGACTATACTTTAATCGAAGATATGGAATTAGGTGCCTTTAATTGAGGCATGAATGTCATAGCTCGTGAACACTTATCTCTGTGGAGGATAATATGCGAAAAGGTAATATTTTATGGCCTACCGATTTTTCTGATACGGCATCGCATGCATTACGATATGCGATTGAAATGGCGAATTTATATCAAGTCGATATTCGTATCATGAATGTAGTTGATCAGCCTATTGGTGATGAAAATTTCATGGCGCTTACGATTACACCAGAAGAGTTGGCAAAAACCATGGAAGATGCTGCCGCCAGCCAAATGCATAAATTATTGGGGCAACTTAATACCAATTTAAAAATTGAAACGATTATTCGACGTGGTGATGCGGTTAACGAAATTCTGGAAGAAGCTAATAGTGGTGATATTGGAATGGTGGTTATTGCCAGCCATGGCAGAAGTGGACTTTCACATTTTTTGAATACCAATGTTGCAGAAGCTGTTGCGAATAAAGCTAAATGCCCAGTATTAGTGGTCAAGTAATCTTGGCTGTTGTAACAGCCCTAGTGACTTAACCAATGTCATTGTTTGCTTAAAAGCTCGAACCGGGTTGGGTTAAAAATGCGACTTCGGCCGCTGTTGAGTCGCGACCTAAGATTGTATTTCGGTGTGGGAAACGGTGAAATTGAGCAATAATAGCGTAGTGCTGCTGTTGGCTACGCAGATTGTTCGGTGCATATTGTTCAAATAATGGTAACGCTTGTTGATGAATGACAATCGATTCACTGTGCATATAGGGCATAATTAAAAATGCAGCCTGTTGCGTCGGTAACACTGCTAAACAACCCATTGCCACCGCTTCTTGTGCTAGTGATAATGCGATATTATCAGCGGAAAATGCCGCTGGTGTATCGCGATAAATGTTTCGCGAAAATTGATCAAGTACAATAATTTCGGCTAATCGACCTTGAGTGTTTTCCCGCCAGTGTTGTAATTCTCCCTTTATGGCTGCATCTAAAGTGGTGCCAAAAAGCTGTGTAATCTGTAAATCAAAATCGGTATCTTTTATCCACCATTGTTTAGGGGATATTTGAGTAAACCAAAAATCAATAACATCTTTGGCGATGATGTTGGTGGTTTTTATTAATGTCATTATGCTAAATCCAATTACGATTATCGTGACTTATTACATTGAGTGATCGAGCGATAATTAATTGTGCTACCGACATGGGAATGTACGGAAATACCACATTTCCACTGGCCAACCCAACTTCAACATAGGCTAATTGAGCCTGTCTCTGTCCTTTGGTTTGCGTTATTTTAATATGCTGAATTTTTTCGAATTCGACTCGTTGCCATTGCTGGCCGAAGAAACCATTATGTTGCCAAATAACCTGATCTTTTACGACATAGCCCCATTGTTTATAACGGATGTAAATAGCAGATATCACCATGACAGCAGTAAACCAAATCAATTGAAAAAAACCAAGACTATGTTGGCCAAAATAACCGATGATTGTGAGCACACTTGCTAGCAACAGTGGCAGAACGATTCGTCTTGTCAGCCAATTAATATGGATAGCTGTATAACGATTAGGTAATGCGCCTGCGCCGCCACTGAGCTGTGGGATTTGAGCCAGGATGGATTTAATTTCAGTGGTCTTCACGCTTGGGATTAACATGTGTTGTTTAGTTTTGTGTTCAACTTCATGTCCTTTGACTTGTTTAAAGTATAAGGTCCAGCGGTTAAATAAACGCGCAATAACGGGTTGTTGAAAATTAACTAATTGAATACGCTTTATGGCCAATGCATCTTGCTGATGCGAAATAACACCGCCACTTCGCTGTATGGTGTCATTATGTTTGTCGAGCTGATATGGATGATATTTTAAAATGGCAGCCACAATTGAAATTAACGAAAACAAGCTGTAAATCGCAAATAACCCCACGATGACCATGATAGTTTGCAAGCCGATATTTTGATCAGTTTGCTGTTGAACCCAATACCAGAACTGTTGTGCGACAGGGGAGTCAAATACTTTATCCCAATCAAGCTGACCTGCGATAGGGCCAGCTATGACCGCAAACCAAATAAAATTGTTTTGATAAAAACCAAATAAAACTAAATCAGATAAACTTTTTCGTACAATAGGCTGCATATTGTCAGTGCATTGTTGGTTGACGGCCTGCGGATCCGTGTTTATTGACAACGTGGTGTCTGATTGAGGTAAATCAGAATGACTTAAAGCAGGGTCGCTTAAATTCGAATGGGTTAAATTAAGTAATAAATTTTTTAAGGTTTGCGCTTGTTGTGTGTCCAATGCCGCTAAATGGGCTTCGTCATCTTTCGAACCTGCGGTTTCAATTATCAGAGTACCGAGCGACAATGGCTTAAAATAAAATGGTTGTTGATAACGTATATTTTGGATTCGACTTAGGGGGATTTCATCTTTTTTGGTGAAAAATAACCCGCGCTTTACTTCCAGTTGATGGTTGTTAAGGCGAAAGCGAAATTTATGCCATTCTATTATCGCAGCCAATGTGACCAATATTAATAAAGCACTAGATGCTAATATTCCCCATTGCATATTAAAACCTTGCTGCCATCCAGTGTAAACAATCGGCACAATAGCGAAGCCATTACTAAAGATGTTTTTCAAGGTACTAAAAAGATTATTGACGATAGACCATGCCGACAGCGCTTGCCATTGTTGTAAATCACTTGTTGGAGTACCACTCTCGTTCGTTACAGCAGAGTGATTGTTCGTCATATCTGCGCTATCGGTCGTCACACTAGCAGTCTCGTTAATCGCCTCTAGAGTATCCTTTGAACTGGCATTCTTGGGCTTATTCGCAACGCTAGCAGTGCGTTGAATAAGTCGTTCATTATCTTGTGATAGTGGTGGCTTATCCATTGTGGCTACCCTGCTGAGGAGGTTGAATGGATAAGCTGTCGACTTCAACGTTTGAAGGCATTGGATCAATAACATCGCGTTCGCGAGTGGGTAATAACTTACTTGAAGCTGCTTGGCTCAATAAATGTTGGCGTAAATGTTCTGCTAGATCTGCATTGAGGCCTGGTAAATTAATTTCAGCTAAACCACTGCCAGCACTAAAACATTTTAAGGTAACTAAGTTGAATTTGCGTTCAGCTGGCCCTTGCGACAAATTAACATGTTGTAGCCGAGTATAGGGGAGTGCCGTTGTTGATACCCAATATAAACCTTCACGTAATACTATTTCATTTTTAAACAATCCATACGCAATTTTATTGGCTTTAAGATGGATAAGTTTAATGATTATGAACGCTAAAAATATCACCAGTATTATGATGCTAGTCGCTATCGTTAAGGGAAACGGTTTTGTCAGTAATAGAAATGCAGTTAATGCCGTTATGATGAGCATCGCCACTACACTGCTAATTATCAATAATAGCTTAGGGTAATTCGGGTCAATATTACTCAATGATAAATCAGCAAGTTGAATATAATCACCTTGAGACAAACGCGGACCGTGGTGATAAACAGACTGCAATGTTTCTTCTGCTGATGTCTTCGCAGAAGCATCACTTAAGGTTGACTGAGCATGTGATTGTTGTGACGTTAATGTACTCTTTAACTGCGGCGGAGTATCCATGACTGTTTGCTTTTCAAATCTGATGATATCGATTGTTAAAAACTATAACGAGATTGTCTCTACTTAGGTAGTGTTAATCATATAGGGTGATGAATAAATGAATCTATTGCCATAAAAACCGCTATTAATTCAGCCGCGATTAGCTAACGCTAGCAATAGTGCTTGCGTAACTGACTGCAGATACAGTAATTTCTAATCAGTGATGAGAGATAATAGGGTGTGATGATGTTTTCGAATAATTACGTGATCAATAAATCGCAAAAAGCATTTCTACGAAAATTATATTTAGCGCATTTGCTTGATGAAGAACAACACAACTTACTAAGCTTACAAAAATTAACCAAGATGCCTAGAAGAACCTTGCAAGATGCGATTGCCGCATTTGTTGATATTGGTATTGAGGTGGATTTTGTCCAACAAGGCCAACGTCATAATGAAGGCTATTATCGTATTTCTACTTGGGGCCCAATCAGCAGCGCTTGGGTGAATAGTCATTTTAAGCAGATCAAGCAGCACCTAGAAATTATAGATGATCCTGAGATGGCCCATTAGATCGTTTATGCATCATTGTATTCATTGTTGAAAGGATAACTCATGACTATTCAGATATTGTTATTTAATCCACAAGGTCAATTGTTATCTCAAGGCGATGACACGCTTATGGCCCAATATGATCCGCAACAGCATTTGATATGGGTTGATATTACTGGGTCTAATAGCCAAGGTTTTTTTCAGCAATATCCTTTATTTGGGATTAATAGTCTCGATTTTGAAGAAGCGCAACGTGAACGTCATCCGCCCCAATTTGAAGAATATGACACGCATTCATACTTATTAACTCATGAACTTATGGACCGAGAAGATTATCTTCTGCTCGAACGTAGCCAGTTGCTATTACACGTCAGTGACCGCTTTTTAGTGACTCAGCATGTCAAATCGTCACTGAGTGTTAGCAAAGTGGCTCAACGGATCATTGAACAAGGTTTCCTTGATAGCAATAATATGAGCAAAGTGTGTTATGAATTGCTGCGCCAAATTGTTTTTGATTATCTGGCGGTGATGCTGGCGTTAGAAGAGCGTTTAAGTGAAATTGAAGATGAAATATTTGAAGTGTCAACGGATGATTTACTGGCAGAGTTGATTGCTTATAACAGTAAATTACAAAAGGCTAAACGTTCGTTTAGCTATCATGAAGAGGTGTTACAACAATTACTTGGTGATGATAGCCATCAACATATTAAAATGGACTATGAACAACTGAGTTATTTATATAATCAGTTTGAGCGCTTATCAAGTCGTGCCAGCCTTTATCAAGGTTTAGTAGACAGTTTGATTAATGGTTATATTTCGGTGAGTGCTCATAAAACCAATCGCGTGATGATGACGTTAACCCTGGTGACTGCTATTTTTTTACCACTAACCTTAGTAGCTGGCATTTACGGCATGAACTTTAACAACATGCCTGAGCTGCAATGGCAATTTGGCTACTTTGCGGTATTGCTGCTGATGGGCATTATTGTGGTATCAGGTTTACTAATAGCTAAAATTAGGCATTGGTTTTAATGATCTTAGCTTGATATTAGATGGTATTTACGTATCAATATTGTTTAAGATTAAATCCGTTCCGTATTCATGGATATTAGTTATTATTGATTGTAATGATGAGTTGTTCATCTTGGTAAAACTTTGCCATAAGTCGATGTCATATTTGTAATAAAAGGAGACGTTTTGACGGTATTTCAGCATGGGTTTAATTTTGGCGACGCTGATATTACTTGCCAAAAACATGTTCCTACAGGTAGTAAAACGGCAGATGATTGCCAAATCGATTCATTGCTACCGCCAGTAACCCACATAGAGCAATTTTTATCTGCCAAGCAACAGCAGCTACTGATGAAAGAGGTCGTAAGCTACCCATTGGAGCGGGTTGAAATTGAAGTCTATGGCAAGAAACATCTTATTCCTCGAACTCAAGCATGGTTTGGTGATCCCGGCTGTGATTATCGCTTTTCTAAATTACAGATTTCACCTTTGCCTTGGCCTGCTGTGTTGAGTCGATTACGGCATAAGTTACGTGTTGATCATCATTTCGACAGCAATGCGGTATTAGTTAATTATTATGCCAACGGACATGATTGTATGGGATGGCACAGTGACGATGAGCCTGAAATTGTCAGTGGTTCTGCAATCGCTTCAGTCACTTTAGGCGCAGAGCGTGATTTTGTTGTGCGTCATAAACATAATCATAATAAAGTGAATTTTGCTTTAGGCAGTGGAGACTTGTTGATTATGCATGCTGGAATGCAGCAAGTTTGGCAACATGGATTGCCAAAACGTTTAAAAGTGACAGAGCCTAGAGTTAATTTTACTTTTAGGCAAATTGTTGCTGGTTTTTACTCTCGCTAACTTTATTATCATCCTGATTACTATTCAAATTTGTTAGTTCTGCGACGGCCCATTTATCCTTGAACGGTTCTGTGCTCTAGTGGCGACTTTTGGTTTGCTTGTTTGACCTTTAATCAGCAAACCAGTACTCTGCGATTTCTGAGATATGTATTAACAAGAGTATTACTATGTCAATTCAACAAATCATTACTGATAAATTGAATCAAGCTTTCTCGCCGTTACACCTTGAGGTGATTAACGAAAGTAATCGTCATCATGTGCCTCCAAATTCTGAGACACATTTTAAAGTCGTTATGGTGAGTGAACTCTTTAGCGAACAAAGGTTATTAGCGCGTCATCGTGCCGTTAACCAAGTACTCGCAGATGAACTAGCTAATGGGGTACATGCGTTATCCATTAACGCTTATAGCCAACCAGAATGGCAAGCATTAGATGACGTGCCTAGAACGCCTAACTGTAAAGGCTAATGTTTATTACTTATTGATCTATTTGTACAAAAACCTCGCAAACTCTGTGAGGTTTTTTATTGGCTGTTGAAGTGATGCGGTGCTTGTCACTCGTTATGATTATGTTACAGTCATGGACTAGCTGAGTGAGAATGATAAGGATTTTTTATGGTTAAAGTGATAAAAACCTGTTGTTTAATAGGTTTATTCTTATTGTTTGGCTGTCAACCCCATACTCCTTTGCAAACAAATTCTCTTTCTCAAAAATCTTCCGTTCCTTACCCAGCAATAGAGTGGCGTTTAGCTACCTCGTGGCCGAAAAATTTGCCTGGCTTAGGTATGGCTCCTGAAAGGTTCGCTCAATTAGTCAAACGGATGTCTAACGGACGTTTAGTCATTACGGTTTATGGTGCTGGAGAGCTAATGCCATCATTATCTGTGTTTGATGGCGTCAGTAATGGCAGTATTGAAATGGCTCATAGCTCCTCATTTTACTGGAAAGGTAAAGCTCCCGCAGCCCAATTTTTTTCATCAATTCCCTTTGGATTAAATGCCCAACAGATGAATGCATGGCTTAATTATGGTGGTGGAATGGAATTGTGGGAGGAAGTCTATCAACCCTTTGGTATATTGCCATTAGCAGGGGGAAATACTGGTATGCAAATGGGGGGCTGGTTTAATAAAGAGATTACCGCACCAGAGGACTTTAAAGGTCTCAAAATGCGTTTGCCTGGTTTGGGGGGGGAAGTTCTTAAAATATTAGGCGGTATTCCTTTCGATGCTCTTACGGGCAGAGAATTATATGGCGCTTTACAAACTGGCGCTATTGATGCTGCAGAATGGGTTGGACCTTATAATGATTTACCACTAGGTTTATATCAGGTGGCTAAATATTACTACTACCCGGGCTGGCATGAACCTGGTTCGACAATGGAATTTTTAATTAACAAACAAGCTTTCTCTGCTTTGCCCGACGACTTAAAAATAATTGTTAAAGTGGCCGCTAAAGCAATAAATCAAGATATGTTAGACGACTATACTCAAGGCCATATTACGGCGATGGACGTATTGCTTAACGAACATGCCGTGCAGGTTAAGCCTTTTCCTCAAAGTGTGATCCGCGCATTGAAACAAGCACGAGATGATGTGCTTAATAATGAAGCGGCTAAAGATCCACTGTTTAATAAAGTCCTAGAGTCATATATGGCTAACGAGAAGTCAGTAAAACGTTATTTTAGTTACACTGAAGATGCATTAAATCGATTAGAATTAGAAGCTCAACAGCAACAATAAACTCTGGCTGTGACAACACTTGAATAGTGATATTATCTCAACATTAGATAATATCGTGTCAAATAATTTTACTTATTTTGGGAGTAAGCAATGCCTTTATTAGACAGTTTTACCGTAGATCATACTCGTATGAATGCACCTGCAGTTCGCGTTGCCAAACACATGAGCACCCCAAGCGGTGATGCTATTACGGTATTTGATTTGCGTTTTTGTGCGCCAAACAAAGACATCCTCAGTGAACGTGGTATTCATACCCTTGAGCATTTATTTGCAGGCTTTATGCGTGAGCATTTAAATGGTGATGGTGTAGAGATTATCGATATTTCTCCTATGGGGTGTCGTACCGGTTTTTATATGAGTTTAATTGGTCAGCCGACTGAAGGCCAGGTAGCTGATGCTTGGTTAGCGGCAATGGTTGATGTAACGAATGTGATTGATCAAAAAGATATTCCTGAATTAAATGAATATCAATGTGGTACGTATGAAATGCATTCATTAACACAAGCACAAGATATTGCCCGAATGATCATTGCTGCGGGTGTGAGCGTTAATCAAAATGACGATTTAAAATTGAGTGATGAAATTTTAGGTAATCTTTAATCTAATAGATTCACTGATATTGATGAAAGCGGCTTTAGCCGCTTTTTTTGTGAATAAAACACCCCAATTCTGGGTAAATGTTATCACTACGCTATTTTTATATGACTGAAACCGTTATTGTAATGTGCTAATTTTAGTACGACATTTTTCATTTTAAGCGGTTTTTTTGCGTGACCAGACAGATATACGGAGATTAATATGTCTAACCACCCATTTAGCTTGTCAGTGATTGCGGCTGCAGTGCTTTATGTTTGCCATTCAACCAATGCTGTTGCAGAAACAGTGACAGAATCTATTGATAACATCAATAATCAACTCGATTTACAACAATCATCGGTAAGCCTATTTCATTATCGTCAAAATGATATAGCGCTAGGGTTGACGGGCGCAACAATATTGCCTCAAGCACCACACCAGGATGTGACAATCATTCATGCCGGTGCCACTGACGGTGTTGCCATTTTACAAGATGGTGTTTTCTTCTCTCCTGCACCGTATTCTGGAACGCAATTAGTATTACAACCCAATTTAAAGCAGCAACAAAAAGTATCGTTTACTGGCATGACGAGTGTGACTGAAAGTTCGCAAGCCGCTTTTGGTAAACTTGATTATCAATCCGTGCAAATTAGTCCCAATAAATATGCTACAGACATTAATCTTGAAGGCAGTGACAATAGTGCTATCAATGGTGGTGTCATCGTCAGCGGCACCACAAAACAAAATGGCATGTTATTGGCACTTGATTATCAATCAGCATCTGACGATGTAGGTTATCGCGTCCCGAGAGATGCCGATTCGACTCAGAAAGATATTCTGTTCAAAATTGCTGCCGAGAGTTTACCGGGTGCGCGTAATCAACAAACCACCGAATTTAGTTATCAGTATTCATCGCAAGATGTTGATCGCGGTTCATTGGGGTTAACAAGTGTTGATTTTGCATTAAATCCGGCTCAACTATATTCAGCTGCCAGCACTGACAGTATTGAAGGTGAGCGTCAACGTTACGTATTAGCCCATAAGGTTATTTTGTCTTCGACTTCAACAATGGCTACCGATTTTTACTACCAAAGCTATTCACAACAATCTCAAGACATGCGTTTTGTTGATGGTATACAAATTGATGGTGCTTTGTTGTCTGGTATTGCCATGTTTGAAGTTGCCCCTACCGCAGATGGGATGAACTTGGGATCGTTAACTCAAAACAATGATTTTTCGGGTTTTGGTATACAGACAAAAGGCGTCAGCATGTATGGTCAACACCAGGTGACTTATACCGCGCGATACCATACTGATAAAGCTGAAATGCGATTAGGTCAACGAGAATGGTTGTGGGGCAATGATTTATTATTAACCCCAACTACCGATGATGAATATGCACTTACTTATACCGATGATGCTTCGGTGTATTCATCAGCAGTCGACACCAAATTAAATTATGGTCAATGGTCTATTAATCTTGGTTTAGGCTATGAGCACGTTAGCGTATCCCGCGAGCTTGATGATGCAGATGCTAGCATTAATGCTGTTGATTTTTCTGATGATGGATGGTCACCTTCCATAGAAGTGGCTTATCAATCTGGAGCATGGTCTGCAGCATTACAAGCCAAGCAGGCTTGGACTGCAGCTTCTGCTGGAAACGTTGAACAAACTGCGCAAAAGGCGCTTCAATATCAATTAGCGTTAGGCTATCAGCAAGATACCTTCTCGATTGCGATCAGCGGTTATATGCATGATTACGATAATCAACATCTTAACTGTATGCAGGGCATGGTATGTGATTACGAGCAGATCTCATTACAAGAAAATATTAGTGATGTCTCTGTTGTGGGAGCGGACTTTAGCCTAGCGTATGGATTGACCTTCGATCACTTTTCTATTCCATTTAAAGCAAAATATCAATTTACTCAAGCCGAAACCGATAACGCTGATTGCAATGACTTAATGGGCTGTTTTGCTGCTGATAGTCAATTGCCATGGGTGCCAGAACAACAATTGACGTTAAGTTCTGGTGTTATTTACGGTGATGTGTCGATTATGGCGCAAGCTTTGTATCAATCTGAACTAGGTTATCAAGGGGCATTCACTAATGATCGTGCTATTGATAGTCAATGGAAGGTGGATATAGCAGCGGCTTATCATTTTTCCGAACAGCATGAATTGTATGTTCGTGTTGAAAATGTATTAGATGAAGACTTAGTCGCGAATAGTACGATAATGGGTTATCAAGGACAGTCTGAAATGACCACTTATTTTGGTTATCAAGGTCATTTTTAAATCGGTATCGATAGAATAATATTCAATTTTTGTTAATGGTATTTATAATTCAACATGTTATTAACACTTAAAAGAATATTCATTTTTGGGGTGATATTGCAGTGGTATCTGTTCTTTTTAGGATGGGCATTTAAGATTAATACTCTAAAAATTAATACGTTAGTTTTTAAAATCAGAATCTAGCAGACAATATAAGCTCTTAGGTTCTGATCCGTTTGCCTTGACCTCAAAGCCAGCTATTGAGTAAGGTATTGGTTTGAAAACACCTATAATTTTCGTGGCGATAGTCTCATATTTGCGGTAAAATGCGCGCGACCAGCGTGATTATGATCGCATTTTCGAGTTAAATCTGCGCTAGCTCAAACGCAAAGTGTTTGTTAACACTTTGTTTTTGTAGCGGAACGTGGCGCATTGTCTTTCCTTCAAACGTAGTGCTTGTGGATATGATTACAATTAAGAAAGGATTGGAACTGCCTATAGCAGGCGGACCAGAGCAAGTTATCCATAATGGCCCAGCCATTAGACACGTAGCGACTTTGGGTGAAGAGTATATTGGCTTACGTCCAACGATGAAAATCAAAGTGGGCGATAAAGTACAAAAAGGCCAAGTTCTTTTTGAAGATAAAAAGAATTTAGGCGTTAAATATACGGCTTTAGCCAGTGGTACTATTTTAGAAATTAACCGAGGTGCAAGACGTGTACTTCAGTCAGTGGTAATTGATGTGGAAGGTGACGATAGCGTTGCTTTTGCTCAATACGATGCTGATAAGCTAGACACGTTAGACGCACAAGTTGTTCGTGATAATCTGATTGATTCAGGTTTATGGACCGCTTTGCGTACTCGCCCTTTCAGTAAAGTGCCAGCAGTAGATGCTACTGCCGCAGGTATTTTTGTTACTGCGATTGATACTCAACCTCTTGCTGCCGATCCTGTGGTAGTCATAGCTGAACATAAAGAAGATTTTGCTAATGGTCTTAAGATCTTAGCTCGATTAACTGAAGGTAAAGTTTACCTATGTAAAGCTCAAGGCGCTGATATCCCAATGGCTAATGCTCAAGTCCAAGAATTTGCGGGTAAACACCCAGCAGGTCTTGCGGGTACGCATATTCATTACGTTCTTCCTGCTTCTGCAACACGAACTGTTTGGCATATTGGCTATCAAGATGTGATTGCTTTTGGCCAACTGTTTACACAAGGTGTATTAAACACTGAGCGTGTCGTTGCTATTGGCGGCCCTAAAGCGAAAAATCCTCGCCTTGTTCGTACTGTTGTTGGTGCTAGCATGGCTGAACTGACTAATGATGAAACAGTTGGTGACGATATTCGTGTGGTTTCGGGTTCAGTGTTAAATGGCCATACAGCAGTTGGACCTAAAGCTTATTTAGGACGTTATCATCAGCAGGTGAGTGTGCTGGAAGAGGGTACTGAGAAAGAATTATTTGGTTGGGCTTTGCCTGGTTCAGATAAGTTCTCTATTACTCGATCTTTCCTAGGCCACTTACATCCATCGCGTCTGTTTAATATGACGACCAGCACGGGCGGTTCAGACCGCGCAATGGTGCCGATTGGTAACTATGAACGCGTAATGCCTTTAGACATTCTACCTACTATGCTACTTCGCGATCTTGTTTCTGGGGACTTTGATGGTGCAGCTCGTTTAGGCGCATTAGAGTTAGATGAAGAAGATTTAGCATTATGTACGTTCGTATGTCCAGGTAAGTATGACTACGCTTCATATTTACGTGACTGTCTAGATACGATCGAGAGGGAAGGCTAATGAGCTTGAAAGATTTTATCGAGCGTATTGAACCGCAATTTGAAAAAGGCGGTAAGTACGAAAAGTGGTATGCCTTTTATGAAGCGGCTGCCACCGTATTGTATACACCAGGTAAAGTGAACCACGGGGCAACTCATGTTCGCGATAACCTTGACCTAAAACGTATGATGATTACGGTTTGGGCGTGTACATTCCCAGCGATGTTTTTTGGTATGTACAACGTAGGCTTACAAGCTCAAATTGCCATGGGTGCCGGTTTCGGTATGCCTGACATTTGGCAAGTAGGTTTATTTGAATTATTTGGCGCTCAACTCACTGCAGACTCTGGCATTACGTCCTTGATGTTCTATGGTGCGTGCTTCTTCCTACCTATCTATGCAGTGACTTTCATTGTCGGTGGTTTTTGGGAGGTGCTCTTTGCGTCAGTGCGTGGCCATGAAATTAACGAAGGTTTCTTCGTTACTTCAGTGCTATTTGCATTAACTCTACCGCCAACAATTCCTTTATGGATGGTCGCTTTAGGTATTACCTTCGGTGTGGTTGTAGCAAAAGAAATATTCGGTGGTACAGGGCGTAACTTCTTAAACCCTGCACTCGCTGGACGTGCTTTCTTGTTCTTTGCTTACCCATTAAGCATGTCTGGTGATAACTCTTGGGTTGTGGCTGATGGCTTCTCTGGTGCAACGGCATTAAGTCAGGCTGCGCAAGGTACTTTCGATTACGCCTCAAATGCTAACTGGATTGACGCCTTTATGGGCTTTATTCCTGGTTCCGTGGGTGAAGTATCGACCTTTGCTATTTTGCTAGGTGGTTTAGTTATTATCTATACCCGTATTGCCTCTTGGCGTATTGTCGGTGGCGTGATGCTAGGTATGGTGGCAATTGCTACTCTACTTAACTTGGTAGGTAGTGATACAAACCCTATGTTCGCAATGCCTTGGTATTGGCACTTAGTATTAGGTGGCTTTGCATTTGGTATGATGTTTATGGCGACAGACCCTGTTTCTGCGTCATTTACCAATACGGCTAAATGGACATACGGCTTCCTTATTGGTGCAATGGTAGTGTTTATCCGCGTGGTTAACCCTGCATTCCCTGAAGGTATGATGTTAGCTATCCTGTTTGCTAACCTATTTGCTCCATTATTTGACCATTTTGTTGTACAGGCAAATATTAAGCGGAGGATTGCTCGTGGCTAGTAATAAAGATTCGTTCGGAAGAACGCTATTTGTTGTTGTCGGCTTATGTCTTATCTGTTCTGTACTTGTTTCTACCGCTGCGGTGTTGTTAAAACCCATCCAGCAAGAAAACAAGTTGCTGGATAAGCAAAAGTATATTCTTGAAGCGGCGAGCCTGATTAATCTAAAAGAAGGCAATATCACCAAAAAAGATATTCTAAGCAAATACAACCAATATGTTGAAGCTCGCTTAGTTGACCTTAAAACAGGTGATTTTGTTGAAGGTGACGCTAATACTTACGATCAACGTAAAGCATCGCGTAACACTGACATGTCGTCTATACCTGAACATGACATAGCCTCAATCAAGCGTGTTGCCGATAAAGCCGTTGTTTACCTTGTTCGTAATGATGAAGGTAAATTGACTAGCGTAATTTTACCTGTCCATGGTTATGGTTTGTGGTCAACTATGTATGCGTTTTTAGCTCTAGAAGCTGATCTCAATACTGTGCAAGGACTTGTTTACTATGACCAAGGTGAAACACCTGGTTTAGGTGGCGAAGTTGAAAATCCAAAATGGAAAGCATTATGGAAAGGTAAGCAGTTATTTGATGCTCAAGGTAACTTGGCTATTAGTGTAACTAAAAACCCCGTAGTGGCTAGCTCTATTCATGGGGTTGATGCGCTTTCTGGTGCAACATTGACCAGTAACGGTGTACAACACTCATTGACGTTTTGGTTAGGTAAAGAAGGTTTTGCAAACTTTATCGCTAAAGCACGCAACGGAGGGTTAAGCTAATGGCTAACGCTAAAGAACTTAAACAGGTTCTGACCGGACCGATAATCAATAACAACCCAATTGCATTGCAAATCTTGGGTGTGTGTAGTGCGCTTGCTGTTACCAGTAAATTAGAAACAGCATTAGTAATGACGATTGCATTAACCGCGGTAACAGCGTTTTCTAACCTGTTTATCTCGCTTATTCGTAATCACATTCCAAGCAGTGTTCGTATTATTGTGCAGATGACCATTATCGCTTCATTAGTGATTGTGGTTGACCAAGTATTGCAAGCTTATGCTTATGCGATTTCTAAACAGTTATCGGTATTCGTTGGTTTGATTATTACTAACTGTATTGTAATGGGGCGCGCTGAAGCTTACGCAATGAAAACGCCACCTTTGATGAGCTTTATGGATGGTATCGGTAACGGTTTAGGTTACGGTGCAATTCTATTATCAGTTGGTGTGGTGCGTGAACTATTTGGTAATGGTTCATTATTCGGCGTAGAAATCCTCAGCAAAATCTCTGACGGTGGTTGGTACCAGCCTAACGGTTTATTACTACTACCACCGAGTGCATTCTTCTTGATCGGTGGTTTGATCTGGTTGATCCGTACTTACAAGCCAGAGCAAGTTGAAGCAAAAGGGTAAACGCAATGGAACATTATATTAGTTTATTAATTCGTTCAGTTTTCATTGAAAACATGGCACTAGCGTTCTTCTTAGGTATGTGTACTTTCTTAGCTGTATCAAAGAAAGTCACTACTGCGATGGGCCTTGGTGTTGCAGTTATCGTGGTGCTGGCTATTTCGGTTCCTGCTAACCAAATTATTTATCAAGGTTTATTGGCTCCAGGCGCATTAGCTTGGGCTGGTTTCCCTGATGCTGATTTGAGCTTCTTGAAGTTCATCACCTTTATCGGTGTGATTGCAGCACTTGTACAAATTTTGGAAATGGCTTTAGACAAGTATTTTCCACCTTTGTACAACGCGTTAGGTATTTTCTTACCTTTGATTACCGTGAACTGTGCAATTTTCGGTGCAGTATCTTTCATGGTTGAGCGTGATTATAACCTTGGCGAGAGCGTAGTATTTGGTATTGGCTCTGGCATTGGTTGGGCGTTAGCAATTGTATTGCTAGCCGGTATCCGCGAAAAGATGAAATACTCTGACGTGCCAAATGGCTTACGTGGCTTAGGTATTACCTTCGTTTCAGCAGGTCTTATGGCTCTAGGTTTCATGTCATTCTCTGGTGTTTCTCTTTAAGAGACATTGAGGCGACGCATTAATTTGAACCTTTAAGGATAAGTGAATGGGTATTCTTGAATCTACTCCACTAGATGTATATTTAGGTGTGAGTATGTTTACTGCAATTGTCTTGATTTTGGTATTAGTGATTTTATTCGCTAAATCAAAACTCGTGGCAAGCGGTGATATCAAAATTGGTATTAACGGTGATGCAGATAAAACAATTACAACAGGCGCTGGCGGTAAGTTACTTAACGTTTTAGCCGACAACGGCATCTTCGTATCAAGTGCGTGTGGCGGCGGTGGCTCATGTGGTCAGTGTCGTGTGCAAATTAAGTCTGGTGGTGGTGATATTCTTCCTACTGAGCTTGACCACATTAGTAAAGGCGAAGCTCGTGAAGGTTGTCGTTTATCTTGTCAGGTAAACGTCAAAACTGACATGGAAATTGAACTTGATGAAGAAATCTTTGGCATCAAGAAATGGGAATGTGAAGTTATCTCTAACGATAACAAAGCAACGTTTATTAAAGAACTTAAGCTGCAAATTCCTGATGGCGAAACAGTGCCTTTCCGTGCTGGTGGTTACATTCAAATTGAAGCACCTGCTCATCATGTTAAATATGCTGAGTTTGAAGTGCCTGATAAGTATCGTGGCGACTGGGAACACTTTGGTTTCTTCAAGTTAGAATCACAAGTAGACGAAGAAACTATTCGTGCTTACTCAATGGCTAACTACCCAGAAGAGTTTGGGATTATTATGTTGAACGTGCGTATTGCTACGCCACCGCCACGTAATTTAACCTTGCCTTGTGGTAAAATGTCTTCATACATCTGGAGCTTAAAAGCCGGTGATAAAGTCACTATTTCTGGTCCATTTGGTGAGTTTTTCGCTAAAGATACTGATGCGGAAATGGTCTTCATTGGTGGTGGTGCTGGTATGGCCCCTATGCGTTCACATATTTTTGACCAATTAAAGCGTCTTAAATCAAAACGTAAGATTAGCTTCTGGTACGGTGCGCGTTCTAAGCGTGAAATGTTCTATGTGGAAGATTTTGACGGCTTAGCGGCCGAGAATGAAAACTTCCAGTGGCATGTTGCGTTGTCAGATCCGCAAGCGGAAGATAACTGGACTGGTTATACTGGTTTCATTCATAACGTTTTGTATGAAAACTACTTGCGTGACCATGACGCTCCAGAAGATTGTGAGTTCTACATGTGTGGACCTCCAATGATGAATGCAGCCGTAATTGGTATGCTTAAAGATTTAGGTGTCGAAGATGAAAACATCTTATTAGATGATTTTGGCGGCTAATGAGTTAGCTCATTACATTGACATGTAAGTCATGAAAATTGCAGCAATGCAGACAGGGTGGTTAAACACGAGTCTGTGTGCTGCAATTTTTTTTATTCATTTGAAAAAGTGTAAATTTGAAATGACCGTAAATTCAATCAAGTTACTGCTATTGCCAGCCCTTTTGCTATTCGTCAGTGCATGCAGCTCACCAGAGCCGATGATTTCATTATCAGGTAGTACAATGGGGACCACATACCATATTAAAGTGGTACCTAATGAAAAATTACCAGAACCCCAATTACTTCAAGCTGAAATAGATATGGCCTTGGAAGTTGTTAATGATCAAATGTCGACCTATCGTCCAGACTCGGAACTGTCGAAATTTAATCAATTACAAATACAACAGAGAGTTAAGGTTTCAGCTGATACGATTAAAGTGATAAAAGAGGGAATGCGTCTTTATAAAGAGACCGATGGGGCGTTAGATATCACCTTAGGCCCAGTGGTTAACTTGTGGGGTTTTGGTCCAGATAAAAGACCTATTACTGAGCCAAGCCAAGCCCAAATTGATGCCGCAAAATCTAAAATGGGCATCAATGAATTGTCAATTAGTGGTCATAGCTTAATTAAGCATAATGCCGATTTATACATTGATTTATCATCAATTGCCAAAGGCTTTGGTGTTGATAAAATTGCGGCCATTTTAGATAAGTATCATGCCAGTGGTTACCTTGTAGAAATTGGTGGTGAGCTTAACGTCAAAGGCACTAAAGCTGATCATTCACCTTGGCGCGTCGCAGTTGAGCAACCCACTAGTGAAGGGCAAGTGGTGCAACAAGTGATTGAGCCAGGAACCATGTCATTAGCAACATCTGGCGATTATCGTAACTTTTATCAAGAAAATGGCGAACGTTTTTCACATTTGATTGATCCACGAAGTGGATATCCTATAAAGCATAAACTTGCGTCTGCAACCGTGTTAAACTCTAGTTGTATGACCGCAGATGGATATGCTACCGCCATGATGGTGTTAGGTACTGAGGCTTCCCTCGCACTTGCTAAAGAGAAACATTTAGCAATAATGCTGATAGAGAAGCAAGAGCAAGGTTTTAAGGTCTATTACAGTGATGCGTTTAAAGCGTATTTGAAATAGGTTTTTTTGATTCAAAACTACTCAAGCTTGAGCTGAATGAGTTGACTGGAGTTCGTTATGAGCACATTTATTGCTGCATTTGTGGTGTTATTATTATTTTTCTTATTGATGTCTGTCGGATATATCGTTAAAAAGAAAGCGGTTGAAGGCAGTTGTGGTGGTTTAGGTGTTTTAGGTATTGAAAAAGCCTGTGACTGTGATGATCCATGTGATGCTCGCAAGCGTCGTATGGAAAAAGATCAAGCTCGCAAAGAAATGCTTAATCAAAACCGCATTATTTAAGTCAAACGGTTTTATAAAAGCCATTTAAGAAACAATGTTTTTAGCGCTTACAATGTAAAGAGTCTTCATTTTGAAGGCTTTTTTTATGTCTTATTTTTAGATTGCCATTACAAATCTAAGTTGTAATGATAACGGTTATCAGTTGTAAGTGTGTGAAATAAAAAGGAAATTTGCCTTTCTCTCTACAGTGTTCTATTCTATGTGAAATTGATCGAGATCAAATTATTTATCAAGGGACATTACTATGAAAGGTCATCCTAAAGTCATCAGCCAACTCAATCGCGTACTTACTTGCGAGCTGACGGCCATTAACCAATACTTTTTACATGCTCGTATGTTTAAACATTGGGGTTTGGCTAAGCTTAATGAAAAAGAGTACAAAAAATCGATTGAAGACATGAAGCATGCTGACAAATTGATTGAACGTGTTTTGTTTCTTGAAGGTTTACCTAACCTACAACAGCTAGACAAACTTCGTATTGGTGAACATGCTGAAGAAATGCTTAGCTGTGACATGGCGGCAATAACGGCACAAATTGCCGTTTTGCGCGAAGCTATTGATATCTGCGAAACCCAGCAAGATTATGTTAGCCGTGATCTGCTTGAAGATTTACTAGAAGACGAAGAAGAGCACCTAGATTGGATTGAGTCGCAACAAGAGCTCATCACTCAAACCGGTATTCAAAATTATCTTCAATCACAAATTAACGACTAATAGGAACAGATTATGAAAGGTCATCCAGAAGTTATAGACGCCCTAAATCTTTTATTAACCGGTGAGTTGTCTGCCATGGATCAATATTTTGTCCATGCGCATATGTATGAAGATTGGGGATTCAATGAATTATATACTCGTATCTTGCATGAATCAGATGACGAAAAGTTGCACGCGGCAAAATTAGTCCAACGCATTTTATTCTTAGAAGGCACTCCCGATGTAGGTAGCCGTGAAGCATTGAATATTGGTAAAGACGTGCAAGAAATGTTTAGAAATGATTTGGCATATGAATATCATGTCGCTGATAATTTACGTAAGGTGATTGCCCTATGTGAAGAAAAAAATGATTATCAAACCCGCGAAATTTTAGAAGTATTACTTGATGACACGGAATCTGACCACATGTACTGGTTAGAAAAACAATTAGGTCTTATTGAGCGTGTAGGTTTGCAAAATTATTTGCAGACAAAAATGTAATTTATTTGTAAGAGCATATCATTTGCAAGATAGTATCATTTTTAGATTGTATCGTTTTTAGTTAACAGCCCAACTATGTTGGGCTTTTTTGTGTTTGCAAGAGAATGATTGAATACTGTTTTTGTATACAGTAGTATTACGGTTAATTAAGTTACTGGTAATGGTTACAGAATGCGTAAAATCATTCACATCGATATGGATTGCTATTTTGCTGCCGTTGAAATGCGAGATTTTCCTGAACTTCGAGGGAAAGCTATCGCTGTTGGCGGCAGAAGCGATCGACGAGGTGTGATAAGCACATGCAGTTATGAGGCCCGTAAATTTGGGGTCCGCAGTGCCATGTCCAGTTATCACGCACTGCAATTGTGCCCGAATCTAATTTTAGTGCCTGGGCGAATGGATGTGTATAAATCAGTATCATTGCAAATACGTGAGATTTTTCATCGATACACTGATCTGGTTGAGCCATTGTCTTTAGATGAGGCTTACCTTGATGTTAGCGACTGCCAAGCTCATCAAGGCAGTGCCACGTTAATCGCTAAAGCAATCCGCGATGATATTTTTAACGTTACCGGGTTAACGGCTTCAGCCGGTATTGCACCCATTAAGTTTCTAGCCAAAATTGCTTCCGATTTAAATAAGCCAAATGGTCAATATGTGATTACCCCGAATCAAATTGGCGATTTTGTCAAAGACCTACCCCTGAGTAAAATTCCTGGTGTTGGTAAAGTCACCTCAAAAAAGCTAGCCGATATAGGTTTAACCACTTGTTATGATGTGCAGCAATATTCCAAACCTCAGTTAATCGATGCTTTCGGTAAATTTGGCCATGTGTTAATAGAGCGTTCTCAAGGTATCGATACCAGGCAAATTAGCCCTCACCGAGTGCGTAAATCGGTTGGTGTTGAAACGACGTTAGCCAAAGACATTTTTACTTTAGAACAATGTCATCAAGTATTACCACAGCTTATTCAAGAACTGAGTACTCGTGTTCATCGAAGTGCTAAAGACAGGCAAATCCATAAGCAGGTCGTTAAACTTAAATTTAACGACTTTAAACAAACTACCATTGAGCATCGCAGTGATGAGATTTCAATTAATTTGTTTCATGAGTTGTTATTGCAAGCTTTGCAGCGCAGCCAAGGACGAGGGATCCGTTTGGTTGGCGTGAGTGTTGGTTTAGCGGATGTAACGTTGGCAACGGCAGATAACGGTGTGGATCAAATTACTCAACTCGATTTACAGTTTTAATATTTCATACGTTGAAGTTCTTTATACCAATGGGTACAAAAAAGGCGACATTTCTGTTGCCTTTTTTGAGTCTGTAAATGTCCCGTCCTGAGATAAGTTGACACATTGGAGACTTATCTATGAAACCTTCAGTATCAATCAATATAAAACGTACTCAACGAGATTACACATTAGGCTTTAAATTAGCGGTTGTTAGTCAAGTAGAAAAAGGCGAGCTAACGTATAAGCAAGCTCAAAACCACTATGGCATTCAAGGGAGAAGTACCGTCCTAACATGGTTACGAAAACATGGTAGATTAGATTGGTCCCAGCCGATTGAGCATTCACCTATGTCCAAATCTACAGAAACACCCGCCCAGAAAATCAAACGATTAGAGAAACAAGTCTCCAATCTCGAAATGAAAAATATGATTTATGGCGATATGGTCGAGTTACTTAAAAATGAGTACGGTATTGATTTAGAAAAAAAGTACTTAGCCGAACGCTCTGGCTTGCCAAAGAAAAAGGCACTGTAAAGCTAGCGACAGCGAGTCGGCAGTTTAACCTATCAAGACAAGCTGTTTATCAATGGAAGCAGCGCTTAGCAGCAAGAGCTGACATGTTAAAACCGGTGATGACTATGGTTATGTATTGGCGTCAGTTCATGCCCAGAGTGGGTACGCGTAAGCTTTATCAACTCATCAAGCCACAGTTACTTGAACAAGGCATAAAGCTAGGTAGGGACGGCCTATTTCAGTATTTAAAACAACACAATATGTTAGTAAAGCCTAGGAAGAATTACACCAAGACAACCCATAGCCACCATTGGTTGAGAAAACACCCAAACTTACTCAAAGACAGAGTGGTGAAGAGCGTTGAAGAGGTATTTGTCAGTGACATAACCTACGTAAAATCAGACGAAGGAACTCACTATTTATCATTAGTCACAGATGCATATTCAAGAAAAATAATGGGTTATGAATTAAGTGATGAAATGAAAGCCAGTGATGTTGTTAAAGCATTGGAGATGACGATAAAGAATCGTCAGACAACCAGTGATGTCATTCATCATTCAGATAGAGGGATACAGTACTGCTCAGCAGAATATCAACATAAATTGGCTGCGAATGCGATAAGGCCATCGATGACAGATGGGTATGATTGTTATCAGAATGCGTTAGCTGAGCGAGTGAATGGTATTTTGAAGCAAGAGTTTTTACTTTACCGCTGTCGTACGATGAAGGAGCTGGCAATACTCATCAAAGAATCTATTAGGATTTATAACGAGTTAAGACCGCACCTTAGTTTAGGAATGAAAACCCCAAACGAAGTGCATGAAAAAGCCAGTCGGGAGTTCCAACTGGCTTAATAAAAACCGTCAACCTATTTTAGGACTAGACAAAATTATTGATCGTGATTAAGCTTCTTTAGCTGGAATACGTGCCAATACTGCAAGTAACAATTCCCAGTATTGACCAACAGTAGTGATGTTGACCTTTTCATCCGGGCTGTGTGGATAGCGAATTGTTGGGCCAATCGATACCATGTCCATAAGCGGGTAGGGTTCTTTGAATAAACCACATTCAAGACCTGCATGGATTACCATAATGGTAGGATCTTTTTTATAAATGTCGTTATAGGTTTCACGCACAATCGCCATTACTGGTGAACTGGTGTCTGGTTTCCAGCCCGGATATGCACCGCTTAAATCAATACTCGCCCCAGAAAGGTTAGCCAATGCAGTCAGCATGCCTGTGACTTCTTCACGACCCGAGTCAATTAATGAGCGAATAAGACATAGCACTTCAACGCTTTCATCTTCAGTACTAATGACACCGATATTCAATGATGTTTCTGTAACACCTTCCACTTCATCACTCATGCGGATCACCCCGTTAGGGCTAGCATGCAGTAGGTCAATTAAGGTATTTTGCGCTTCTTCGCCCATGACTTTCGTTGGTGGCTCTATTGTGGCTAACGTGAGTGTCATGGATGGATCTGCAACGGCTAATTCTTCACGAACTAACGCTTGGAATGTTTCAATGGCTTGCTTTAATGCTTCAATGTTTTCAGCCGGCAACATAAATTGAACGTTAGCTTCACGCGGAATCGCATTACGCAGCGAGCCACCGCTAAAGCTGACAAGCTCTAGGGCTAATTCGTCACTGTATTTAAATAGAAAGCGAGCCAGTAACTTATTTGCATTGCCACGACCAAGGTGAATATTCACCCCTGAATGACCGCCTTTTAAGCCTGACATGGTTAATGAGAAACTGGCATTACTTTGCTCTGGTGCTTGCCAAGACATGGGAACGCTTATCTGAGCGTCAACACCGCCCGCACAGCCCATGTAGATTTCACCTTCTTGTTCAGAATCTGTATTAATTAAAATATCAGCTTCAAGGTAACCCGCTTCTAATCCAAAAGCCCCTGTCATACCGGCTTCTTCATCAATAGTGAGCAGTACTTCCAGTGGCCCGTGTTTAATGTCTTTACTGCCTAAAACAGCCAACGCTGAAGACATACCAATACCATTGTCTGAGCCTAAGGTTGTGCCTTTGGCTTTAACCCAATCACCGTCAACATAGGCTTCAATAGGGTCGGTTTCAAAGTTATGTACCTTATCGGCATTTTTCTGCGGCACCATATCAATATGTGCTTGTAACACCACTTTTTTACAGTTTTCCATTCCTGCTGTAGCAGGCTTACGGATGATTAAATTTCCGACTTTGTCTTCAACAACAGCAAGGCCTTGTGCTTTTGCCCATTGCTGAATGTATTGCGACAATGCATGTTCATGTTTTGATGGATGTGGAATAGCGCAAATTTGTTCAAACCATTGCCATAGAGGCTGAGGATATAATTGAGTTAATGCAGTCACGAAACGCCCTCTAAGATGAAATTGAGTCGATATACGACAAAAATATAACTGCAGCTATTTTAACATATTCTGCGCAGTTACTTGATATTGCAGCACCGATTTGCCAAGGTTTAGTCCACAATTGTGTAAATAATTATGAACCCATCAATTTGCTTGTCTAGGGCTATTGATGTTTGGTGTTTTAAATATGTTTGAGATAAATGCCCCGTGCTCTATGTCACAAGGTGTCACTACTTGTGCCGTCTAGAATGCTAAGCAAATACCTTGCAAAAAAATGCCTTCAAAAAAACAAGATCGTTTAGCTGAATATTCGGGCAGCGCTTGTGGCTTCTATGTACAGAGTTATCGTCTACTTATGTGGATCCGCTGTATTTCATCCGCTCAGCATTGTATTAACGTGACACAAACTACTGCCAAATCGATCTTGAAAGATCAATGGCCATTGCAATAGATTAAGGATTTTTTATGACCCCAATTAATAAACAAGTAAACAAAGCTATTAGTGCGTTTCAAGTACCCATTATTGATGTATCCAGTGATGAGGCTATTTTTGAAGGAGAGGGGGAAGGTTGGGATGCTGTGGTAGTCGTTGCTACAAGCCTGGCAGACATTAAGCAAGATGAAATCAGTTTGCTGGCGGCACATGCGAGTCAAATTGATAAGCGTGTAGGTAAAAGTGCCACACTATTATTTGCTCCAGGTTTGGCTGGTGGCCGCTTAATCATCTCGCCCGTGGTGGATAGCGAGAATGAATACTGTGATGTCAGGATTTTTGCTAAAGCAGCAAGGGAGGGGATTGCTATCGCCAAAGCTGCTGGGGCTACTAAACCTTTATTAGTAGTACCAGCTGTAAGTGATAAACGCTTTGCTAATGCTGAACAAGTGGCAGCATTGGCATGTGGCCAAGAGCTGTGGCAACCGTTAGAGGCCCGTGAAGCAAACTCATTATCGCCGAGTTTAGAGGCCATTGGATTATTAAATACGGCTATACATAGTGTGTTAATTAATGCAGCTGAAGCTGGACGAGTATTAGCGCGAGATCTTTGCGGCACTGAGCCTGAGAGAATGTCGGCTATCGGGTTTGCCCAATATTGTGTTGATGCTTTCGCTGATAGCGGATTAGCAGTGTCTGTCATTGATCAAGTGGAGCTGTTAACAACGCAATATCCACTATTAAGCGCTGTTGGCAGAAGCTCATTTGGGGTTGAACGTCACCATCCTCGAGTGGTAAAGCTTGAATATGTCGGCGAGGGCACTATATGCAAAACGTTATTCTTTGCTGGTAAAGGAGTGATATACGATACGGGTGGCGCAGATATCAAAGTAGCAGGGTCAATGGCGGGAATGAGCCGTGATAAAGGCGGTGCGGCTGCAGTGGCAGGATTAATGAAGGCATTATCGATTCTTAAACCTAAAGGCATCAAAGTTGTAGCTGAGCTTGGGTTGGTTAGAAACAGCATCGGCAGTGATGCGTTTGTCACTGATGAAATTATTGCCAGTCATGCAGGTGTGCGAGTTCGCATTGGTAATACCGATGCAGAAGGGCGTTTAGTGTTAGCTGATTTGTTATCGCATTTGCGTATTCAGGCACAAACGTCTGTGAATCCCCAATTGTTTTCGGTCGCAACCTTAACGGGGCATGTCGTACGTGCGTATGGTGGTTACCCTGCTTTAGTTGAAAATAGTGCAGCCAAAAGACAAGACGTTGCAGAGTCATTGGCTGAGGTGGGAGAGTTATGGGGGGAGCCATTTGAAGTGTCTCGTTTACGAAATGAAGATTTTGATAAAGTGGCAGATAAAAATGGCGCTGCCGATGTGGTGTCATCTAACAATGGCCCGTCTTCAATTACAGCTCGCGGACATCAATATCCCGCAGCATTCTTAATAAAAGCTTCTGGTTTAGGGGATACAACATTGGCATTTACTCATATTGATATCGCTGGTAGTGCTGTTGAAGGGGATCCGCTCTATGGTAAGCCGACAGCTAGCCCTTTGGTTGCTTTATTACAGTTTTTAAAGTTATCAAAATAGCAGTGATAACACATTGTTTTCTAACAAATATTAACTTTGTTAACATTGGGTAAACAATAGTTATACATAGTTTTAATACAAGATTAATGTAATCAAATCACTTTATTCGAGTTTTTTGTGAATAAACGCAAATAATACTTGTAATTAAATTACAGTTTTGTATAATTATCTTCGTCGACAAGCAGTGTGTTCGTCGACTCTAGTTAATCCAGGATGGATATAGCCTCCAAGGATCTGAGTGACAAGTTGTCTCAATGGATTTGAGTAATGTACGTTCCAGGGAACCGAGCCAAGCTTTACTAGGTTTATGCAACTTTACTTAATTTAGGAGAAAGACTATGTCTTATACAGGTAACAGCAAATTTTATTGGCAAAACACTTGGTTTGCTGATGTAACAGTTTTACGTGGCGGTATATTCGCCATGAAACGTTAAGAACTGACCCTCTTTACGTAGCGTTAATATCCATCAACCTTTTGTTCGTCTCGTTTGACGGTTTTAGACAAGGTGGTAAATTATTTAATTTATCACTACATCACATTAAGTGGTGCTAGCTTTCCTTTCCCCATATGGGATGCTTGTAACATGTCTGCCTACTCTTTTGAGTAGGCTTTTTTTTGCCTAAAATTTAGTTAGACTTTGGCTAGAGCTTCGCTAGATTCTAGTAAGGTTGTAGTTAGAATGTAGTTAATGGTTTTAGTGCGCTATATAAAAAACTGAAATCTTTCAACAAAAAGGCTATTGATAGCTATCAAGGTCGTAAGTATTTATAATTCTCAAGATTAAAGTGAACCCTCGGTAATGATGGTGATTTTGCTCTAAAGGTAAGCTGTAAATGCTTATCTCATCCTCATCTACAACAATTAAAACGATTAACTCAATGTTAACCTTTGCCCAAGGAACCCCGTTCCATGTTAGAAAAATTATTTAAGCTTAAACAGAACAACACTAGCCTTAAACAAGAGGCTATCGCCGGTCTAACGACTTTCTTAACTATGGCTTACATCATATTTGTTAATCCTATGATGCTTGCTGATGCTGGGATGGATCATGGTGCGGTATTTGTTGCTACATGTTTAGCCGCTGCTATTGGTTGCTTGGTTATGGGCTTACTGGCAAATTATCCTATCGCATTAGCACCAGGAATGGGTTTGAATGCCTTTTTTACTTATACGGTAGTAGGGGAAATGGGCTATAGCTGGGAAACCGCACTTGGTGCGGTATTTATGTCTGGGGTATGTTTTTTAATATTATCGTTGGTGAGAATACGTGAGTGGATTGTAAATAGTATTCCAATGTCATTGCGCTTTGGTATTGCGGCTGGTATTGGGTTGTTTTTAGCCTTAATCGGTTTGAAAAATGCCGGCATTGTTGTAGCGAGTCCAGCAACAATAGTGACCATGGGTGATATCACTTCATTTCCTGCTGTGATGGCTGCATTAGGCTTTTTCCTAATTATTGCCATGGTACACCGTGGCTTAAAAGCTGCAGTTATTTTTAGTATTTTGATCGTAACGGTTTTAGGGATGATATTTGGTGATGTGCAGTATCAAGGTTTAATTTCTATGCCGCCGTCTATTATGCCGACATTTATGAAAATGGACTTATCTAGTGTATTAGAAGTAAGTATGTTGTCTGTGGTGTTTGCTTTCTTGTTTGTCGATTTATTTGACACTTCTGGCACTTTGGTTGCTGTCGCCCAACGTGGCGGATTACTCGATGAAAAAGGGCGGTTGCCTAGAGTTAAACGTGCACTAACGGCGGATAGTATTGCGACTATTACTGGTGCTGCATTAGGCACATCAACAACCACCAGCTACATCGAAAGTATTGCTGGTGTGAGCGTGGGCGGTCGTACAGGTTTAACCGCCGTTATTGTTGGCTTACTCTTTTTAGCCGCTTTATTTGTTTCACCATTAGCGGGTATGGTGCCAGCATATGCAACAACGGGAACCTTGTTTTATGTTGCAATTCTAATGATGTCTGGTTTGGTAAATGTTGACTGGGAAGATATTACTGAAGCAGCTCCTGTAGTTGTGACGTGTTTATTAATGCCATTAACCTTCTCAATTGCCAGTGCGATTGGTCTTGGGTTTATTTCTTATGCGGTGATCAAATTAATGACAGGACGTTTTAAGGATTTAAACGCGGGTGTTTTAGTGGTGGCAGCATTATTTATTGCTAAGTTTATTTATAGCTAATCGGTAACCCATGAATATGGGTAAATGGTAATTTATTGGCTTAGGTCAATACAAAAAGGGCTTATTGCCCTTTTTTGTTTTTTTAAACGCAAAAATATAACTGTATTAGTGGCTTTCACTATGAATTTTCGTGTTAATTGGGTATAAAAATGAATTACATATTTTTAGTTAACTGAGTAACACAAATGGGTTATCGCCGCGTGGTTGTTAAGTTGGGCACCAGTGTACTGACATCAGGCAGTAAAAAGCTTGATAAGGCACATATGGTCGAATTGGCCAGACAAATGGCATCGCTTATGCGTTCAGGTGTAGAAGTTGTATTATGTACATCCGGGGCGATAGCGGCCGGACGAGAGCATTTAAATTACCCTTTATTACCCGATACTATGGCGAACAAACAGTTACTTGCGGCAGTGGGTCAGAGTCAGTTAATTTTGGCTTGGTCGCAATTATTCAGTATTTACGGTTTACATGTAGGTCAATTACTACTGACTCGAGCTGATTTACAAGATCGTGAGCGTTATTTAAATGCTCGCGATACCTTAAATGCCTTATTAACTCATAATATTATTCCCATTATTAATGAAAATGATGCCGTCGCAACCAATGAAATTAAAGTGGGGGATAACGATAACTTATCTGCCCGAGCAGCCCTACTTTGTGATGCAGATTTATTGATTTTACTCACTGACCAAAAAGGCTTATTTGATGCAGATCCTCGTACTCACCCAAATGCACAGCTGATTAAACAAGTCGTCAATATTGATGACAGTTTGCGTTTATTGGCAGGCGGTTCAGTGTCTGGTCTTGGAACCGGCGGAATGGCAACCAAACTTGAAGCGGCGGATGTGGCTCGGCGTGCGGGGATTGAAGTGGTCATTGCATCGGGACATCATCCTGATGTGATTACTAAACTGGCGGCTAAGGAGTCAGTCGGTACTCATTTTAGCGCCATAGAAAATCCATTGGAAAGTCGTAAACAATGGATTCTTGCTGGGCCCACTTCGCAAGGGAAATTAATTGTTGATGCTGGAGCTTCTGTCGCTGTGGTGACCAATGGTCGCAGTTTACTCTCTAAAGGTATTGTTGATGTTGAGGGACACTTTGATCGCGGGGCGACCTTACTCATAGTGAATCAAACAGGCAAGATTCTGGCTAAAGGGATAAGTCGATATTGTGCTAATGATTTAATTAAAATTAGTGGCAAGCATTCTAATGATATTGAAAATCTGCTTGGCTATAACTACGGTGATGCCGTGGTTCATCGAAATGATATGGTCGTACTTGATAATTAAGGATAAATAGATGTCAGCCACAGAAACAGAATATTTAACCCAATTAGGTCAACGTGCTAAGGCGGCGAGTTTTATATTAGCTAACTTAACGGCTAAACAGAAAACAGCACTATTAACGACAATTGCCGACCATTTAACGTTGCATAAAAATGAGATTTTACAGGCAAATGCGCAAGATGTCGCCGCAGCGAAACAAAATGGGTTAACCGACGCTATGGTTGATAGATTGATGCTGGATGAAGGGCGACTCGGCGGTATTATTGCTGATATTGATAATGTCATCTCATTGGCCGATCCCATCGGTAAGGACGCTGAAAGTCGGATATTGGACAATGGTTTACGCTTAACTCGCCGCAGTGTGCCATTAGGTGTGGTTGGGGTTATTTATGAAGCTCGTCCAAATGTTACTGTTGATATTGCGGTGTTGGCGTTAAAGACAGGTAATGCTGTGATTTTGCGTGGTGGTAAAGAAACCTTAACGTCCAATAAAGTGTTAAGTGAAGTGATCCGAGAAGCGCTGACTAGCTTAGATTTGCCTAAAGATGCCGTACAGTTAATTGATTCACCAGATCGTAGTTTGGTTAGTGGTTTACTCAGACTGGATAAATATGTCGATATGATTATTCCTCGAGGGGGACAGCATCTACAAAGACTGTGTGCTGAACAGTCGAGTATCCCAGTGATTTTAGGTGGAATTGGAATTTGTCATTTATATGTTGATAAGCAAGCCGACTTAATGCGCGCAATCGAGGTAATTGCCAACGCCAAAGTTCAGCGTCCGACAGTGTGTAATGCCCTAGATACCTTATTAGTTCATCAAGACGTTGCCGCTGATTTTATTCCCAACATAGCGTCACACTTGCATTCGTTAGGCGTCCGTTTTCATGCTTGTGTAAACAGTTTTCATTATCTTGAAGGTTTAGGGTTTGATGTTACCCCCGCACATGATGAATCATTTTCGACTGAATGGTTATCGCTGACATTAGGGATTAAAGTCGTCAATAACATTGATGAAGCGGTAGGGCATATTCGCCAATATTCGACAGGGCATTCTGAAGCAATTTTGACTGATAATATCAATACCGCAAGTGAGTTTATGAACCAAGTCGATTCGGCTGCTGTGTATGTTAACGCCAGTACTCGCTTTACTGATGGTTCACAATTCGGCCTTGGCGCTGAAGTTGCTGTGAGTACCCAGAAGTTACACGCTCGTGGTCCAATGGGTTTAGATGCTCTGACTACCTATAAGTGGCTCGCTTGGGGGGATTACACCAGCAGACAATAATCAGTTTGTTATAACTATGGCAAAAAAGGGTACAGGTAAGTGCCCTTTTGTTATTGGTATTTTATGCCAATAACTAGAAATAGTGTGTTCTAGCAAAATAATCAATAAAGCAATGATCAATAGGTAATTATCAAGGTTAATGTCATAACCAGCTCTATAGTATTGAACTACATAGACCCAATGCCACTTCAAAGGTACTTGCCGCCTACAAAAAATAATATCGCTTCAAAACCATATAGAGACATAACTTGAAACGATGTCACAGATATTATTTTTATGGGTAACTTAAGCGTGCTTTATCATTTTTATGTGAAATACCCTTACGTGTTGCCATTTCGCGGTGATATCAGTAAAACACGATAAAATTTTACTTGTCCCCTTGTAATTTATTTTGTTGTCCCAATATAGGTATCAAGGCAGATATGAGTGGTTAATATTGAACCTCAAGTTAGAAAACAAAATACTTGAATAACTTGTTGTTCGTCCCCATATCTACATCAAACAACGTATTTTTATATTTTCGACGACTAACGTCAATTTCGGAGGACCCCATGGGCAAAATTATTGGTATCGATTTAGGAACGACAAACTCTTGTGTGGCTGTCCTTGATGGCGGCAAAGCACGCGTAATTGAAAACGCAGAGGGCGACCGTACAACTCCTTCAATCATTGCTTACACTGAAGAAGAAACGATTGTTGGTCAACCAGCAAAACGTCAAGCTGTAACCAACCCAACAAATACTTTCTTTGCTATTAAGCGTTTAATTGGTCGTCGTTTTAAAGATGACGAAGTTCAGCGCGATGTAAACATCATGCCATTCAAAATTATCGCTGCTGATAATGGTGATGCATGGGTTGAGTCTCGTGGCAACAAAATGGCTCCACCACAAGTTTCAGCTGAAATCTTGAAAAAGATGAAAAAGACAGCAGAAGACTTTTTAGGTGAAGAAGTAACAGAAGCCGTTATTACTGTTCCTGCTTACTTTAATGATTCACAACGTCAAGCAACTAAAGATGCTGGCCGTATCGCTGGTTTAGATGTTAAGCGTATTATCAACGAGCCAACAGCTGCAGCACTAGCTTATGGTATTGATAAAAAGCAAGGCGATAACGTTGTTGCTGTATACGACTTAGGTGGTGGTACTTTCGATATCTCTATTATCGAAATCGACAGTAACGACGGCGATCAAACATTTGAAGTATTAGCAACCAATGGTGATACTCATTTAGGTGGTGAAGACTTTGATAACCGTTTAATTAACTATTTAGCTGACGAATTCAAAAAAGACCAAGGCTTAGATCTACGTAAAGATCCTTTAGCTATGCAACGTTTGAAAGAAGCTGCTGAAAAAGCAAAAATCGAGCTTTCAAGCACTAACCACACTGAAGTTAACTTACCTTATATCACTGCTGATACCTCTGGTCCTAAGCACTTAGTGGTTAAAATTACTCGAGCTAAGTTAGAGTCATTGGTTGAAGATTTAATTCAACGTACTTTAGAACCGTTAAAAGTAGCACTTGCTGATGCTGACTTAAAAGTCTCAGACATCAACGAAGTGATTCTTGTTGGTGGTCAGACTCGTATGCCTAAAGTACAAGAAGCCGTTACTAACTTCTTTGGTAAAGAGCCACGTAAAGACGTTAACCCAGATGAAGCTGTAGCTGTAGGCGCGGCAATTCAAGCTGGTGTATTGTCTGGTGAAGTGAAAGACGTTCTATTACTTGACGTTACGCCGTTATCATTTGGTATTGAAACCATGGGTGGCGTAATGACTAAGCTTATCGAGAAGAACACAACTATCCCGACAAAAGCGAGCCAAACGTTCTCTACTGCTGATGACAACCAAAGTGCGGTAACCATTCACGTGTTACAAGGTGAGCGTAAGCAATCAAGCTACAATAAGTCTTTAGGTCAATTCAACCTTGAAGGTATTGAACCAGCTCCACGTGGTCAACCACAAGTTGAAGTTGCATTTGACATTGATGCTGATGGTATCTTAAAAGTGTCAGCAACAGACAAGAAAACCGGTAAAGCTCAAAACATCACTATTAAAGCTAACTCAGGTTTATCTGATGAAGAAGTTGAGCAAATGGTTCGTGATGCAGAAGCTCACGCTGATGAAGATGTAAAATTTGAAGAGTTAGTTCACGCACGTAACCAAGCTGACGGCTTAGTTCACTCAACTAAGAAACAAGTTGAAGAAGCGGGCGATGACTTACCTAGCGAAGACAAAGAGAAAATTGAAGCGGCTATCGCAACTTTAGAAACTGCTATTAAAGGCAATGAAAAAGAAGCAATGGATACAGCAACTCAAGCTCTTATCGAAGCATCTGCTAAGCTAATGGAAATCGCTCAAGCGAAAGCTCAAGCTGGCGCAGAAGGCCAAGCTTCTGGTGCTGACCAAGAAAAACCTGCTGATGATGTTGTTGATGCTGAGTTCGAAGAAGTTGAAGAAGACAAAAAGTAATTAATACTTTCAGTTAGTTATCATTGAAGCGGGCGTTGAGGTTATCCTCATACGCCCGTTTGTATAAATTAAGTTTAGCAACTTACTTAAATCTTCGAGAAACAAAATATTATGTCAAAGCGTGATTTTTACGAAGTTCTCGGTGTTGCTCGTGACACCAGTGAACGCGAAATTAAAAAAGCGTATAAACGCTTAGCGATGAAATTTCATCCAGATCGAAACCCAGGTGACAAAGTCGCAGAAGCTAGCTTTAAAGAGATTAAAGAAGCGTACGAAATTTTAACCGACAGCGATAAGAAAGCAGCATATGACCAATTTGGCCATGCTGGCGTTGATCCTAATCGTGGACACGGTGGTGGCCAAGGTGATTTTGGCGATATCTTTGGTGATGTTTTCGGGGATATTTTCGGCGGTGGTCGTCGTGGCGGACAACGTCAAGCGGCGCGCGGAAGTGACTTACGTTATAATCTTGAATTGTCTTTAGAAGAAGCAGTTCGTGGTTTAACTAAAGAATTGCGTATTCCGACATTAGCCGCTTGTGATTTGTGTGACGGTAGCGGTGCTAAAAAAGGCACATCTGCAACCACATGTGGCACTTGTCATGGCCAAGGCCAAGTGCAAATGCGTCAAGGATTCTTTGCTGTTCAACAAGCCTGTCCTACTTGTCATGGTCGCGGTAAGATCATTAAAGAGCCATGCAGCAAATGTCATGGTGAAGGACGCGTTGAGAAAAGCAAAACCTTATCGGTTAAAATTCCTGCAGGTGTTGATACTGGCGATCGTATTCGTCTTACTGGCGAAGGTGAGGCGGGTGAGTTTGGTGCGCCTCCTGGTGATTTATATGTTCAGGTCAGCGTACGTGAGCATGCTATATTTACTCGCGATGCCAACAACCTTTATTGTGAAGTGCCAATTTCATTCAGTAAAGCAGCATTAGGTGGCGAAATTGAAGTCCCAACACTAGACGGTAAAGTGAGCCTTAAAATTCCAACAGAAACCCAAACTGGGCGTATGTTCCGTTTACGCGGTAAAGGGGTTAAGTCAGTTCGTAGCCATGCAGTAGGTGATTTACTGTGTAAAGTGGTTATGGAAACGCCTGTGAATCTGAATGAAAAACAAAAAGATTTACTGCGTGAATTTGAGGCAACCTTAACGGGTGAATCGAAAAAACACAGTCCAAAAGCGGAAGGTTTTTTTGATGGTGTAAAAAAGTTCTTTCAGGACTTAAACAGTTAATCACTATTCATAGAAAGTGATCATCAATAAAGGCTGTTTACTTTGGGTAAACAGCCTTTTTTATTGGGATATAGAATTTATTTGTATTCATGACTAATTAGGCGCCATCCATGTCATTTTCAGCATTTTCGCTCGATCCAAAATTATTAAGCACATTACCTACCGCGATAATTGAGCCTAGCCGTATTCAACAATTGGCTATTCCAGCCGTACTGGAGGGGCAAGATGTGTTGGCTCTGGCACAAACGGGTAGCGGAAAAACCTATGCTTATGGTTTACCTCTATTACAACAGTTAAGCCAATTGTCTGCTGCTAGTTTGTCTGCGGTGGTAATTGTGCCCACCAGAGAGTTAGCCGTTCAAGTTATGCAAAATCTGGCTCCATTAGCACAAGCGGTAAATTTACGGGTTGATGTGTTGTGCGGCGGTGAAGCAATTGAATTACAAATTGAGCGACTCACTCAACCGATTAATCTGGTTGTTGCAACGCCGGGGCGTTTATTAGCGTTAGCGCAACAAGGTGTGATTCAATTTGACCATGTTCAAAGTCTAGTACTAGATGAAGCCGATCGATTGCTGGACATGGGATTTATCGCTGATATTAATGCACTTATTGCTTTAATGCCAAAGGGGCAACGGTTATTGTTTTCAGCAACATTGCCTGAGCCGCTAACGGCATTAGCCGAACAAATATTGTCTGCATCGTGTGTACGGATTGAAGCCCATGCTGTTAATAGTACTGTGACCGATATTGCTCAAACCCTATATCATGTAAATAAAGGCAGTAAGGCAAAAGCATTGATCCATTTAATTACTTTGCATCAATGGTCACAAGTATTGGTGTTTGTTAATGCTAAAGATGATGCCGATACATTGTGTAAAAAGTTACTCAAAGCGGGTATTAATGCGGCTGCACTTCATGGTGATAAAGAACAAGCTTTGCGAAGCCAAACATTAGCGTTGTTTAAAAGCAGAAAACTAACGGTTTTAATCGCTACAGATGTATTAGCTCGCGGTATTCATATCGACGCATTACCTGTCGTAATTAATGTCGACTTGCCTGCTCAGGCAGCAGTCTATGTTCATCGAATTGGTAGAACAGCACGGGCGGGATTAAGTGGCGTTGCATTATCATTAGTTTCACACTCTGAGTTACAAAGTTTAGATGCCATTAGAACCTTAATAGGCCAAACATTACCTTTGACCGAATTAGTAGGCTTTACGGTCACGGATAAACCGACTAGCGCAACCAGTAAGCGTGCTCCGCGTGATAAACAAGCCAATCGTCGTACGGCTAACAAACGCAGTATTAGTGATTTCAAAAAGCAAAAAACAGCACGTTAATACTTGCTTATTTATCGCATTTCAAATGGTGTTTTGCTGAGGTAGATTAGTATAAAATAAGTTAATGATGGATTAGCTTAGTGGCTAAATGAATGTTAAAAGGATGAATGATGAAACCTCTTGCGCTAACCTTATTCGTTTCTGCTTTATTGGTTGGTTGTGTTAACAATCAATCACCCACAGGGCGTGGACAAACCTTACTGTTTTCAGATGTGCAAATGCAACAGATGGGAGCTCAATCATTTGAAACCATGAAACAAAGTGAAGAAATAAGCCAAAACCAAGCGCAAACACAATATGTAAACTGTATAGCTAAGCGTATCACTGCAGTACTACCTGATCAGTCACAGCAATGGGATGTCGTATTATTTGAGTCTGATCAAGTCAATGCATTTGCCTTGCCCGGTGGTCATATTGGTGTTTATACAGGTTTGTTAAAGGTCGCTGTCAATCAAGATCAACTTGCTACTGTTATGGGTCATGAAGTGGCTCATGTGTTAGCGCAACATGGTAATGAGCAGGTCTCACGGGCTCAGTTAACCGGGTTGGGTATGCAAGTTGCCGATGCCGCAATAGGAGTGTCGGGTGTAGCCAATAAAGATTTATATATGGCCGCATTAGGTTTAGGGGCGAATGTGGGTATTATTTTACCCTTTGGTCGCAGCCAAGAGTCCGAAGCCGATATTGTCGGACTAGAACTAATGGCAAAAGCAGGTTTTAATCCTGGCCAAAGTATTACCTTATGGCAAAACATGGCCAAAGCTGGTGGTGCCCAAGGACCAGAACTTCTGTCTACACATCCGTCACACAGTCACCGAATTGATGACTTACAAGCGGCACAAAATAAAGTTATGCCACTTTATACACAGGCAAGGAAACAGTCTTTGACTGAGTGTAAAATAGCTCCGGCTAATTAATGTTTTTGCCAACATTACCAGGATTAATTGTGATAAACTCTGGTGCGAATTTTTTATGTTTATTGAGAGAAAATTATTATGTCAGATTTGTTCAGCACTATGGAACAGCATGCAAGCTACGGTGTAGGTCGTCAAATGGGCGAGCAATTAGCTGCCAATTCTTTTGACGGTATTGATATTCCTGCTGTTCAAGCTGGTCTTGCTGATGCATTTGCCGGTAAAGAAAGCGCAGTATCAATGGAAGAGCTTCAAGTTGCATTTACTGAGATCAGTCGTCGTTTACAAGAAATTCAAGAAGCTGCTTCAGAAGCTGCTGCAGCCGAAGGTGATACATTCTTAGCTGAAAATGCTAAGCGTGATGGTGTTACCGTTACTGAGTCTGGTCTTCAATACGAAGTGCTTGTGCAAGGCGAAGGTGAGAAACCAACTTACGATTCAACTGTTCGTACTCATTATCATGGTACTTTTATCAATGGTGATGTATTCGACAGTTCTGTTGCTCGTGGCGAACCTGCTGAATTCCCGATATCAGGTGTTATTGCTGGTTGGACTGAAGCATTACAGTTAATGCCAGTTGGAACCAAACTTAAATTATATGTTCCACATCACCTAGCATACGGTGAGCGTGGCGCGGGTGCTTCCATCCCGCCATACTCAGCTTTGGTGTTCGAAGTTGAGTTGTTAGATATTATCTAGTTTATTAAAAACGCCTAAGTTAACTTAGGCGTTTTTGTATATGCTGTTTTTAGATTTACTTTTAGTTAACGCTGGGAGAATGAAATGACTGCAAAAGTGAGAATTGCTGTAGTTGGTGCCAGTGGCCGTATGGGCCGTACACTGATTGAATCTGCTAAACAGCAACACGTTATCGTACTTGGCGCCGCGATTGAGCGTACTGGGTCAAGTCTAATAGGTATTGATGCTGGTGTGCTTGCTGGTGTTGGTGCTATGAACGTTACCATTACCGATTCGCTAGATAAAGTCGTCAACGACTTTGACGTGTTAATTGATTTTACCTCACCAGAATCTTCAATTGTTCACCTTGATTGGTGTGCAAAAAACCATAAAGCAATCGTTATTGGTACCACTGGTTTTAATCATGCTCAAAAAGAACAGATTAATGCCTATTCAGAGCAAGTACCCGTGGTGTTAGCTCCGAATATGTCTGTGGGTGTGAATGTGATGTGGAAATTACTCGCACTGGCTACAGAAGTCATGGGTGATTATACCGATATCGAAATAATCGAAGCACATCACCGTCATAAAAAAGATGCTCCGTCTGGTACTGCATTAAAAATGGGCGAGATCATTGCTGAAGTATTAGGCCGTGATTTAGATGAATGTGCAGTTTATGGGCGAGAAGGCATTACTGGTGAACGCGATCGTAATACCATTGGTTTTGCAACGGTTCGTGCCGGAGATATTGTCGGTGAACATACCGCTATGTTCGCTGATATAGGCGAACGCTTGGAAATAACCCATAAAGCATCGAGTCGAATGACTTTTGCTAATGGGGCGATGAGGGCGGCTTTTTGGCTCTCAGATCAAAATGCTGGTCTGTATGACATGCAACAAGTATTAGGATTTAATTAGATAATGAAAACACCAAATGTTGGTGTTTTTTTTTGAAAACAATCCTGTAAAATATAGACGTAAAAGCTAATTTCTTATACAATCGATAGAATTTGTCGAAATTTCGGATTTTATCGAAAATAGACAATTCATACAAAATAAAAAACACATAATTTAAGTGGCTTGGCTCTTTTCTGGAGGTCGCGTTGACACAGTCTGCCTTACTCGTACTCGAAGATGGAACCGTATTCTCTGGCACCGCAATTGGTGCTACCGGTATCTCTGTTGGTGAAGTTGTTTTTAATACTTCTATGACAGGTTATCAAGAGATTCTTACGGATCCTTCATATTCACGCCAAATAGTAACATTAACCTATCCTCACATCGGTAACACAGGTACTAATGATGAAGACACAGAATCGGATTCGGTTCATGCATGTGGCTTAATTATTCGTGACTTACCGCTTATGGCGAGTAATTTCCGCAACCAACAATCATTAAGCGATTATTTAAAAGCAAATAATGTGGTTGGTATTGCAGATATTGATACTCGCAAACTAACTCGAATTTTGCGTGAAAAAGGCGCTCAAGCCGGTTGTATTATGGTTGGAGACCTAGACGAAGCAAAAGCCCTAGCGGAAGCGAAAGCATTCCCTGGCTTGAAAGGCATGGATTTAGCTAAAGAAGTGACTACCGATAAAGCTTATACATGGCGCAACGGTAGCTGGAAATTAGTCGGTGGTTTACCGTCTGAAACACCAGAATCGGAACTCAAGTATAAAGTTGTCGCATACGATTACGGTGTAAAACGTAATATTTTACGGATGTTGGTTGATCGTGGTTGTGATGTAACGGTAGTACCAGCGCAAACATCTGCTGCAGATGTGCTCGCCATGAAGCCTGATGGAATATTCCTATCAAATGGTCCTGGCGACCCTGAACCATGTGATTATGCAATTGAAGCCATACAACAAATTTTAAAAACAGACATTCCAGTGTTTGGTATTTGTTTAGGTCATCAATTACTTGCTTTAGCCTCTGGTGCGAAAACCTTAAAAATGAAGTTTGGTCATCATGGTGCAAACCATCCGGTGAGCAATATTGAAAAAGGCAACGTGATGATCACCAGTCAAAACCACGGTTTTGCTGCAGATGAAACCACATTGCCTGCAAATATTAAGGTTACGCATAAGTCGTTATTTGATGGTTCATTACAAGGTATTCACCTAACGGATAAACCAGCGTTTAGCTTTCAAGGACACCCTGAAGCGAGTCCTGGGCCAACCGATGCCGCGCCGCTGTTCGATCATTTCATCGAGCTAATTGAACAATACCGTCAGCACGCTAAGTAGTTATCTGGGAGAAGACGACGCAATGCCAAAACGTACAGATATAAAAAGTATTCTTATCCTAGGTGCCGGTCCAATTGTTATTGGGCAGGCGTGTGAGTTTGATTATTCAGGTGCACAAGCCTGTAAAGCGCTTCGCGAAGAAGGCTATCGCGTGATTCTGGTCAACTCTAATCCCGCAACGATTATGACCGACCCTGAAATGGCTGATGCAACCTATATCGAGCCAATTCATTGGGAAGTGGTACGTAACATCATTGCTAAAGAACGACCTGATGCAATTCTACCCACAATGGGTGGGCAAACTGCACTAAATTGCGCACTTCAACTTGAAGAAAAAGGTGTGCTAAAAGAATTTAATGTTGAAATGATTGGTGCGACAGCTGATGCGATTGATAAAGCTGAAGACCGTAGCCGTTTCGACAAAGCGATGAAATCCATTGGGTTAGACTGCCCGCGAGCGGGTATTGCTCATAATATGGATGAAGCTTATGGCGTATTAGATATGGTGGGCTTCCCCTGTATTATTCGTCCGTCTTTCACCATGGGTGGCAGCGGCGGTGGTATTGCCTACAACAAAGAAGAGTTTGAAGAGATTTGTTCTCAAGGCTTAGACTTGTCGCCAACTAACGAATTATTGATTGATGAATCATTAATTGGTTGGAAAGAATATGAAATGGAAGTGGTTCGTGACCGCAACGATAACTGTATTATCGTATGTGCTATCGAAAACTTTGACCCAATGGGCGTTCACACTGGTGACTCAATTACGGTTGCGCCAGCACAAACGTTAACTGACAAAGAATATCAATTAATGCGTAATGCTTCTTTAGCGGTTTTACGTGAGATCGGTGTTGAAACTGGTGGTTCAAACGTACAGTTTGGTATTTGTCCTGATACTGGCCGAATGGTTATTATTGAGATGAACCCACGAGTATCACGATCATCAGCTCTAGCGTCTAAAGCGACTGGTTTCCCTATTGCTAAAATTGCCGCTAAGCTTGCTGTTGGTTACACATTAGATGAGCTTAGTAACGATATTACAGGCGGTAAAACACCTGCATCGTTCGAACCTGCTATCGATTATGTTGTGACCAAAATACCACGTTTTAACTTTGAAAAGTTTGCTGGTGCAAATGACCGTTTAACGACTCAAATGAAGTCTGTGGGTGAAGTCATGGCCATTGGCCGTACTTTCCAAGAATCATTGCAAAAAGCGTTACGCGGCCTTGAAGTGAGTCGTAACGGTTTTGATCCGATTGTTGATTTACAATCTCCAGAAGCCATACAACGTATTCGCCATGAATTAAAAGAACCGGGTTGTGACCGTATTTGGTACATCGCAGATGCATTTCGTGCAGGTTTAAGCCGTGATGATATCTTCACGCTAACTAATATTGACCATTGGTTCTTGGTTCAAATTGAAGATTTGATTACCCAAGAAGCAAAAGTCGCTGAGCTTGGGATGTCAGGATTAGAGCAAAACTACTTACGCCAATTAAAGCGTAAAGGTTTCTCTGATGCGCGTTTAGCCGATGTGTTAGGTGTGAATGAAAGCGAAATTCGTAAATTACGTCAACGTCATGAAATTCACCCAGTTTATAAGCGTGTCGATACTTGTGCAGCTGAATTCTCAACTGATACAGCTTACATGTATTCAACGTATGAAGATGAGTGCGAAGCTAACCCATCGAACCGTGAAAAAATCATGATTCTGGGTGGCGGTCCTAACCGTATTGGACAAGGGATTGAGTTCGATTACTGCTGTGTTCATGCAGCATTAGCACTACGCGAAGACGGTTATGAAACCATTATGGTGAACTGTAATCCTGAAACCGTATCAACCGACTACGATACATCTGACCGCTTATATTTCGAACCCGTCACGCTTGAAGACGTACTCGAAATCGTGCGTATCGAAAAACCAAAAGGTGTAATCGTACAGTATGGTGGTCAAACTCCCCTTAAACTAGCACGAGAATTAGAAGCAGCAGGCGTACCGATTATTGGTACCAGCCCGGATGCAATTGACCGTGCAGAAGACCGCGAACGTTTCCAACAAGCGATTCAACGTTTGAACATGAAACAGCCTGAAAATGCGACAGTAACTACTGTAGAAAGTGCTGTGATTGAAGCTGAAAAAATTGGTTATCCCTTGGTTGTTCGCCCATCTTATGTATTGGGCGGTCGTGCGATGGAAATTGTATACGATAAGCAAGATTTACTCCGCTACTTTAACGAAGCGGTCAAAGTATCTAATGCATCGCCAGTATTACTTGATCACTTCTTAGATGATGCGATTGAAGTGGATATTGATGCAGTGTGTGACGGTGAGACTGTGGTGGTTGGTGCCATTATGGAACACATTGAACAAGCTGGGGTTCACTCTGGTGACTCAGGATGTTCATTACCACCTTACACCTTGAGTGCTGATATTCAGGCGAGAATGCGTGATCAAGTGTCTAAACTGGCTTTTGAATTAGGCGTGGTCGGTTTGATGAACGTGCAGTTTGCAGTAAAAGATAACGAAATCTATATGATTGAAGTTAATCCGCGTGCCGCACGTACAGTCCCATTTGTGTCTAAAGCGACAGGCGTGCCGCTAGCTAAAATAGCAGCACGAGTTATGGCTGGCCAAAGTTTAATTTCACAGAACTTCACTAAAGAAGTGATTCCACCGTATTTCTCTGTGAAAGAAGTGGTATTACCGTTTAATAAGTTCCCAGGTGTTGATCCGCTATTAGGCCCAGAAATGCGCTCAACTGGTGAAGTGATGGGCGTGGGTGATACTTTTGCTGAAGCCTATGCAAAAGCCCAGCTTGGTGCCACATCTGAAGTGCCTAAGTCGGGCCGTGCGTTATTATCTGTGCGTAACAGTGATAAAAAACGCGTTGCCGATTTAGCTTCTAAGCTAATTGAGCTAGGTTATGAAATTGATGCCACTCATGGAACCGCGATTATCTTAGGCGAAGCAGGGATTAATCCTCGCTTGGTTAACAAGGTACATGAAGGTCGTCCACACATTGTTGATCGTATTAAAAATGGCGAATATACCTACATTGTTAATACTACAGAAGGTCGTCAAGCGATTGTCGATTCTCGACAGATCCGTCGTGGTGCATTGCGTTATAAAGTCAATTATACTACGACATTGAATGCTGCCTTTGCGACCTGTTTAGCGCATGCTGCAGATGATCGTGTCAAGGTGACTTCTATACAAGAGCTACACAAACGTATAAAAAGTTAATTTTTACTGTGTGGTCGTGATTAAGGTCGCCATTTGGCGACCTTTTTTATGACATTTTGATGAAGCATGACTAGCAAGTCTGTAAAAGCTTAGGTAAGCTGTTGTCATCATCGAAAAGATGCATCCTAGATACGCACGCTAAGTCGGTTGCGTACTTCCAACTAAATTTTTACTGTGTTGACTTTTGTCAGCACGGGATGCTTTTGTTTTTAAAGGAGACAAAGTCATTATGAGTAAGGTCCCAATGACTGTAGTTGGCGCAGACCAATTACGTAAAGAACTTGAAATGCTAAAGTTCGATCGCCGTCCAAAAATTACAGAAGCAATTGCTTCTGCACGTGAGTTGGGCGATTTAAAAGAGAATGCCGAATACCATGCAGCCCGTGAAGATCAGGGAATTTGTGAAGCGCGTATTCGCGATATTGAAGGTAAGTTATCTAACGCTCAAATTATTGATGTCACTAAACTGGAAAACACTGGACGAGTCATTTTTGGCACCACTGTGACCATTTTAAATATTGATACCGATGCTGAAGTGACTTATCGCATTGTCGGCGATGATGAAGCCGATATTAAACATAATTTAATTTCTGTTAATTCGCCCATTGCACGTGGATTAATTGGTAAAAGTGAAGGTGATGAGGTTTCTATAACCACGCCTGGCGGATTAACTGACTATGAAATTATCGCGGTTAAATACCTCTAAATGAGCGGTTATTGCCATTTGGAATATTGATAAATTGTTATTAATGCCTCGGTTTAAGACGAAAAGGCCTCTTATGGACAAATTCAACCCAAACTAAAACAATACTGTCTAACTGAAAGCACTAAATAACATTATTTAGTGCTTTTTTTGTTTACTGTAATGAATATTTAAACAGATCAGATATTGGATAATTATTGGTATAAAGCATAGAACATGGATGAAAATTCATTTGCAGATTAAAGGTGCAATGGATATTCTCGGCATGTGTTAAGTTGATGTGTTGTTTCTGATGTTACTTAGTAAATAACTATATTGATCTGTAAAAGTAAGTAAATAGCTTTGTAAGATAAGTGCATAGCTTTGTATGATAAATAAATTGATTTGCAACTTAAGGTCATTATGACGTTTCCATGGGCTCGTATATTGCTAATGCTGATTATTGTGGGGTTGTGTTCAATCTTCCTTACCAATAGTCGTGTGCTAGTTTTAGCATCTATGCCATTTGATTCATATTATAGTCATTCTTGTTCATATGATCAGGACTTAACGTCAAAGGAACTCCGTTGTGAACCGCAAAGCAATACTTATTCTGATACTACCTTTTCTTCAATTGAAAATGCGAATGTAGACTTATCTACTGTACTTAGCGACACTCTTACTGATGTGAGCAGCTCAATATTGGACTACGCTAGAGATCTGTCATCAACGAATGTTATCTCTGAGCCACCTAATTCAAACGATGTCCATTATGTGCCCACTTATTCTGCACGATATATCAGCATAGCTCAGCATCAACCCGACGAAACAAACCCTAATTATGTGTTGGCTTATGAATTTGTTTCTCCACCAGTACCGAGCTTAACCATAGGTTATCAAATTAATTTTAGTCCCCAATTGGACTGGACATTGTCAACCGCGTCAGGCCCCTCAAGACTTTCAGCTTGGAAAGAGTCTAATTTACTTTTCGTTCACGCTCACACCTGCTAACTAAATCCTGCATTAATGATAAATGTCATTAGCTTTGCTAATGAGTTTTACTGTGGGTCGATGATTTAGGTCAATACTGTTCATCACTCACTATGCATTTTAGATTGTGGCTTAAATGGCCTCAATATTGTGGGATCAAGCGTTATGAAAATATCATCAAAAAATAGTAGATTAAATCATTATTCTCAATGGAAATATTGGCTTTTAATTATCACCCTAAGTGTCCTGTTTTTGAGTGCATTACCTTCTTGGTTTGGGGAAGAGCCTGCGGTTCAGCTTGCTGTTAAATCGCAACATTCACTGACAACAGAACAAATCCACCATACATTGCAACAAGCTGGCATAAACAGTAAACGCATTGATCAGCAACTAGACAATGTCTTGGTGGTATTAGCTGATACAGATGATCAAACACAAGCTAAAGAGGCTTTGATTAAACAGTTTGGACAGCAAGCCCAAGTGACTTTGGCGTTATCACCTGCTGCGCCAAATTGGTTATTAGATTTAGGTGTTAAACCCATCAAGTTAGGATTAGATCTTCGAGGAGGCGTGCAGTTTCTGCTGGACGTGGATCTTGACCTCGTATTTAAAAATCAAGCCGTGATGATTGGCGATGCCATAAGACAGTTTGTTAGAGAACAACACTTTAGCAGAGTGTCAGTGGATTCAGGCGAGGGTGCGGCATTAGCTATCAATGTCGTTAATGACGATGTTCGTGGGCAATTAAGGCAATTTATTGCTCAGAAATATCCGTTGTGGCAAGTGAGTGGGCACCAACAAACACTGAATGTGAGTTTACCTGAAAATGAGCAAATCAAGTTAACGAATTTAACGGTTCAGCAAAATTTACAAATTATGCGTAGCCGGATTGAAGAGTTAGGGATTACCGAAGCATTAGTACAGCGTCAAGGTGAAAATCGTATTCGCATTGAACTGCCTGGTGTGCAAGACCCCGCAACGGCTAAAAATGTCATTGGTGCCACTGCAAGTTTAGCATTTTACCCTGTAGTTCAGACAGGTTCGGTCAATGCTATTGTCTTTAACGACGAACAAAATAAACCTGTTTATGTTAACAGAAGCCCGGTACTTAACGGTGATCACATTATTGATGCTCGTGCCGCTACCGGCGACTTTGGTATGGCAAAAGTGAACATCAGCCTTGATGCTGCGGGTGGTAAGCTAATGTCGGACTTCTCTCGCGACAATATAGGCAAGCCTATGGCAACCGCATACAGCGAGTTCAGCCGTGATGATCAAGGTAAAGCCATACAAACGACAAAGATAATCAGTGTAGCAACCATTCAAAGCCAATTAGGCAATCGTTTTGAAATAACAGGTGCAGGAAGCCATCAAGAAGCTCAGCAGCTTGCATTACTGCTAAGGGCTGGCTCAATGACTGCGCCTGTTACGATTGTTGAAGAGCGAACCATTGGCCCCAGTTTAGGTGCTGAAAACATCGTTAACGGTTTTGCGGCATTAGCATTAGGTATGGCGGTGACATTATTATTTATGGCGTGTTGGTATCGTCGTTTAGGCTGGGTCGCTAATGTGGCGTTAATTGCCAACATGGTGATGCTATTTGGATTGTTAGCGCTTATTCCTGGTGCGGTATTAACCTTACCTGGTATTGCGGGGTTAGTGCTTACTGTCGGTATGGCAGTAGACACGAACGTACTTATATTTGAGCGGATTAAAGAAAAAATAGCAGAAGGTCGGAGTTTTGCCAGTGCAATTGATGTGGGATTCGATAGTGCCATATCAACTATATTTGATGCTAATTTCACCACAATGATTACTGCTATAGTGCTGTTTTCAATTGGCAATGGTCCCATTCAAGGTTTCGCTTTAACCCTAGGGTTAGGTTTATTAACCAGTATGTTTACTGGTATTTTTGCCTCTCGGGCATTAATTAATCTTGTTTATGGGCGTGATACTCGTCGCGCAATTAAGGTGTAATCCAATGAACTCAAATCCTTTAAATAACAGCTCAAATCAACTGCAATCTTTTACCAAATGGCGTTATACATCAAGCATGATATCCATTGTGTTGATGTTGTTTTCATTAACGGTAATTGGCGCAAAAGGTTTTAATTGGGGGCTCGATTTCACCGGTGGTGTTGTCACAGAAGTGCAATTAGATAAGGTTATTACAGCAAGTGAAATTCAACCATTAATGACGGCTGCATATCAACAAGAGGTTAGTGTTATTTCGGCCGGAGAGGCCGGGCGTTGGGTATTGAGATACGCAGATATTCCAGATGAAAATCAACGCCCAGAACTGCAAGCTGTATTAGCACCTTTAAATAGTGACATTAAGATATTAAACAGTAGCATCGTTGGACCACAAGTAGGGCAAGAATTAGTTGAACAAGGTGGACTGGCATTATTGATAGCTATGCTGTGTATCATGGTCTATTTGAGTTTTCGATTTGAATGGCGTTTAGCTTCAGGCGCATTATTTGCGCTAATGCATGACGTAGTGTTTGTATTGGCTTTTTTTGCTCTGAGTCAAATGGAATTCAATTTAACCGTGTTGGCGGCTATTCTGGCTATTTTAGGTTATTCGTTAAATGATTCGATTATTATTGCCGATCGAATCCGTGAACAACTTATTGTTAAGCCGCAATGGAATATTACTGATATTAATAATCTTGCCGTTAAATCGACGTTTTCAAGAACCATGGTCACATCCGGCACGACCTTATTAACGGTTGTGGCTTTGTGGATTATGGGAGGATCGCCGCTTGAAGGGTTTTCTATTGCGATGTTTATCGGTATTTTAACCGGTACATGGTCATCAATTTCGGTTGGAGCAACCTTGCCTGAGTTTTTAGGATTAAAAGCTGAACACTATATAGTGGCACCCGTGCCTGATACTCCATAGATATGTGCGTATGAATTATTCTTCATAAAAAAGCCGCTGAAATCAGCGGCTTTTGTTTTTGAATTCAAATATCGCGTTATTTTTTTGCTTTTGGCAAAGCAATCTTCATTTCTGCCGAATGGCGGAAAAGAACTAATACATGACCGATAAGTTGCACTTTCGCAGACTGCGTTTCACGAATAATGGCGTCAACGATGGCATTTTTAAGCTCTCTGTCAGCAGAGGCTACTTTCACTTTAATCAATTCATGATGAGTAAGAGCGCTATCAATTTCAGCCAGAACACCTTCAGTTAGTCCATTGCCACCAAGCAGCACCACTGGTTTTAGACTGTGTGCCAGACCTTTTAAATGCTGTTTTTGTTTGGTTGTTAAGTTCATTTTTACCAACTTTTGCTGAGTTACTGTTGAAAAACGCGTATTCTACCCTTATATAGAGCTTATGTAACTCTGAATCGTTGCGGAATTTAAATGACAACAAAAAAACGAACGGCAAGTTCAAGTCGTTGGATGCAGGAACACTTTGATGATCACTATGTGAAACTGGCCCAGAAACGAGGCCTACGTTCACGTGCAGCATTTAAGTTAGAAGAGATCCAACAAAAAGATAACTTGATTAAACAGGGGATGACTGTTGTTGATTTAGGTGCTGCACCAGGTGGTTGGTCACAAGTGGCTGCCAAATTAACGGGTGATAGAGGCAAAGTTATCGCGTGTGATATCTTACCAATGGACCCCATTGTTGGTGTGGATTTCCTTCAAGGTGATTTTAGAGAAAACAAAGTACTCGAAGCATTGCTTGAGCGTGTAGGTCAAGATAAAGTGGATGTGGTACTATCAGATATGGCTCCGAACATGAGTGGTTCGGGTGCTGTTGATCAACCGAGGGCTATGTATTTAGTTGAATTAGCGCTAGATATGTGTCACCAAGTGTTGGCGCCTAATGGCTGTTTTGCTGTTAAAGTCTTTCAGGGGGAGGGCTTTGACGACTACATGAAAACAGTCAAACAGGCATTTAAAGTAGTTAAAACACGTAAACCAGACTCCTCTAGAGCGCGCTCTCGAGAAGTCTATCTAGTGGCGACTGGTTACAAGTTGTAGTAGTCTAACGTTAATAATCGCAGGACTGTTAAGAGGTCGAGTAATTTGAGTGACATGGCTAAAAATTTAATACTCTGGGTTGTCATCGCTGTTGTGCTGATGTCAGTGTTTCAGGGTTATTCCCCCTCTTCTTCGAATACGCAGAAGATGGATTATTCCGCCTTTTTGGACAATGTTCGAAATGGTCAAATTAACAAGGTCGAAATAAAAAGCGACCAACGAACCATTGAAGGGACAAAGCGTACTGGTGAAAAGTTCACCACTATCATGCCGATTTATGATCAAGATCTAATTAATGATCTAGATAGAAAGGGTATCGACATGAAAGGGCAAGAGGCTGAAGAATCAGGCTTTTTAACCCAAATATTTATTTCATGGTTCCCAATGTTATTGCTCATAGGGGTGTGGATATTCTTCATGCGTCAAATGCAAGGCGGCGGTGGAAAGGGCGCAATGTCATTTGGTAAAAGTAAAGCCAAATTGATGAGCGAAGACCAAATTAAAACCACATTCGCTGATGTTGCTGGCTGTGATGAAGCAAAAGAAGAAGTGAAAGAACTGGTTGATTATTTACGTGATCCTACCAAGTTTCAAAAATTAGGCGGTCGTATTCCTACGGGCGTGTTAATGGTTGGACAGCCTGGTACAGGTAAAACCTTGCTAGCTAAGGCTATTGCTGGTGAATCCAAAGTGCCATTCTTTACCATTTCAGGTTCTGATTTTGTGGAAATGTTTGTCGGTGTTGGTGCTTCTCGTGTTCGTGACATGTTTGAACAAGCCAAAAAATCAGCTCCATGTATTATCTTTATCGATGAAATCGATGCCGTAGGTCGCCAACGTGGTGCAGGTGTTGGTGGTGGTCACGATGAACGAGAGCAAACATTGAACCAGTTACTGGTTGAGATGGATGGTTTCGAAGGTAATGAAGGCGTTATTGTCATTGCGGCAACTAACCGTCCAGACGTACTCGATTCTGCACTACTTCGTCCAGGTCGATTTGACCGCCAAGTTGTGGTCGGTTTACCCGATGTTCGTGGTCGTGAACAAATCCTTAAAGTACACATGCGTAAAGTGCCTTTATCGGACGATGTTAAAGCAAGTGTTATTGCCCGCGGTACCCCAGGGTTCTCTGGTGCAGACTTAGCAAACCTTGTTAACGAAGCTGCGTTGTTTGCTGCTCGTGGTAATCGTCGTGTAGTCGGTATGGAAGAGTTTGAACGTGCTAAAGACAAAATCATGATGGGTGCTGAGCGCCGTTCTATGGTGATGTCTGAAGAAGACAAAGAGATGACGGCTTATCATGAAGCCGGACATGCTATTGTTGGTTGCTTAGTGCCAGAACATGATCCAGTACATAAAGTGACAATTATTCCACGAGGACGTGCATTAGGTGTTACTTTCTTCTTACCTGAAGCTGATGCTGTTAGTCAAAGCCGTCGCAAATTGGAATCACAGATATCCGTTGCTTACGGTGGACGTTTAGCAGAAGAGCTTATCTATGGTAGTGAAAAAGTGTCTACTGGTGCTTCACAAGACATAAAATACGCTACTTCAATTGCTCGTAACATGGTTACGCAATGGGGCTTCTCAGACAAACTGGGTCCATTACTCTATGCCGAAGAAGAAAATGAAGTTTTCTTAGGACGCAGTATGGGTAAATCAAATGCCATGTCTGGTGATACTGCATCATTAATTGATTCTGAAATCAAAATGTTTATCGATAAAAACTATCAACGTGCACAAACCATGTTGACAGAAAATATGGATATTTTACATGCGATGAAAGACGCATTGATGAAGTACGAAACGATTGATTCGTTACAAATTGATGATTTAATGCATCGACGTGAAGTGCGTATGCCAGCTGAATGGCAAAAAGATGAATCATCTGACGATAAAGACAATGGCAATACCACGCCTAAGTCTGAAGTTGAAACGCCAGTGGATGACGCTAAAACCGACACTAAAGTCGACAATAAAGCCGATTCGAATGATGCGGATGAATCACCAGCTAAATAATTAATTTAGTGAATAAAGAAAACCCCGAAAGGGGTTTTCTTGTTTTTAGCCTTTATCAAGGAAAACTAATTTGTTTCAATTAACTCATGCTAAGAAAACCCTCGATTTATCATCTCCAGTTGTAATGGGGATTGTTAATGTCACCCCCGACTCTTTTTCTGACGGCGGTGCTTATTCTAATGTTGAATTAGCCTGCAAACATGTCGACCACATGGTTGAGCAAGGTGCATTAATTATTGATGTGGGTGGCGAGTCAACTCGTCCAGGTTCCGACATCGTTTCAGTGGAAGAAGAACTGGCACGTGTTATTCCCATTATTGAATACACCGCTAAAAAATATGATGTATGGATTTCGATAGATACCAGTAAACCTGAAGTAATGGAGCAGGCAGTCAATGCAGGTGCCAATATGATTAATGATGTGCGTGCATTGCAAGTAGCTGGAGCCTTAGCAATGGCTGCAACCTTAGATGTGCCAATTTGTTTAATGCATATGCAAGGTGAACCTCAAACCATGCAAGAGAAACCTGAGTATCAAGATGTAGTTGAAGAAGTAAAAGCCTTTTTCGAACTGCGTATTGCCTACTGTGAAGCGGCAGGTATTGATCGTGAGCGTCTAATTCTTGATCCAGGTTTTGGCTTTGGCAAAACTTTAGCGCATAATTACCGCCTATTAGCGACATTACCTTCCTTACATGAATTTCATTTACCTTTATTGGTCGGATTGTCACGAAAAAGCATGATTGGGGACTTGTTAGGGCGTGCTATTGATCAACGCCTTGCGGGTAGTCTTGCTGGAGCACTTATTGCAGCTCAGCAAGGTGCGCAGATAATACGAGTTCATGATGTACCCGAAACTGTTGACGTACTTAAAGTCATGTCTGAAACAATGGCTAATTTGTAGTTTTGTCGATATAACACGTTGTATAAAAAGTGATTAACTTAAGTGGGGACCTGTGAAACAAAGACAATTTTTTGGAACCGATGGTATTCGCGGCAAAGTAGGGGCAGGCAAAATGACCCCCGAATTGGCATTGAAGCTCGGTTGGGCCGCAGGACGAGTATTGTCGCGAAATGGCACTCAAAAAGTGATTATTGGTAAGGATACTCGTATTTCAGGTTACTTATTTGAATCGGCTTTAGAAGCGGGATTATCTGCCGCCGGGTTAAATGTTTTATTACTTGGACCCATGCCGACACCTGCAGTAGCTTATTTAACTCGGACATTTCGTGCTGAAGCGGGTGTGGTTATTAGTGCTTCGCATAATCCATATTACGATAATGGTATCAAGTTTTTCTCAACAGATGGCAGTAAACTCGATGATGATATTGAGCTTGAAATTGAGGCTGAACTTGAAAAACCATTAGTGTGTGTTGAATCTCACTTATTGGGTAAGGCCCGCAGAATCGAAGATGCTGCAGGACGTTATATTGAATATTGCAAAGGGAATTTCCCAGCAGATCAAACTCTTGAAGGTTTAAAAATTGTGGTTGATTGTGCCCATGGTGCAACTTATCACATAGCCCCCAATGTATTTCGAGAACTTGGTGCGGATGTGATTGCTATTGGTGATAAACCTAATGGTTTGAATATCAATGATAAAGTGGGTGCAACATCAATGGCCAAAATATGTGAAACTGTATTAGCTGAAAAAGCTGATTTAGGTATCGCATTAGATGGTGATGGCGACCGTATTATGATGGTCAATAGCCACGGAGAGGTAATTGATGGGGATCAAATTTTATATATTCTAGCCGTAGATGCCCAAAAACGTGGTATTTTGAAAGGCGGTGTAGTGGGCACGTTAATGTCTAACCTAGGGCTAGATTTAGCATTGCAAGCGCTTAATATTCCATTTGTTCGCTCGAAAGTGGGTGATCGGTATGTCATGGAAATTCTTAAAGAAAAAAACTGGCGTATCGGCGGAGAAAATTCGGGCCATATACTCAATCTTGATCATGGCACCACAGGTGATGGTATTGTTGCAGGTATTTTAGTGCTAGCAGCGATGCGACGCCAAAATTCGTCACTTGAACAATTAACCGAATCAATGAAGATGTTACCGCAGGTATTGGTGAACGTTAGGTTTGAAGGAAACTCGAATCCGTTGGATACTGATGCAGTAAGATTAGCCCAAGCTGATGTTGAGCAACAATTAGGTTCTCGTGGACGAGTATTATTACGCAAGTCGGGTACAGAACCGTTAATTAGGGTGATGGTTGAGGGTGATGATCATCCACAAGTGCTTGCACATGCAAATCGTATTGCTGACGCCGTAAAGGCAGCATGTTAATTATCTGAATATTCAGTTATGTTGTTACGCGCTCAAAAAGTAGACGCTTCGACAGATTATCTGAATTATTCCCCTTTTAGCTCTTGTAACTTGATAAGTGGTTCGCTATTATTCACGCCGCTTTCAGAGGAGATAATGAATGGCACTCAGACGTCCTATGGTCGCTGGCAACTGGAAAATGAATGGTAATTCGGCATTGGCCCAAGAACTTTTCAAAAAGTTTGCTACAAAGCTCCAAAATGATTCCGCTGAAGTGGTTTTATGTCCGCCTTCAATTTATCTTGAAAGTGTTCGGCAACTGCTTGAAGCCAATAAGCAAACCTTAGATGGCGCGCTTGTGAGAATGGGCGCACAAAATCTTAGTCAACATGATTTTGGTGCGTACACCGGTGAAATGTCCGGGCAGATGCTAAAAGATTCTGGATGTCGATATGTTATTATCGGCCATTCCGAACGTCGCCGTATGTACGGAGAGACGAGTAATATAGTGGCAGAGAAGTTTGCCGCAGCGCAAAAAAATGGTCTGACACCGATTTTATGTGTAGGTGAATCTGGACCGGCTCGTGAAGCAAGACGTACCTTTGAGGTGATTGCGGAAGAGCTTGATATAGTAATTGAAAAAAACGGTACCATGGCTTTTGATAACGCGATTATCGCCTACGAACCTTTATGGGCAGTAGGTACAGGTAAAAGCGCTACACCAGAGCAGGCACAAGAAGTACATGCGTTTATACGCAGTCGCCTCTCTGAAGTATCTCCCTTCATTGGCGAGAATATCAGAATTTTATACGGTGGTAGCGTCACCCCAAGCAATGCGGCAGATATATTTGCCCAGCCTGATGTTGATGGCGGCTTGATTGGCGGTGCCAGTTTGAACTCAAGTGAGTTTTTAAGTTTATGTACCATAGCGATGAGCGCGTAATAATATGTACGAAGTTCTTATAGTTGTATACTTGGTGGTAGCGTTAGGCCTTATCGGCTTAATTTTAATTCAACAAGGAAAGGGTGCCGATATGGGCGCATCTTTCGGAGCCGGTGCTTCAGGCACATTGTTCGGTTCAAGCGGATCAGGTAACTTCCTGACTCGCAGTACTGCAGTATTAGCCATTGGTTTTTTTGCATTGAGTTTAGTGATTGGTAATTTAAGTGCTAATCATACTCAACAAAATGATCAATGGAATGATTTAGGTCCAGCAGCAGAGCAAATCATTGACGATGCGCCTGTGCAAACCGAACAGTCAGAAACAAAAATTCCTGACTAGTAAACTAAATATCGCCGAGGTGGTGGAATTGGTAGACGCGCAGCCTTGAGGTGGCTGTGTCTTAACGGACGTGCGGGTTCAAGTCCCGCTCTCGGCACCATTATTTAACTAACAAATCATGGATTGAGTTTGATTAGTTATTGCAAGATATAGTGTAAATCAATATACTTGCATCAGTTGACGCGGGGTGGAGCAGTTGGTAGCTCGTCGGGCTCATAACCCGAAGGTCGTCGGTTCAAGTCCGGCCCCCGCAACCAGCTCCTTGTAATTTAACTTTGAAAGAAGATAAATTACAATTTACAGGTTTTATAATAAAATAACCTCGTGATTACGGGGTTTTTTGTTATATGGACTTTTAAATATCCGTGCTTTATGCGGATTGCTATGGGGCTATTAGCCCTTTTTTTGTTTTTTTTGGGGGTCATTTTTGGCAACGATAGAATCCAAGCTAGTTGAGATGTTAACGGTACCCGTTGAAGCATTGGGCTTTCAACTATGGGGCATAGAGTATATTCAAGCTGGTCGTCATTCAATATTACGTGTTTTCATTGATCACGAGAATGGCATCAACATTGAAGACTGTGCAGAAGCCAGTCGTCAAGTTAGCGCAGTTATGGATGTTGAAGACCCTATTTCTACAGAATACACATTAGAAGTATCTTCACCTGGCGTAGATAGACCTTTATTTACCGCTGAGCAATATGCGGCCTACGTGGGTGAAGATGCAAAAGTACAGTTGACTATGCCTGTTGCGGGTAGTCGTAATTTAAAAGGCGTCATTAGTAGCGTTGATGGGCAAATGCTCACCATCACTGTTGATGGTAAAGACTTGATTGTTGCTTTGGATAATATCCGTAAAGGCAACATTATCGCTAAGTTTTGATAGTTTCAGGTGAAGAACGAGGCAAGACCAAATGAATAAAGAGATCCTGCTAGTCGCAGAAGCGGTTTCCAATGAGAAAGGCGTTCCCCGTGAGAAAATTTTCGAGGCGCTAGAAATTGCACTGGCCACTGCTACAAAGAAAAAATACGAAGGCGATATTGAAGTTCGTGTTGAAATTGACCGTAAAACGGGTCATTACGATACGTACCGTCGTTGGATGGTAGTTGATGACCATGGTGAACCACTAGAGAACCCTTATAGTGAAATTACCATTGAAGCTGCGCGTTATGAACAACCTGATATCCAGCCAGGTGAATACATTGAAGATGAAATAGATTCAGTTGTCTTTGACCGTATTACGACGCAAACAGCAAAACAAGTTATCGTTCAAAAAGTTCGTGAAGCCGAGCGTGCGCAAATTGTTGAACAATTTATTGAGCGTGAAGGTGAAATTGTTACTGGTATCGTCAAGAAAAGTACCCGTGAAAGTGTGGTTGTCGATTTAGGCAATAACGCAGATGGCGTGATATTTAAAGAAGACTTAATTAGCCGTGAATCTTTCCGCCCTGGTGATCGTGTACGTGCTTTATTGTACTCAGTACGTCCAGAAGCGCGTGGAGCACAGTTATTTTTAACTCGCAGTAAGCCTGAGATGTTAATTGAGCTTTTCCGTGTTGAAGTGCCTGAGATTTACGACGAATTGATTGAAGTTATGGGTGCTGCTCGTGATCCAGGAGCTCGAGCTAAAATCGCCGTTAAATCAAATGACCGTCGCATTGACCCTATTGGTGCTTGTGTTGGTATGCGTGGCGCACGTGTGCAAGCCGTATCAAACGAATTAGGTGGCGAGCGAGTAGATATTGTGATGTGGGATGATAATCCTGCACAATATGTGATCAATGCCATGGCACCTGCTGATGTAGCCTCTATCATTGTCGATGAAGATAATCACTCAATGGATATTGCTGTGGAAGCAGATAGTTTGGCACAGGCAATTGGTCGAAATGGCCAAAACGTTCGTTTAGCGACTCAACTGACTGGTTGGGAATTAAATGTAATGACAGTTGAAGACTTGAATAAGAAACACCAAGCCGAAAGTGCAAAGGTGATTGACTTGTTTGTAGCTTCTCTGGATGTAGATGCAGATTTTGCAGCCGTGTTGGCTGATGAGGGATTCACTTCGTTAGAAGAAATTGCTTATGTCCCAGAATCTGAACTATTAGCAATAGAAGGTTTTGACGAAGATATCGTTGAAGCACTACGTGAACGTGCAAAGGCGGCAATCTCAACAAGAGCATTAGCGTCTGAAGAAGCGTTAGACGGTGCAGAGCCAAGTGATGACTTACTAGCATTGGAAGGATTAGAAAGACATTTAGCTTATGTTCTTGCGAGCAATGGCGTAGTGACTTTAGAAGACTTGGCCGAGCAAGGTATTGATGATTTACTTGATATTGAAGAATTAACAGAAGAAAAAGCAGGTGAGCTCATCATGGCTGCCCGCAATATCTGTTGGTTTGGCGAAGAAGCATAAGTCGATCAACAGGGGGATTTAATTGATGGCAGATACAAATATAGAAAAATTAGCAACAGAAGTGGGCAAATCAGTCGAGCGACTAATTGAGCAATTCTCAGAAGCAGGTATGAGCAAGAAGAAACTCGATACCGTTTCAGAAAATGAGAAGAAACAACTTCTTGATTATCTAAAAAAACAGCATGGTGCAGATACTGTACCGACTAAAATGACATTGCAGCGTAAAACTGTGTCAACATTAAGTGTTGCAAGCACTGACGGTCAGTCAAAAGACGTTAAAGTGGAAGTCCGTAAAAAGCGCACTTTCGTTAAACGTGATGATGCAGAGTTAGCAAAACAAGCTGAATTAGAAGCTCAAGCCAAGGCCAAAGCAGAAGCTCAAGCAAAAGCGGAAGCTGAAGCAAAAGCCAAAGTAGCGGCAGAAGCGAAAGCAACTGCAGAAGCGAAGAAAAAAGCGGAAGCCGAAGCCAAATTGAAATCAGAAAAAGTAAAAGCTGAGCCTAAAGTAGCCAAAGTTGCTGACCCAGAAACGGCAGCAGCAAAAGCAGAGGCCGAGCGTTTAAAAGCGACTCAAGAAGCTGTGTTAACTCAAAAGCAAAAAGATGAAGCTGCTAAAGCTGCTGAAGCTGCACGTTTACTTGCAGAAGTAAACTCAAAGCGTTGGGCTGAAGAAGAGCGTCAACGTTTAGAAGCTGAAAAAAATGGTGATCATCACATCACAACATCTAAAGTTGCTCGTGCAGCAGAAGACAGTTCAGATGCTGATGACGAAAAACGTGGTCGTCGTGCTCGCAATAAAAACGCCAATAAAAAACGTGGCGGAAAAGATGCTCGTGACGGACGCGAAAAACACATGCGTAACCGCAGCACTGCACCAGAATCTATGGCGCATGGTTTTAATAAACCTGCAGCAGCTGTTAGTCGTGATGTGCGTATTGGTGAAACTGTAACCGTATCTGAATTGGCTCATTTAATGGCAATTAAAGCCACTGTGATCATCAAGCAAATGATGAAAATGGGCACTATGGTGACAATTAACCAAGTACTTGACCAAGAAACAGCGCAAATGGTTGCAGAAGAACTCGGTCATAAAGTGGTACTTATTCGTGAAAACGAACTTGAGCATCAAGTTCTTCAAGACCGCGATGACAACATTAAACTAGAATCACGCGCACCGGTTGTGACTATCATGGGTCACGTTGACCACGGTAAAACATCGTTACTCGATTATATTCGTCGTGCGAAAGTAGCATCTGGTGAAGCCGGTGGTATTACTCAGCATATTGGTGCATACCACGTTGAAACTGACAACGGCATGATTACTTTCCTTGATACTCCTGGTCACGCGGCATTTACGTCAATGCGTGCTCGTGGTGCTAAGGCAACTGATATTGTTATTTTGGTTGTAGCTGCTGATGATGGTGTAATGCCACAAACGATTGAAGCGATTCAACATGCTAAAGCGGGTAATGTACCGTTAATTGTTGCTGTTAACAAAATGGATAAGCCAGATGCTGATCCTGAGCGTGTTAAGAGTGAGCTGTCTCAACATGGCATTATGTCAGACGATTGGGGCGGAGATAATATGTTCGTTCATGTATCAGCTAAAACTGGTATGGGCGTTGACGAACTATTAGAAGGCATCTTGCTTCAATCTGAAGTATTAGAACTTAAAGCTATACGTGATGGAATGGCAGCGGGTGTTGTTATTGAATCAAAACTTGATAAAGGTCGTGGCCCTGTGGCTACTGTCTTGGTCCAAGAAGGTACATTACGTCAAGGTGATATCGTTTTATGTGGTTTAGAGTACGGTAAAATTCGTGCGATGAATGACGAAAATGGTCAATCTATCACTGAAGCAGGTCCTTCTATCCCGGTAGAAATCTTAGGTCTTTCTGGTGTGCCGTTAGCTGGTGATGAAGCGACAGTTGTACGTGATGAACGTAAAGCCCGTGAAGTAGCATTGTATCGCCAAGGAAAATTCCGCGATATTAAATTAGCACGTCAGCAAAAGTCTAAGCTAGAAAACATGTTTGCCAACATGGAAGAAGGCGAAGTACAAGAACTGAATATCGTACTTAAAGCGGATGTTCAGGGTTCTCTTGAGGCAATTTGTGAATCATTAGCTAAACTGTCTACTGATGAAGTGAAAGTGAACATTATTGCTCGCGGTGTCGGTGCATTAACTGAAACTGATGCAACATTAGCTGCAGCTTCTAATGCTATTCTGGTCGGCTTCAATGTCCGTGCTGATGCACAGGCACGTAAGACTATCGATTCAGAAAGTGTTGATTTACGTTATTACAGCATCATCTACAACTTAATTGATGAAGTTCGTGCTGCAATGACAGGTATGTTAGCACCAGAATTTAGACAAGAAATTATCGGTCTTGCTGAAGTTCGTGATGTATTTAAGTCTCCTAAAATTGGCGCTATTGCTGGTTGTATGGTTACCGAAGGGATTGTTAAGCGTAGTGCACCAATTCGTGTTCTACGTGATAACGTGGTTATCTTCGAAGGTGAACTTGAGTCATTACGTCGCTTTAAAGACGATGCTCCAGAAGTCCGTAATGGGATGGAATGTGGTATTGGTGTGAAGAACTACAATGACGTTCGCGTAGGAGACCAAATTGAGGTCTTCGAAACAGTCGAAATAGCTCGCACCTTATAAGAACCAATGGAAGGGCGGCTTTAGCCGCCCTTTTTGATTGTAGACCTAACGATATGGCATATCATCATGGCAAAAGAATTTAGTCGTACACGTCGTATTGCACAACAGCTCCAGCAAGAACTTGCAATGGTGTTGCAGCGCGATATGAAAGATCCTCGCATTGGTTTTGTTACTGTAAACGATGTCGATGTTTCACGTGATTTAAGTTATGCAAAAGTTTATGTGACTTTCTTTGAAGAAGACACAGAACTTGTTCAACAAAAAATTGATGCGCTTACTGTTGCTGCGCCTTATATCCGTACTTTAGTTGCTGGCCGTATGAAATTACGTGTTATGCCTGAATTACGCTTTATTTACGATAGCTCACTAGTTGAAGGTATGCGTATGTCTAACCTAGTGACCCAAGTTATCAATAAAGATAAAGCCAAACAGCAAGAGTTTAATCCAGAAGCATCTGATAGCAGCGAGTCTGTTGACGGTGAAAAGGAGCAAGATTAATGGCTCGTCGCCCTAAAGGTCGCTTCATCGACGGTATAGTGTTACTCGATAAAGATACTGGCATGAGCTCTAATTTTGCCCTGCAAAGAGTTAAGCGTTTTTTTAATGCCAATAAAGCCGGCCATACAGGTGCTTTAGACCCGTTAGCAACAGGTATGTTGCCTATTTGTCTCGGAGAAGCAACTAAGTTCTCTCAGCATTTATTAGATTCGGATAAGCGCTACCTAGTGACGGCTAAATTGGGTCAACGTACTGATACGAGTGATTCTGATGGGGAAATCGTGCAAACGCGTCCCGTTAATGTTACTCAAGCATTACTTGATGAAAAGCTTGCGTTTTTTCGAGGAACCACTCAGCAAATACCTTCAATGTATTCGGCATTAAAATACCAAGGTCAACCTTTGTATAAATATGCTCGTGAGGGGATTGAAGTTCCACGTGAGTCGCGACCTATTACTGTATTTGAGCTCAATTTTATTAAGATTGAAGGTGATGAATTAACCCTAGACATTCATTGTTCTAAAGGGACTTACATACGTACCATTATTGATGATTTAGGTGAAATGCTTGGCTGTGGAGCACATGTTATTATGTTGCGACGTACTCAAGTTGCCGAATACCCGTATGAAAAAATGGTAACGTTAGCGCAATTAGAAGCGTTAGTTGAGCAATCCCATAGACAAGATGTTGCGCCTCAGACATTGATGGATCCATTATTATTACCAATGGATACAGCTGTGGCTAAATTTGCTGAAATTAACTTGCCAGACGAGATGTTATATTACGTTATGCAAGGACAAGCAATCCAAGCTGCGGGACTTAAGCCTGATGAATTAGTGCGTATTACTATTGGTGATTCACATCGATTTGTTGGTATGGGCATCATGAATGATGATGGTCTATTGGCACCTAAACGGTTGATTGTAATTCACGAAAATGATCCTGCAGAGTAGTCAGACGGCTTTAACGTTGGCTTTTAACAATAAAAAACGAATTTAGATTGCGGTTAACTATCAATGTGGTTAAAATACTGCGCTCGCTCTGGCTGAGTTAGTGATCGGCTAGAGATACATTTACTTTTTTTGGAGATACACATGTCACTAAGTGCTGAAGCAAAAGCGAAAATTTTGGCTGATTTTGGTCGCTGCGAAAACGATACAGGTTCAACTGAAGTTCAAGTAGCTTTGTTAACTGCTCAAATTAACCACCTTCAAGGTCACTTTAAAGAGCACATCCATGATCACCACTCACGTCGTGGTCTATTACGTATGGTAAGTGCACGCCGTAAGCTTTCTGCTTACTTAAAGCGTACTGACGTAGCGCGTTATACTGCTATGATCCAGAAGTTAGGTTTACGTCGTTAATTCGATATTCGGCTTACTTTTGTAAGCAGATTAGACCATAAAAAAGGAGGCTATAGCCTCCTTTTTTATTGCCCAAAATAAACAATATTTACTTTGGATAATCATACTCACTATAGTTGCAGCGCTGAACTTCAATATCTAAAATAATAGTGTTTATGCTTGAGGTGTTAGCAATGAGTATTTCATTACCATTTTTGTGATGATGAGCCACACGTGTAGTACTGGTGTACACGTAAATAATCATTGTAGACATTCAGTTTACAGGCGAGCGTCGTCACTTAATTATATGACGTCACGTTTATACAATCCCTACACATGAATGATCTTAGCGGTATTAGAGGCTATATATTTTTCTTCAAATTCTTCTATGGGTAACGGCTCACTGAAATAAAAACCTTGGCCTATTTCACATTGATTTTCTCTGAGCCATTCAAGCTGTTGTATATTCTCGATACCTTCAGCAACAATCGTCAAGTCAAGCTGGCGACCAAGCATTAAAATAGTCGATGCAATAGCGCTATCCTGTGGAAGATCGCTCACAAATGCTCGATCAATTTTCATGGTGGTAATTGGCAGGTGACGTAAATAAGACAATGATGAATATCCAGTACCAAAGTCATCAACCGCAATCCCAAAACCGGCAGATTTGAGCAGTTCTAATTTTGTTATAGCTTGTTCAATATCATTCATTAGCGATGTTTCAGTAATTTCGATTTCAAGCAATTCTGGACGGATTTGGTAACGAATTGCCAATTGTTTAATATCAGGAACTAAACTAGCATCAGCAAATTGTTGTGAGGCCACATTGACGGCAATAGGAATTTCATAATTGTATTTACGTTGCCATTCTCGAATCACTTTACAAGTTTGTTCAATGACCCAACGACCAATAGGGATGATTATCCCTGTTTCTTCTGCCACGGGAATAAATGACATAGGGCTAATCAAGCGTCCGTCTTTTTGCCAGCGAATTAACGCTTCACAGCCAACAACTTTATCGGTTTTTAGATCAAATTTAGGTTGAAAATACAATAAGAACTCATTGTTCTTTAGTGCATCATGTAAAGAGGCTTCTGTACGTAATCTAACCGCAGCGCGCTCAGTCATTTGTTGCTTGAAAAACGCCCATTGATTTGAGCCAGCTGCTTTAGCACTGTACATCGCGATATCTGCATGACGAATTAAATCTTCTGCCGTGATGCCATCTTCTGGATAAATAGAGATACCGATAGATGCCGCTGGATGAATGGCGTGCTCGTTAAGTTGAATTGGGGTGTTTAATTGAATAAGCAACTTGTCAACAAAGTCTGCTGCTTGTGAAGGTGTTTGAATCTCATCGGCTAAAATTACAAATTCATCGCCACCTAAACGAGCCACACTACCTTGCTCACCAACCACTCTTTCTAATATACGCGCAATACGAGCCAGGAATTGATCACCGATAGCATGACCTAATGAGTCATTGACGTTTTTAAACCGGTCTAAATCAATAAAGAGTAAGGCGAAATTCCGTTTATGAACTCGAGAACGTTGAATGGTTACATTCAACGTTTCTAATAATAAAGCCCGATTAGGCAAACCAGTCAATGGGTCTCGGGTTGCCATTTTTCGGAGTTTGTTTTGGGTTTGGCTAAATTGCAGCAAAATCTGATTAAACTTACTTGTCACAAGTCCTAATTCATCATCCTTATGCGCTTTAGACATGGGCAATAGATTTTCATCAGGATAATCTGGGTCAATTTTATCGATAGCTTCACTAATACGAGCAATAGGTTGAGTGAGAAAACGATGAAACACCACCGTTAATACTAAAGTGAGCAACAATGCTCGAGCCAATGTGGCAATGAGTCCAAGTTGGAGTTGATTAAACAGTTTGTTGGTGAGTTTTTGCGTGTCGTAGAATATGGTAAGTGTGCCGATTAGCTGTTGTTGCTTATTACCTTCAAAATAGAATGGGCGATATAACGGGCGCGAAATTTCTTTCAGATCACCAAAAAGACGGTTGCTGATGGAAACATAACTATTTGATAATTCATTTAACTCATTTGCCGAAGAAACAAATAATGAACCGTCATCAAGTTCAATGACAGCCGAGCCAACATTATCGACTTTGATAATGCCCTCTAGAGTTTGACTGGCAAGTTTATCATCTAAAGACCACACAGCGTTGGTGGTGGTTTGTTCAACAGAATTCAGTAGTTCTTGCTGTGCAGCTGTCAGTTGTTGTTTAGTCGTGATGACGACTAGTGCTATTTCGACAATAAAAATGGCAATTGCAAAAAATAAAGCAGTAAAAACAACTAAGTTTGTCTGTTTCCATGTTAGGGACTTAAAATTGGTCATTATGTATTATTCCATGTCACATAAGTGACTATTTTTACGTTAATTTTGTAACATCTTAAAATGCTAAAACTACAAAATATGTAGACCCAATATGAAAATCAATTCTATTGTGGTTGTTCAATATATAAACCCGACAGAAATTGATATTATTGCTCATAACTTTAGTCAAGTTCCTCTGTCTTGTCATCAATAATCAGTGCAATAAGTCAACCTTAAGTCACTTAATAGACATAAATAGAGGTTTTTCGTGCCACATTGAGTTTTCAATACGGTGTGCTCATCTAGGAATGTGATTATTTTTATGATTTTCACATTCTACCACTCGCGTCTATTTAACTATTCGAGCTAATTGAAGTATACTCGTACGCGTAATTAAAGGTCATTAAATTAAGGAATGGGTCACGTGAATCCAATTGTAAAGAGTTTTGAGTATGGTCAACATACAGTCACCTTAGAAACGGGTGTTATTGCACGTCAAGCAGATGCTGCAGTTTTAGCAAGCATGGGCGATACCACAGTATTAGTTACTGTAGTGGGTAAAAAAGTAGCGGATCTAAGCCGTGGTTTTTTCCCTCTAACGGTTAATTATCAAGAAAAAACCTATGCTGCAGGTAAAATCCCTGGTGGTTTCTTCAAGCGTGAAGGTCGTCCTTCAGAAGATGAAACTCTGATTGCACGTCTAATTGACCGTCCTATTCGTCCTTTATTTCCTAACGGTTTTAAAAACGAAGTTCAAGTTATCATCACTGTAGTTTCAGTTGACCCACAAATCGAACCAGATATTGTTTCAATGATTGGTACTTCTGCGGCACTTGCTATCTCTGGTATCCCTTTCAGTGGCCCACTTGGCGCTGCACGTGTTGGTTACATCGACGGTGAATATGTACTGAACCCAACTGTTGATCAGCTTGCTACAAGTTCACTTAACTTAGTGGTAGCGGGTACTAAAGGTGCTGTACTTATGGTTGAATCTGAAGCTAAAGCGCTTGCAGAAGAAATCATGTTAGGTGCTGTAACTTACGGCCATGATCAACAACAAGTCGTTGTTGATGCCATTGCTGAGTTCAAGGCTGAAGCCGGCAAACCAATGTGGGAATGGACTGCACCAGTTCAAGATCCTGTGTTAGTTGCCAAAATTAAAGAACTTGCTGAAGTAGGCATGACAGAAGCTTATCAAATTGAAGTTAAGCAAGACCGTTATGTACAAGTCGGTATTGTTAAAGACGCAGCTAAAGCAGCATTAGTTGCTGAAAATCCAGAAGTTGATACTCGCGAAGTAGACAACTTACTTGGTAGCTTAGAGAAAAGTGTTGTACGTGGACGTATTATTAATGGTAAGCCACGTATCGATGGTCGTGAGCCAGACATGATCCGCGCATTAAGTGTTTTAGCTGGTGTACTTCCACGTACACACGGTAGTTCATTATTTACTCGTGGTGAAACTCAAGCTCTAGTAACCTGTACTTTAGGTACTGAACGTGATGCTCAGAAAATTGATAGCATTATGGGCGAACGTACTAATCGTTTTATGCTTCACTATAACTTCCCTCCGTATTCTGTTGGTGAAACAGGTATGGTTGGCTCACCTAAGCGCCGCGAAATCGGTCATGGTAAGTTAGCATGGCGTGGTATGAATGCTGTTATGCCTTCAGCTGAAGAATTTCCATACAGCATTCGTGTTGTATCTGAAATTACTGAATCTAACGGTTCAAGCTCAATGGCTTCTGTATGTGGTACTTCATTAGCATTAATGGATGCGGGTGTACCAATTAAGTCGTCGGTTGCAGGTATTGCAATGGGACTAGTTAAAGAAGGTGACGATTTCGTTGTACTTTCTGACATCCTAGGCGATGAAGATCACTTAGGTGATATGGACTTTAAAGTAGCGGGTACTCGTGACGGTATTACTGCATTGCAGATGGATATTAAGATCGAAGGCATTACTAAAGAGATTATGGATATCGCGTTGCAGCAAGCTTATGGTGCACGTGTTCATATCTTAAACGTAATGGATCAAGCTATTGGTTCACATCGTGATGATATTTCTGCCCATGCTCCACGTATTACGACTATCAAGATTAATCCAGAAAAAATCCGTGATGTCATTGGTAAAGGCGGTGCGGTAATTCGCGCGCTAACCGAAGAAACTGGCACTACGATTGAGCTAGATGATAATGGTACTGTTAAGATTGCATCTTCAAATGGTGAAGCAACTAAAGAAGCTATCCGTCGTATTGAAGAAATCACTGCTGAAGTTGAAGTGGGTCGTATCTATAACGGTAAAGTTATCCGTATCGTTGATTTCGGTGCCTTCGTTAACATTCTTCCAGGTAAAGATGGTTTAGTACACATCTCACAAATCAGTGACGAACGTGTAGCAAATGTATCTGACCATTTAGAAATGAACCAAGAAGTTGCTGTTAAGGTAATGGAAGTGGATCGTCAAGGTCGTGTAAGATTATCAATTAAAGAAGCTCAAGCAAAAGAAACTGCTGAGTAATTTAATCGTTAAATCTTAGTTATACTAAAAAAAGGAGATCATTTGATCTCCTTTTTTTTATCTATCGAAAAATAATCTGTAATGTCCATGGCTCTTAGATTGCCAGATTGCTATGATGTTGAATATTAATAGAACCTGATAAGGTAAAGCGGATGGAATGTAAACTACGCACCACAATCGTTGCCGTTGTTGTCGGTGCAAGTATGTTATTGTCAGGGTGTGCTGCAACGTTAGGTTCAAAAGATGATATTGCAGGACAGATGATTGTCGCGCCAGTGATGCCAGATTATAAATTGGAATTGACCTTGGCAAAGCTGAATGAAATTTTGGCTACTATGGAGTTAACTGACGAACAACGCGCACGTTTTCATTATGACCGTGGGGTTATATATGACAGTGTTGGTTTGCGTTTGCTCGGTCGAATTGATTTCCATCAAGCTATAAAATTACAACCAGACTTAGCCGATGCTTATAATTTTTTAGGTATTTATTATACCCAAGAAGGTGAGTTTGAGAGTGCTTATGAAGCATTCGATGGTGTATTAGAATTGTCACCAAGTTATGACTACGCCTACTTAAATAGAGGAATTGCTTTATATTATGGCGAACGTTACGAGTTAGCCGTTAATGATATGAAAGCATTTTATGAGCAAGATCCTAGTGATGGTTACCGTGTTCTTTGGCTTTATTTAATGGCTTCCTCTATAGATAAAAATAGCGCTTTAATTAATTTAACTGAACAGCGAAAGCAATTAAGAAATGAAGCTTGGTCCAGTGTATTGGTCGATTTTTACATGGGAAAAGTCAGTCAAGAACAAGTGTTTGTTGCAGCTAAAGTCGGTTTGTCTCAACCTAAAGAATACGCAGAACGTTTATGTGAAGCATATTTTTACTTAGCTAAACATGCTGCGGAAAAGGGGCAATATCAGCAAGCTGCTAATTTTTACCGTTTAACGTTAGCCACCAATATCTATGATTTTGTTGAACATCGTTATGCGAGAATTGAATTAGCTAAAATGCAAAATATGATTCAACAATCTACCGAATTATCAGCGAAGCACTAAAAAACACTTTGCCTAGCCAATTCTGTCGATAGGCGCTATAATTTGCGCCTTTTTTAGCGGCTAGTGCAAGGTTAACATGTCAGGCAATAAAGTTGAGGTCGACAAGCGTCGTACTTTCGCCATCATTTCGCACCCCGATGCGGGTAAAACCACCATCACCGAAAAAGTACTTTTATTCGGAAACGCCTTACAAAAGGCCGGTACGGTAAAAGGTAAAAAGTCTGGTCAACATGCTAAATCTGATTGGATGGAAATGGAAAAAGATCGTGGTATTTCGATTACCACCTCTGTGATGCAATTCCCTTACGGTGGTGCGCTTATCAATTTACTTGATACGCCTGGTCACGAAGATTTTTCGGAAGATACCTACCGTACACTAACCGCAGTAGATTCATGTTTAATGGTTATTGACTCCGCTAAAGGTGTTGAAGATCGTACTATTAAGCTTATGGAAGTAACGCGCTTACGTGATACACCCATAGTGACATTCATGAACAAATGTGACCGCGATATTCGCGATCCCATTGAATTGATGGATGAAGTTGAAGACATCTTAAAAATAGCTTGTGCACCTATTACCTGGCCAATAGGTTCAGGTAAGGAATTTAAAGGTGTGTACCATATTTTGCGAGATGAAATCATTTTATACCAGAGCGGTATGGGTCATACCATCCAAGAAGAACGCATTATTAAAGGATTACATAATCCTGAACTAGATAAAGTCCTTGGATCATACGCCACTGAAATACGTGATGAAATGGAACTGGTTGCTGGCGCTTCAAATGAATTCAATCAAGAAGCTTTTCTAAAAGGTGAGCTTACGCCAGTATATTTCGGTACAGCCTTAGGTAACTTCGGTGTGGACCATATTTTGGATGGTATTGTTGAATGGGCCCCAAAACCATTGCCTCGTGAAAGTGATGTCCGCAGAGTCACTCCTGATGAAGAGAAATTCTCAGGTTTTATCTTCAAAATTCAAGCTAACATGGATCCTAAACACCGAGATCGGGTTGCCTTTATGCGCATCTGCTCTGGTGTATATGAACAAGGCATGAAAATGCATCATGTTCGTATTGGTAAAGATGTAAATGTCAGTGACGCGTTAACCTTTATGGCAGGGGATCGTAGCCGTGCTGAAGCTGCTTATCCTGGTGATATTATTGGCTTACACAATCACGGCACTATGCGAATTGGTGATACATTTACTCAAGGTGAAAAACTGCGCTTTACTGGTGTGCCTAATTTCGCGCCTGAAATGTTCCGCCGTATTCGTTTAAAAGATCCTCTTAAGCAAAAGCAGTTACTAAAAGGCTTGGTTCAGCTAGCAGAAGAAGGTGCAGTACAAGTCTTCAGACCTGTGGATTCTAATGATTTAATTGTTGGTGCTGTTGGTGTACTTCAGTTTGAAGTGGTTGTTGGGCGCTTAAAAAGTGAATATAACGTAGAAGCCATTTACGAAGGTATCAGTGTCAGTACCGCTCGTTGGGTCTATTGCAAAGATGAACGTAAATTAGAAGAGTTTCGTCGTAAATGCAGTCAACAGTTAGCCCTAGATGGCGGCAATAATTTAACCTATATTGCCCCTACAATGGTCAATCTCAACTTATCAATGGAACGTTATCCTGATATTGAGTTTACCAAAACACGCGAACACTAATTGTTAAGATAGTTTTTGCAGATATGTTAAAAAGGTGGCTTTGCCGCCTTTTTTATTGATGTTTTTTTTGGATTATTAAGATGAATAAAGCTATTCTTAAATTATTTTGTGTAACTAATTGATAGTCATGTATTTTTTGTGTGTGGTGGTATGGGGTTAATACTAGAAAATCAACATTGTTGTTTGCCAATAGTGAACAAACATGAAAATAATATTGTAATATCAATAACCACATTACAACCAACCATCGATACTAATGTTGGCGATAGTATAAAAAGGCAATTTTATGATTGATACTCATGCTCACCTCGACATGGCTGCGTTCGATGATGATAGAGCACAGGTGTTTGATGCAATGCATCATCAAGGCATCACCTCCGCTATTATACCTGGAGTATCGGTTCAACAATGGCAAAAGCAAATCCAAATAGCACAGCAATATGACTGTTATTTTTCACTTGGTATTCACCCTTGGTATGTACCAGAGGATATTGATGCCACCATTATTCAGCTTGATACCATGTTACAGAAATATAGGGGGGACAAGCGTTTAGTCGCGGTAGGGGAGTGTGGGCTAGATAAATTGCATCATTGGTCGGATAAACAATTAACGTTACTTGAACAACAATTGTTGCTTGCAAAAACTTATCGATTACCGGTTATTTTACATGCAGTTAAAGCCCATCAAGAGCTTTTAGCTATATTAGGGAAAATGAAGCTAGACCGAAGCGGGGTCGTGCACGGATTTTATGGTAACAATGACATTGCCAAACGATATATTGACCTAGGTTTTAAACTGGGCATAGGGGCTTTAATACTCAATCCAAATGCAACAAAACTTCGCCAAACAGTAACAAATTTACCCTTAGAACATTTCTTAATAGAAACCGATTCACCTAGTATGCCTCCTTTCGACCATCCCAAAACGCGTAATACTCCTCTTATATTAAGTAGAATTGTGTCCGAAATCGCATTTTTAAAGAAAAAAGAAATTGTCTGTATATTAGAACAGTTGAATAAAAATGCTGTGCAACTATTTGAGCTTTAGTCTTTTTTATTGAAACGAAAACATCAATTTGTTATTTAATTTGCTAAGAGATTGAAATTAAACTTTAAAAGCTTGATCAAAACAACGCTTTTCGTTTCATGCTCAGTTATAATCGTCAACGGAAATTAGGTGAGTTAACAACATTCAAAAAAACTGTTAACAAAAGGGTGATGATTAATGGATATAGTAATGAGTTTAGTAGGGGTGGTCACCTTACTATTGATAGGTTTTGCACTATCAAATAATAGAAAAGCAATTAATGTACGTACCGTCGGTGGTGCTTTAGCAATTCAAGCATTCTTCGCTGGTTTCGTATTATATGTTCCAATCGGTAAAGATATACTGAAAGGTGTTTCAGACGCAGTATCAAGTGTGATTAGTTATGCACAAGCAGGTACTAGCTTCTTATTTGGTGATTTGGCTAACTTTAAAGTTGGTTTCATTTTCGCCATCAACGTATTACCTGTCATTATATTCTTCTCTTCTCTAATTGCAGTGCTTTACTATTTAGGCATTATGCAGTGGATCATCCGTATTATCGGTGGTGGACTACAAAAAGCATTAGGCACTAGTCGTACAGAATCTATGTCAGCTACAGCGAATATCTTCGTTGGTCAAACTGAAGCACCATTAGTAGTACGTCCGTTTATTGCGACAATGACTCAGTCTGAGCTATTTGCCATCATGGTTGGTGGTTTAGCGTCAATCGCTGGTTCTGTATTAGCGGGTTACGCGCAAATGGGTGTTCCAATTGCATACTTAGTGGCTGCGTCATTCATGGCGGCACCAGGTGGTCTATTAATGGCTAAACTGATGCACCCAGAAACAGAAGCCTCTATCAATGAAATGGATGAATTACCAGATGATCCTGATAAGCCTGCAAACGTATTAGACGCTGCTGCTTCAGGTGCTGCATCAGGTATGCACCTTGCATTAAACGTTGGTGCTATGTTGATCGCATTCGTTGGTTTAATCGCAATGATCAACGGTATCATCGGTGGTGTAACAGGTTGGTTTGGTTTAGAGGGTATTACTCTTGAACTTATCCTAGGTTATATCTTCATGCCTTTAGCATTCTTAATCGGTGTACCTTGGAATGAATCGTTAGTTGCGGGTTCTTTCATCGGTCAAAAGATTGTTGTTAACGAATTTGTTGCTTACTTAAACTTCGCTCCGTATCTACTAGATGCATCTGCTGAAGGTTTCAAAGTAGTAGCAGAAACTGGCATTATGATGTCAGACCGTACTAAAGCGATTATATCTTTCGCATTGTGTGGATTCGCTAACTTATCTTCTATTGCAATCTTACTTGGTGGTTTAGGTGCTATGGCTCCTGCACGTCGCCATGACCTTGCAAAATTAGGTATCCGTGCTGTTATCGCTGGTTCATTAGCTAACTTAATGAGTGCGACATTAGCCGGTTTATTCTTAGCTATCTAAGAAGAAGTCCTTGGGGGAAACCCCAAAAGCTGGGTCTTTATATCAATAATAAATTAGAGACCCAGTTTTTTAAGAAAGTTGTTATTGATTTTTGTGTTAATCCACCGTTTCCCAATATGAAGTTATGCCGTTTTATTGATTGTAAAAAAGGATGCTTTAAATCCTCTAGTCAAAGGTAAAATGTCAAATTGTTAATAATGTGTAGACAAAAAGTCGCGACATTGTTCACATAAAAGAATTTTGTATTCGTTTTTTATTGATTAAATATTGAGATTTATATCAGTAACGGTAAAATGCGAATGACTAAAAAGAAGTGCTATCCACGAAGATAGTTAAATAATATACATGGGGTTGATGATGAAAAATGTAAAAATGTTAGCTTTAGCGGGTGCAACAGTTGCTGCTATTTCTGGTAATGCTTTTGCGGCAGACCGTACAGATCTTCACGGTAGTGATTACAAGTGGTTACAGTTTAACGCTATGTACTCTATCGGTGAAAAGCCAGATAACCCAGCATCTGGCGATCAACATAACTACTTAGAAATGGAATTTGGTGGTCGTTCTGGTGTTGTTGATCTTTATGGTTACGTTGATGTGTTCAACTTAGCAAATGAATCTACTGACAATGGTGACAAAAACCCAGGTTCAGGCACTAGTAAAATATTCATGAAGTTCAATCCACGTTTCTCTATCGATGCTATTACGGGTAAAGATTTATCTTTTGGTCCAATCCAAGAAGTATATTTCTCAACTTTATTCAACTGGGATGGTCTTAACGGCGAAGGCGTTAACTCTACATACTGGGGTGTTGGTGCTGACGTAAATGTACCTTGGTTAGGCAAAACTGGTATGAACCTTTATGGTTTCTATGACATGAATGCTAAAGAATGGAATGGTTATCAGTTCTCAGCTAACTGGTTCAAGCCTTTCTACTTCTTTGACAATAAGAGCTTCTTGTCATTCCAAGGTTATATCGATTACCAATTTGGTGCTGACGAAGACGAAACTGCTTTTGTACCTAAAACGTCAACCGGTGGTAACATCTTCTTTGGTCTATACTGGCATTCAGATCAATATGCGCTTGGTTATGGCTTAAAAGGTTTCCAAGACGTTTACTTGTTAGAAGATGGTGCTGGTGCGCTAGCTCTAGAATCTACAGGTTGGTCACATTACCTATCTGCTACTTACAAGTTCTAAGATTGGTTTAGTGAATATGTTGGAGCCGCTTTGCGGCTTCAACTTTTACACAAAATCACTATCAAATTTTTATCTAAAACTATTATGTTTAACAGTATTTTTATATAAAGGTTTGTACTCTACAAAGTTTTATTTTTACGCGCTAAAATGGATTTTTCGCGGAATAGTTAAAACAAATATCTTTGTTTTACCTTTTCCGGTCTTCAAGGATTCAAGTCGTGGTACTCGTTATCAGATTGAATACCTAGGTTAGTAAATATCACCTAGATTTACTGGCAGTACTGAAGGCCCGGCCATAATTTAATCATATGCCTGTTCAATAGTATTGCCTGAAAAAATTTATCGACTTTGATTTTTCGTTTCGGAGAGCAATTATGACTGATTTAAAAAAAGCGGCACTACGCGGTATTTCATTAATGGATTTAACCACATTGAATGATGATGATACAGAACAAAAAGTGATTGATTTGTGCCATAAAGCCAAGTCTCCTGCTGGCAATACCGCTGCTATATGTATATATCCTCGTTTTATTCCTATCGCACGTAAAACACTTAATGAGCTTGATTGTGAAGACATTAAAATTGCTACAGTGACTAACTTTCCTCATGGTAATGATGATATTGCCATTGCCGTGTTAGAAACCCGTGCTGCTGTTGCCTATGGTGCCGATGAAGTGGATGTTGTGTTTCCTTACAGAGCGTTAATGGCTGGTAATGAGACGGTTGGCTTTGAATTGGTAAAAGCGTGTAAAGAAGAATGCGGTGAAGATGTCCTTTTAAAAGTGATTATCGAATCTGGCGAGTTGAAAGATCCTGCTTTAATTCGTAAAGCATCAGAAATAGCTATTGATGCAGGTGCTAATTTTATCAAAACATCAACCGGGAAAGTACCGGTTAATGCCACGATTGAAGCGGCTGAAATAATGCTAACTGTGATCAGTGAGAAAAATCGCCAAGTTGGTTTTAAACCAGCTGGTGGTGTACGTGATGCCGAACAAACTGCAGAGTTTTTAGACCTAGCCGAACGTATTTTAGGTGCTGATTGGGTCAGTCCGCAAACATTCCGTTTTGGTGCCTCTAGCCTATTAAACAGCTTACTGCATACCCTTGAAATGACTGAAGCGCCTAAATCGACTTCAGGCTACTAATTCGTATTATGCATTAACACTCATTTTGCATGACCACTAATGGTCATGCAAAGCGTCATCATCTGATGACATTTCAGATATTAATGGCGATCCTCAAGGTGTTGGATTGCCTAAAGGGGACTCATATGTTTCTTGCTCAAGAGATTATTCGCAAAAAACGCAACGGCGATGCACTAAGTACGGCTGAAATTCAATTTTTTGTTGATGGTATTACTCATAATACGGTTTCTGAAGGTCAAATTGCTGCGTTCGGCATGGCCGTGTATTTCAAAGACATGAATATGGACGAACGTATAGCATTAACGATTGCGATGCGCGATTCCGGAACAGTATTAAATTGGGATTCACTCGGCCTTGATGGTCCTATTATTGATAAACATAGTACTGGCGGTGTGGGTGATGTTATCAGCTTAATGCTTGGCCCTATGGCTGCAGCTTGTGGTGGTTATGTACCGATGATTTCCGGGCGTGGTCTAGGTCATACTGGTGGTACACTAGATAAGTTTGATGCTATTCCTGGATATCAAACTGAGCCTTCAAGTGAATTGTTCCGCAAAGTTGTTAAAGACGCAGGTGTTGCCATTATTGGCCAAACTGGTGACTTAGTACCGGCAGACAAGCGTTTCTATTCCATTCGCGATAATACCGCCACTGTAGAATCTATTTCGTTAATTACCGCATCCATTTTATCTAAAAAGTTAGCTGCTGGACTTGATGCCCTTGTGATGGATGTAAAAGTAGGAAGTGGTGCATTTATGCCAACCTACGAAGCATCTGAAGAATTAGCTCGTAGTATTACTGCTGTCGCAAACGGTGCAGGCACAAAAACAACCGCGTTATTAACGGATATGAACCAAGTGTTGGCTTCATGTGCAGGTAATGCTGTTGAAGTTCGTGAAGCGATTAACTTTTTAACTGGTCAATATCGTAATCCGCGTTTATATGCTGTCACCATGGGATTATGTGCAGAAATGCTCATTTTAGGTGGTATTGCACAAAATGAAGCAGAAGCACGTAATAAGTTAAATGCTGTACTCGATAATGGTAAGGCCGCTGAAGCGTTCGCTAAAATGGTTGCTGGCTTAGGTGGCCCAACCGATTTCGTTGAGGCATATGATAAATACTTACCTCAAGCGAAGATTATACGTCCAGTTTATTCGAACATATCTGGTTTTGCTTATAAAATGGATACACGCGAACTTGGTTTATCTGTTGTTACCTTAGGTGGCGGACGTCGTAAACCTGGTGATGTATTGGATTACAGTGTTGGATTAACTCAAGTGTGTGCATTGGGTCAGGAAGTTAATAAAGATGTCCCGTTAGCGATGATCCATGCTCAATCTGAAGATGCTTTTGCAGAAGCCGCAGCAGCTGTTCAGCAAGCGATTGTTATTGGCGATAGTGCGCCTGAGAAGACGCCTGAAATATATCGTTATATTCGCGCTTCAGATTTATAAAGGGAAAACATGATGAAACGAACTTTTATTTTAATGCTCGACTCTTTTGGTGTCGGTGCAGCCACCGATGCAGATAAGTTTGGTGATGTCGGTTCTGATACTTTCGGCCACATTGCGCAGGCGTGTGCGGAAGGTAAAGCGGATATTGGCCGACAAGGGCCTTTAAAATTACCTAATCTTGCTCGATTAGGTTTAGGTCACGCAGGCTTTGAAAGTACGGGTCAATTTGCTGCTGGTTTTGGTGATAATGTTGAGCTTATTGGTGCTTATGGTCATGCTGATGAATTAAGCTCTGGCAAAGATACACCAAGTGGTCATTGGGAAATGGCTGGTGTACCCGTTTTATATGAATGGGGATATTTCAGCGATTTAACCAATTCATTTCCTAAAGAATTAACCGATAAAATCCTAAAACGCGCCGGATTAGACGGCTTCTTAGGTAACAGCCATGCTTCAGGCACTAAAATTCTTGAAGAATTAGGCGAAGAGCACATGAAAACAGGCAAGCCTATTTTTTACACTTCTGCCGATTCGGTATTTCAAATAGCTTGTCATGAAGAATCATTTGGCCTAGAAAATCTATACAATTTATGCAAAATCGCTCGTGAAGAGTTAGAGCCTTATAATATTGGCCGTGTTATTGCGCGCCCGTTTGTAGGGACTGGAGCGATAGATTTTGCGCGTACAGGCAATCGTCATGATTACGCGGTATTACCGCCAGCACCAACAGTGCTCGATAAAATGAAAGATGCTGGTGGTGAAGTGGTGAGTATTGGTAAAATTGCCGATATTTATGCTCATAGTGGTATTACTCAAAAGTTTAAAGCCACGGGTCTTGAAGAGCTATTTGATGAAACCTTAGCGCAAATTAAGCGTGCGGGTGATAACACTATTGTATTTACTAACTTTGTTGATTTTGACTCACATTATGGTCATCGTCGTGACACTGCTGGTTATGCTAAAGCTCTTGAATATTTTGATTCTCGTTTACCTGAGTTATTTGCGGCTTTAGAGCCAGATGACCTTGTTTTATTTACAGCAGATCATGGTTGTGATCCTACCTGGGTGGGTACTGAGCATACTCGTGAACGCGTACCAGTTTTAGCTTATGGTGCTGGTTTACCTGCGGGTTCATTAGGTCGCCGTAAGTCTTTTGCTGATATTGGTCAGTCTATTGCGAGTTATTTTAAGTTAGAACCAATGAATTATGGTGAATCTTTTATTAATTAGTCACATTTTCAAACGACGGTTCTATATAAAGTTTAATGCCTTTGCTAAACTGCAAACATGATTAAGTAAAATAAAATAGAAACATAGGGGTTATAACATGGCTACACCACATATTAATGCTGTTGAAGGTGCTTTTGGCGACACTGTACTTTTCCCAGGAGATCCATTACGTGCAAAATACATTGCAGAAACATTTCTAGAAAATGTTGAGCAAGTAACAGATGTTCGTAACATGCTTGGTTTTACTGGTACTTATAAAGGTAAGCGTATTTCGGTTATGGGTTCAGGTATGGGAATTCCATCTTGTTCAATTTATGCTCATGAATTAATCAAAGATTATGGCGTTAAAAACCTAATCCGTGTTGGTACTTGTGGTGCTATTAGCACTGATGTAAAAGTGCGTGATGTGATTATTGGTATGGGTGCATGTACAGACTCACGCGTGAATCGTTTACGTTTTAAAGATAACGATTTTGCTGCTATTGCTGATTACAGCTTATTAAGCGCAGTCGTTGATTCAGCTAAAAAACATGGAACGAAGATCCGTGTTGGTAACGTTTTTTCTGCTGATTTATTCTACACTCCAGATCCTCAAATGTTTGATGTGATGGAAAAGATGGGTGTTTTAGGCGTCGAAATGGAAGCTGCTGGCTTGTATGGTGTTGCACATGAGTTAGGTGCAAAAGCCTTGTGTGTCGTGACTGTATCTGACCATATTCGTACTGGTGAAAAAACCACTTCTGATGAGCGTCAAACCACATTCAGCGACATGATAGTTATGACTTTAGATGCAGCATTAACACTGTAATTTAAACGTTAATTATAAAAATGGGCACTCATTGAGTGCCCATTTTTTATATTATTTTTTGCTATCTGTATCTATATCTGTTGCAGAGGAAGGAGTAAATGACCTCTTTTTGGTCTTTTTATGTAATTTGAGTCGTGTTTTTCGACGATCAAAATCTGCTCGTTTAAATGATAATGCGCGAGAGAGTAATAAACCAATAAAGCCAGCTACAACCAACATCATCTGTTGTAATTGCATATTTTGTTCATACAACACTTTTATTTCATCAAAAAATATATCCAGATTTAAACGTACTTCCACGTAACCTAAATTATTATTATCTTGAATCACGTTTTCAATTAATGGAGGATACGGTTTTAACAAACCTTTTAATGTTTCTGAATCTGCTTCTAAGTTTTCATATGACACACTTTGTGCAAAAGCCAATCTGACACCTTGCGAATTATAGATATTCACCGACATCACTTTAGGATCCGCTGCTAGTGCAGATGCTAACCATTGAAGTTGTTCATCATTTTGCAAAAACATTGCTGGTGCAGCACCATTAGCAGCTTGTTGTGCTAACAGTCGAGCCATCACTTTTGTCTGTGAATTTAATAATTTCTGGCCATTACGTAAACTCGATTGCCACAATTGTATTAGACCTAATATCAGTACTATTGCTACAATGATTTGCACAATTCTGCTGACTTTTTGTCTTTTTTTAAGGCCTTTAATAAAAATCACTTTAATCCTCAGTGTTTTTTCTATTTAATTAGAAACTGTCTTTTTGGGCATTTTTGTGGGCAGCCCTTCTGTAGTTATCTAATTACAGAGAATCATCAAAAAGCTATATTAATCGAAAAATTTGTCAGTAGATAGTCGTAACATACTAAGAGGCCGTATTGATGCTTAAACAAGATGATAATGTTTTACTAAATTGGTTATTTTCAGGTAGTTGTGAGACATATCAACATCTAAGCTGTGTGTTATATCGTTATCGAGAGTCAGATTATTTGAATAATTTGCAAGCTCATTTATCGTACCGTTGTCGAGTGATTTTTAGTGTTGAATGCTCAACTGAAATTGAGTCTTGGTTATCCTCTATTCCAACGAATGCCCATATTGCAAAGCTTGACAGGCAGAATGATTTATTAGGTTTTGAATTGGCGGCCCAAGTAGCGAATGATCAATGGATAGCGTCATTCCCAACGAATATAGCTGCTGAAATTGTGCTTGTTCAACAACCTTTAGCTCGCCTCAATCAACCGGGATTATTGGTGATGGATATGGATTCCACAGCGATTGAAATCGAATGTATTGACGAACTTGCCTTCATGGCTGGTGTTGGTGAAGAAGTTGCCGCCGTTACAGCAAGTGCAATGCGTGGTGAACTAGACTTTGAACAATCTTTAAGACAACGTGTCAGCAAGCTTGCTGGAGCCGATGCGGCGATTATTCAACAATTATGCGATACCTTACCCTTAATGTCTGGTCTTGAAGCGATGTTAGCCGAATTAAAAACGCATCAATGGAAGTTAGTAGTCGCTTCCGGTGGCTTTACACCATTTGTGGACCATTTAAAGACATTATTGAATTTAGACGCCGCGTTTGCCAATGAACTGGTTATTGTTGATGGTAAGCTCAGCGGTGAAGTGACCGGTGATGTCGTGGATGCTCAATACAAAGCTAACGTAGTGAATCAGTGTGCTGAACAATGGTCTATTGCATCTGGCCAACGAGTGGCAATTGGTGATGGTGCCAATGACATTGCGATGATCCAGGCCGCTGATTTAGGATTGGCATTTCATGCTAAGCCTAAATTAATTGCCGCCGCAGATGCTTCAATACAACATGTCGATTTACGTGCTTTGGTTTTTTGCTTACAGCTATAAAGACAGTATCAATGCTTATAAAGCACGTTAAATATAGAATAGTTACTCTATTCTAGTTGTAATTCATGGCAGTAATGTTAGTTTTAGATTTATTATTACTAATATAACTGCCTATTTTGACTAAAGATATCTTCCAAGATTCTCTCTATATTCCATACCGTGATGGTTCATTACATCTTCGGCATATTCGTCCTACGACATTAACACCTCTGGGGATCCCCATTTTGATGTTGCATGGTGCTATGTCAAATGGGAGGGTATTTTACAGTGACACAGGGCGCGGTCTAGGGTGTTTTTTGGCTAAGGCTGGTTTTGATGTTTATGTTATGGATACCGCAGGGCGTGGCTTGAGTAAGCCTGTTATTGATCGTCATTTTTCTTTGGGTCAAGGTGAAGTCATTCGTGAACAATTGCCTTTAGTACAACATTTTATTACCAAGCGTCACCCTTTGGTGAATAAAGTACATTGGTGTGCACATTCATGGGGAGGGGTATTAATGGCCAGCAGTTTGGCTCGTTATACTCATTTACAATCCAGTGTTGCATCACTATTAACTTTTGGCTCTAAACGCACTATCAAGGTGAAGTCATTTAAGAAATGGTTAATGGTAGATTTTTTCTGGAATCGTTTTGCGCCATTGTATATAGCCAAACAAGGCTACTTTGATGCCAGTCGGCTTCGTGTCGGTATGGACAATGAAAGCCGTGCATCTTTATTGCAAACCATTGATTGGGTTAAGGGGGATTGGATTGATCATGACGATCATTTTCACTATGCCCAAGCTGCAACAAAAGCACTATGGCCACCGGCTTGGTTCATTGCGGGGAAAAATGATCATGTTTTAGGCAATCCATCAGATGTACGCGATATGATCGATGAATGTGGTTTTACCCAGATTAAGTACACATTGCTCGCTAAAGAAAAGGGTAATTTAATGGATTATAATCACGCAGGTATGTTGACAGAACGACAGGCAGAGCAAGATCATTTTGTACAAATTAAACAATGGTATTTGGGCCTAGCAGAGCATTGATTAGGTTAGCGTCATGACACTTGGAAAGCGAAATTCAACTTCTGCGGTAATATCGAGTAACTCACCAGAGCCAATGACTTTCCATAACTGCTCTTCCAATTGCTTAGCTCGATGATTTGCATGAATATGAATATACTCTAGCTCGCGTCGAATATAACTCATATCGGGCTTGTCAGTTGCTCCTACATACACTCTTAATGCCATAAAACGACCCGCTTTTTTACTTTGAGTAATAAATTCAATTTGTTGTTCTCTATTAATCAGTTCAGATTTAAGTTTACATTGAATTTGCACTGCGCCTCTAGGGTGACGTGTGAGTTGAATAAATACTTCAAAAAAGGTCATATCTTGCGTGGGTTTCATCAGTTTAAGCGGGTCTACAATTTGCTGTTTTAATACATTGTTCTTTAACAGTGGCATTAAGTTGTATTGCAGTAATTTATCACTATCCTGAGCAAATAAATGACTAATTTCATCGGACGTAGTACCAATACCTATATATGCCATTTTTGCCGTTTTGGCTGTTTTTTCAATAAAATAGGGTACACCAGGTAATTGACGCATTAACAGATTTTTCATCCCGTCAGCCAGTTCTTTCTTTTGGCCTTCGTTATCAGATAATTGTTCGAGTTTTTGTTTATTGTGAGCAATGAGCTTATTTAAAAACGTTACACCTTCATGTGGTGAGTGACCAATAATGGCACTGACATGTAAAATCAGCCCATTCATTCGGCTGCGTATTAATTGGTATGGTAAATTTGATAAATTCGTTGTATTCGCTGCGGCCTGAAGTCTTGGAAATGATAATGTTATGGCACCCGGTTCATCAAAGTTGGTGGTCTTTTCTAACATAATTTGTAAACCACGACTTGAAATATCATGAGTGATACCCGATGTCTGTTTATCACCTTGCTGGATGGTAATTAAGGTTTTAAAAGAGAATCGGGCTTCATGGCGCCGTTCACTAAATGGCATTGAAACCTTTTTGATGTTTTGTTGCTTGATCTTAGTTTGCGCAAAAACCTTTAAAGCATTGACATCGGATTGCTCAAACCAGCATTGATAGTCCTTACGAGCTTCCTCGTTAGTTAAATCAATAAGTTGTAAAGTATGACTAAATTGAGCTAATTGTTGTTCTGTGAGGGCTGCATAACGAGCATCATCTCCGGGGAGGGTCGATGTTTTGTAGCTTTTACTGTGATCGATTACTTGAGTGATCACTTTAAACACTCGCCAACTGGCTTTTTTAGAAGCAAAACCGAAAAATAAATGGATATTTTTAGTGGATTTAAGTTCCGCTAAGGTAGCAGAATAAAAATGTAACTTACCGTTGGCATGATAAGTAAAACTAAATAAATAACTATGGTCATTGTTTTCGGCTTGATTAATCAGTTGAGTTAACCGACTCGTATTAAGAAGGCTTGGGAGTTGGCTAATTTCATTTTCATCTTGAAAATAATGCTGGATAGATTGGTTACTTCGACTCAGCAATTCATAAGTTATCTGTGGTTTATTATCAACCGAAGAAACAAACAAGGGTAAATGCGTCAATAAAGGCAGGTAATGACGCTCATAACCTAATCCCGTCGCGGTAACGATGACATCATTAACATCCACTTTATAGCGGAATTTATGCCCGCGGATTAACTGCGATAACAAGCTATCTAACGCCCCTCCGCCGCCGAGCCTTTTTAGTCTAAAGATGGCACTGTCATCTTTGTTTTGAATATCAACTATTTGATAGTCAACACCTTGCTGTAAATCATCCAAATAATATTCATCACTGAGTTCAAGCAGTTTTACGCGCAACGGTTTGTCTTGGTCAAAGCCATGTTTCAATGGCAATTTAATGCGAGCTCCGCCGACGGATAAATCTAGCGTAACGCCATTATCTTCAGCTAGCCCTTGCTGAGAAACCATGATTCGAATGCTATAATTCATTCGTTCTTCACTACGATTAAAGTAGCTCCCGAGCACGACTCCAGGCACCAGAAATTGATTTTCTTGGTTAGTATCTTCGTCAGAGACTTTTTCTCTCAGTCTAAGGCGACGCCGCTTATGCAGTTTAATAACATGCTCATATACGCCTAGTGTGTAATTATTGCGATATAATGGCAGTATTTGTAATAAAGACTCTTTTGCTGGTGCATCTAGGAAATGTTTTTGATTAGCAATGACTATTTCTTCGCAAGGTAATTCAGTTTTGTCGCGTAAATCAATCAGTCGTGTGCATAAAGATGAGATTCGGTTTAGCTCCATTTTCAGTAGAAAACGGGTAGAATTTGATTCGTCAGCGGTTAACTGTTCAAAAATATCCTGAAAGTCAGGTTCCATGATCAGAGACTTTAGTTGTTCAATTAATGCACTGTGGTTTTCTAAGCTCATTATTATGTCGTTTCAAATACTTATTGTAAGTCTGGCTGATAATGTTATCGGCAAGAAAGTGCTAATCTGTATTGTAATATACATTTCTGCGATCTTGGTAAACTATGGCGAAATGATATGCTATGAATTGTCATATTACTCAGATTAACACGCGATGTTATGGATAACGCGTTATTGATTTAGCACTGGCTTTACTGCGCGCTATTTATCACTCATTTATAGTTGTTCTGTATGGAGTGTGAACAAGATTTTAACCATTGGCAAGACTCAAACTAAAGATCATTGTTATTATTACTAATATAAGTCATCAAAGCGGTTATTTTGCTTTTGTCGATGGTACATAGATGTAATAAACACAACTTTTTAATTATGATTGTTTGGGAGTCTTTAGATCAAATAACTTGAATTGTAACGTATTAATTGGTTTTCAATATAGGATTTAACATGGCAAAAGCTCCAAAAATGACATTTGTTTGTGACGATTGTGGTCAAGATTATCCGCGTTGGCAGGGGCAATGTCGTTGTGGTGCGTGGAACTCTTTAGTTGAAATGAGGTTGTCGGCATCAAAGAGTTCAACCTCGCGTTCATCGGTATTGGGCTACGCAGGTGCTGTTGGTGGCGGTTCCAAAAAGCTGAGTGAAGTTGAATCTGTGGAGGCTGAAAAAAGACTCACTGAAATTGGTGAGTTAGACAGGGTATTAAGCGGTGGATTAACAACTGGTTCTGTTAATATTATTTCAGGTGATCCTGGTGCAGGTAAAACAACGTTGTTATCCGATTTAGTTGCTCGAATGTCGCAATCAATGGCGTCGTTGTACTGTACTGCAGAAGAGTCATTATCCCAATTTAAGAATCGCGTTAATCGTTTAAAGCTTAATTATAACGAAGATAACTTGTTTCTGTTGTCTGAAACCAGCGTAGAAGCGATTATTGAGGAATTAGAAGCTAAGCAAATTAAATTTGCCGTAATCGATTCTATTCAAGCAGTCGTTACAGATTCTGCAAATGGGAGTCCAGGGTCGCCGTCGCAAGTTAAAACCGCTGCACAAGCGTTTACGCAATACTGTAAAAAAAATAACGTGACTATGTTTATTATTGCTCATGTGAATAAAAATAATGAAATCGCTGGACCGCAAACCTTAGTCCATATTGTGGATTCCTTGCTACATATTGACACTAATGATGGCCAAATTCGTACCTTACGAGCCAATAAAAACCGTTTTGGTGATGTCGATACCGTGGGTATTTTTCGTATGAGTGAGCGTGGAATGCTCAGTGTTGATAACCCTAGCGAAATATTTTTATCGGGCTCCACCACAGAATCACCTGGTTCGACAATTACCTGTATTCGTAAAGGTAATCGTAATTTGTTGTTAGAAATACAATGTTTAACGACTGAAACTGAGTCTGAATTTCCGCAGCGTGTATGCGTCGGTCTTAACATGAACCGAATTAAGATGTTAACGGGGATTTTACGTAAACATACTAAAACCAAGATATATCATGATACTTTTTTCAACATTGTCGGCGGATTGAAAATTGATGAATCAGAAACCTGTATTGATTTAGCGCTTGTTACGGCATTATTGAGCAGCTTAAATGACTTTGTGGTGCCTAGAACCACTTGTATTATGGGTGAGTTGAGTTTGAACGGCGATGTACGTCCAATTGACAGTGGTGTTCCAAGGGTAAAAGAAGCTGCACAGCACGGGTTTACGGAGATTTTTATTCCATTTCGGAATTACCATAAAACCATGGAAGGGTTAGGCGCCAAAATCACTCCGGTAAAAACTATTCATGAGCTACTTGAGCTCATTCATTAATCATCCATTGTGCAAATGGCTCATATAAAAAAGGTAAATCAATGATTTACCTTTTTTTGTTTTCGCGACGTTATTAATTAATTTTTTATTAGTCACTACGGAGCGATTAAAAACGTAAGTTCACGGTTTAATAGCTGGGCATCACCCATATTTAATTCAATTATTCTTCGAAGGTGGGTGATACTGTCAACATCAATATGTGTACATTTTAAGCCAAGATGTTCAGGCGTTTTATGCACAATTTCAGTTTCCATTGTTAATTCAATAGCGGAGTCTGCTAGCATAAATTTTAGCGTTAACATGCTATCTGGCTGCTCATTGTAATCTGCAGGTCTTTCTACTAAGGCGCCATTGAGACTTAAATCTAAAATTTTTGTTTGCCATGTTTTCTCTGCTTGCGTGAGGTAAGCACTGGCTGCAAATAAAATACGAGAAAACTTACGCCTATCGTCCATGGTTTGCCCTTAGTTATTCAGCATTATAATGATATGTCGTTAATGTTACTTTTTAAGCATACTCGATTTATCTCGGTTACGCAGAAAATTTTTAACATAAACTGAAGCGCATGCGCTTCAGTTTATTTAGTGGTGTTGAGTTCGCTTGTGAAATTAAACCAGCAAGTGGCCCATTAACGCAATAATAGGCAAGGTTACTAACGTTCGTAGAATAAAGATGACGAATAGTTCAAAAAAGTTAACAGGGATTTTACTGCCAATTAAAAGTGCACCCACTTCACTCATATAAATAAGCTGAGTAACAGATAAAGCAGCAATCACAAAGCGTGTTAAGTCAGACTCTATCGAACTGGCTAAAATGGATGGAATAAACATATCCGCAAAGCCAACAACAATCGTTTTTGAGGCTTCGGTAGCTTCTGGAATATGGAGTAATTCTAAAAATGGAATAAATGGCATACCTAAGTAATTAAAAATTGGTGTGTGTTCCGCTAATATCAAAGCTACTGTGCCAATAGCCATAACCACGGGGATAACACCAAATATCATATCGACAACGTTTTTAATCCCTTCAGTCAGAACATGTTTAATTCCACCAGCAGAGGATGCTCGTTGCATTGCTTGATCAAATCCCCATGAAAACACCCCATGATTAGCTGGGATCGTTTCGTCATCTTCGTGGCGAGGAGTGTTATCGATGTAAAGATCTTTCTTCCATGATAGCGGAGGTAGTTTAGGAACTATGATTGCGGCAACAAAGCCTGCTAGACATACGGTGAGATAAAATGGCGCAAAAAGATGTTCTAGTTTGACTTGTGATATCACCACTAGACTGAACGTTATTGACACCGCAGAGAACGTAGTACCTATGACAGCAGCTTCACGGGCAGTATAGAAACGGGTTTCGTATTGTTTGGTGGTCATTAAAATGCCCACGCTGCCATCACCTAACCAAGACGCCATACAGTCAATGGCACTTCGCCCTGGTAAATTAAATATTGGCCGCATCACTTTAGTTAATAACGTACCAAAAAACTCTAATAAGCCAAAATTAAGTAATAAGGGTAATAACATACCGGCAAAAATAAATACCGAGAACAACACTGGGACTAAATCATTGAGTACTAGGCCGCCAGTTGACGATGAAATAATCGCATCAGGTCCCACTTGCAAGTAAACCATGACAATAAAGATTGCCCCCAGTATCCGCACGACTAACCAGAATAAATTTACTTTCAGTAAAGTGCGTAAAAAAGTGTTTTTACGCACAAATTTAGGATTAATGATCTGAGTAAACAGTGAGGCGAATGCCATTAATACAACAATACAGGTAACAATAAGCTGAATCGAACTGCCCATTTGGCTTTGCAATGCTTTTGAGATGATAGCGATTGGAATGGTAATAGACCCTTCGATGTTAATTGGGGTCATAAACAATAATAAACCAATCAGTGATGGAATAATAAAGGTGAGGATTGTTTTGATGCTGTGTTTTTTCTGTGTCACGTTAAATTCACCCTACATATTTGCTTTAAGTTGGGAAAGCTGTCCTTTCCAACTGTTTATCATGGACAGACATTGAATGTCCATTCAGTTGTATTTTTTGGTAGGCAAGGTTACCCCCATATTTACAGCTTGTAAAATGATAACTTAACCGAATAGATATTAGTGAAATGTGAGTAGTTATTTGCTTTGAAAGAATCACTTTTTATATAACGAAATACTAATTGAACTGAATGTTTAGTATTTTGTTATTAGCGTATTTTTATTTTGATTTTGTGGAATTTACAACTACTCGATAGCCATTAAAAAATATCAATATTGTGTCAATATATGACCTATTGATTAATGGCTAGCGAGTGTTTTTTAGATTATAGCCTTGGAGGATTGGACTCAAGCACATAATCCATACCGGGTAATCCTAACCAATAACCATTGCAATGATGGCTGGCCGCCGACACAGATTTATTGTCATTAAACTGTTTTGTGAACAGTGCTTCTTTGTTAAGTGTATCCGTTTTGACTTGTTCTAAAGCATGGGCTAAGTCTGAACCCAAAGTTATATCGGCTAATTTGTTAGGTGATATTCGCCAGTAATCAATTCCCATATCGAGCATCTGTGGGATTTGGTTAATTAAATTTACCTGCGCTGCTGATTGAGTTTGGATGCCATTTAGACGCAATAAGGGTTGCGATTCTTGTGTTTGAGCAAGTAAGCCTTTGCTATGACGTTGGCAAATGGTTTGGCATTTATCTTTAGGTAACCGGTAATGTTTGGCAGTAAAACAGCGCGCTGAGAGTGCTAATGGCATATAGCCATGGCCAAGCACTTCTATTTCAAAAGCCGGTTTACCGCCGTAGTTGATAACGTTACTTAACCATTGTTGCGATAATTCACATGGCATAACAAAGCGGTACATCCCTTTACGGTGCAATAAATCAAGACTGGTTCGATTATAATTATTGATTGTTGGCCCACAAACAAAAGGGACTTTAGCTTGGTGTGCATAATGTACTGCAGCCATGTCATTAGCCTCAATACTGAAATCACCATTATCGATAGCACGCTTTAATTCGTTAAGTTCAGATTGTGCTTCTATCAGGGCCATTGTTGATAGCACCACATGCTTACCATGAGATTTAAGCATATTGGCGAGTTCAAGGTAGTCATTAAACTTCACTTCTCGACGGCGACTGCATACCGTTTCACCTAAATATACGGTATCGATATCACTTAAAGCAACGTGTTGATAAAACGCTTCTACGTTAGGTTTTGACCAACAGTAGCTAATTGGAGCAAGAGATATTTTCATTTTATAACCTTATTGCCATTGACGCTCGTAAGCACCCAATGTTGTTATTTGTCCTTCGGATACTTTTGCTAACACTTGTGCCCATTGTGGTTGTTCGCAAAACGACTCGGGGTTGGCAAAATAAGTGTCAATCGCGCTACGCCAAACTTGAGTCACTTGGCTCACATAAGCAGGACTTCGTTGTCGTCCTTCAATTTTGAGTGATTTTATTCCTGCTTGAGCCAGTTGAGGCAATAAGCTTAACGTATTTAAGCTGGTGGGTGACTCAAGTAAATATTTCGCGTCATGGTCATACTCGGCAATATAACGGCCCTTACAGACCACAGGATACCCAAGTTGCTGGCTTATATCAGCTTTATCGATTAACACGTCATTAAGCCTGGTGAGTTTATCATTGCCGTCATCTTGCCAACGCACATGATTGGCTGGCGAGCACGACCCGCCAGTATTAGGTGATTGTCCTGTCACATAGGACGATAAATGACATCGACCCTCAGCCATAATACATAGACTGCCAAAGGCAAAGACTTCAAGTTCGACCGGGCTGACTTTAGCTAAATCTCGTACTTGTTTTATTGACAGTACTCTAGGGAGAACGGCACGTTCGATATTAAATGCTTCTTTATAAAACGACAGAGCCCCTAAATTGGTCGCACTAGCTTGTACAGACAAATGCAAGGTAAGGTGAGGGTAGTGCTGGTGGGCATAATCTAGCAATGATAAATCAGCAACAATGAGGGCGTCCATTTCTAATTGAGCTGCTAAATCAACAGCTTGATACCAGCGATGTTCTTGTCCAGGTTTCGGGAAGGTGTTAAGGGTTAAAAATACTTTTCGTCCTTGGCCATGAGCCAGTTTGGTAGCTTGCGCTAGTTGAAGGGGCGAAAAGTTTAAACCGGCAAACGAACGCGCATTGGTGTCATCTTTAAGTCCGAGATAAACCGCATCAGCGCCAGCGTTAAGTGCGGCTTTGAGTGACGCTATATTACCGGCGGGGCATAAGAGTTCCATGTTGGTGTTCTCGTTTTTTTCAAAGATCAGGAGTGTAAATGTGATTGAGTTAACATGAATTGATTTAAAACAGGTTTAGTTAGATAAATTGCCAGTAGACTATCTTAATTAATAGTTATTTTTGTCGGCAGGTATTTACAATGGCTCAAGCGTTTACACACCAATTTTCACAACACTTATTACATATTGCGCCTAAGGTGGGTCGTCGTTCGCTTAATTTGATGCCAGATAAGTTAAAAATGATCGCGCTCAATAAGCTATTGAATTTAGTGTTAACAGAACAATTAAAGTCAGATGAACTCCATTTCCTCAAACAAAAGTGGGTAGGGATCTGTATTGATGATATTGGTTTACACTTTGAGGTGGGTATTGAACAAGAATTACGAGTGCGAGGATTAACTCAGCCGGATGTGACATTAAGTGCCAATGTGCCTGAGTTAATTTTAGTTGCAGCGGGCAAGGAAGATCCCGATACACTGTTTTTTCAACGTAAATTACGTATTGAAGGGGATACTGAATTAGGTTTAGAAGTAAAAAACCTATTAATGTCTATTGAGTTAGATAATTTACCTAAACCAGCTCAAGTGGGAATAGAACAAATGGCAAAATTACTGCACGCATTACAAGCCAAGGATTAACATTGGCGATAATAATAAACGGCGTTATTCGCGCTGTTTTTTTGCGTTTATTATTATCAAATTATAGATAAATTGTTGAGCCTCTTAAGTATCTAGCCTTTACCTGTGAGTACTTTATATTTTATTAATAACTCGTCTTGCGACTCGACGTGTTTGGGATCTGGATCGATACAGTCAATCGGACACACAGACACACATGTCGGTTTGTCATAATGGCCAACACATTCGGTGCATAATGCGGGATCAATTTCATACACTTCTTCACCCATAGTAATGGCCTCATTAGGACATTCGGGTTCGCACATATCACAATTAATACAGCTATCGTCAATAATTAATGCCATAAAAACCTTAAGTTAAGCAGGTTGATGAGGGTTTCGAGTGTCCATTCCCTCAGGTAAATTACGCATTAGCATGGCTTTATCGACATTGATATTATGTGGAATGGTCATAAATACAAAATGACCCGAACCCAGTGCAGCATCGATTTGCTCATTTTTACGATTCACTAATGATTCAATAGTGATAACAAAATTACCTTCGGTTGTCATCACTTCTACACTGTCACCAACAGAGAATTTATTTTTCACATCAATTTCTGCCAACCCTTGCTCGTTACGTTTGCCGGTAAACTCACCCACAAACTGCTGACTGTCGCTAACCGAATGACCATATTGATAGTTTTGATATTCATCATGAACATGACGGCGTAAAAAACCTTCGGTATAACCACGATGGGCTAAACCTTCAAGGTTATTCATTAAAGTACGATCAAAGTCTTTTCCTGCGGCTGCATCTTCTATTGCCTGACGATACAATTGTGCTGTGCGCGCAACATAGTAAAAAGACTTAGTACGACCTTCAATTTTTAATGAATCAACGCCCATTCTGGTCAAGCGATCCACATGTTGAATGGCTCGCAAATCCTTTGAATTCATAATATAGGTGCCGTGTTCATCTTCAAAAGCGGGCATATACTCGCCAGGACGACCTGCTTCTTGTAACAGAACTATGTCGTTACTGGGTTGTCCAGAGCCTAATGTTGGGTTTTCCAGCTGCACAGTTGGTGCTACAGGGATGATATCGCCAGAATCGGTTTGCTGTGCTTGATGCACATCATATTTCCAACGGCACGCATTGGTACAAGTGCCTTGATTGGGATCGCGTTTATTCATGTAACCAGACAATAAACAACGGCCAGAATATGCCATGCATAATGCACCATGAACAAATACTTCAAGTTCAATATCTGGACAACGTTGACGGATCTCTTCAATTTCATCTAATGATAATTCACGAGATAAAATGACCCGTTTAATACCTTGTTGCTGCCAGAATTTGACGGATGCCCAATTAATGGCATTAGCTTGAACTGATAAGTGAACCACTTGCTCTGGAAACGTTTCGCGCACCATCATAATTAACCCTGGATCTGACATGATTACCGCATCGGGTTTCATCGCGATCACAGGTTCCATGTCTTTAATATACGTTTTTAGCTTGGCATTGTGTGGTGCAATATTGCTGACGACATATAATTTTTTACCTAGGGCATGAGCTTCTTCAATACCAGAAGCAAGATTTTCCATTTTGAAATCATTATTTCGAACTCGTAAACTGTAACGAGGTTGGCCAGCATAAACAGCATCGGCGCCATAAGCAAAGGCGTAACGCATATTTTTAAGTGTACCAGCGGGGGATAATAATTCAGGTTTAAACATGGTTTTTCTCGACCTAGTTGAACATGGTATGATTCAAGGGCCGAAGCTTACTTAAGGATATTAGCTGGGACAAATATAGCCTTGGTATTTGTGAGGTTGGTTGTGTTTTTAGAGTATTGAAGAATCTTTTTTACCGATAAATCAAAACTGAAAGTTATAATTAATTGAATTCTAGTTAGCTCAGTAATCGCAAACGTTTTCAGTTTGGGTATATAATCTTAATATTAGTAATTATTTATTTATGGAGACTCCATGTCCACGGAACATCAACTCTTGGTCGGACTATTAAGAAAGCTTAAAGATGACGCTTTAGTTCTACCAACATTACCAGAAGTGGCTATGCGTGTTCAAGAAGTTGTGTCCCGTAAAGATTCAAGTCTTAAACAAGTCGCTGAGATCATTGGTCAAGATGCAGCTATTTCAGCTCGTATTATTAGAGTAGCAAATAGCGCTTTATACTCTGCAGGGAAAAAAGCTGAGAGTATAAACGCTGCGGTTAGTCGTATTGGTTTAGTGCAAATTAAATCTATTACAACATCTGTGGCAATGGAGCAATTATTTATCTCAACCAATGAAATGGTGTGGGAGGTAATGGATGAAGTATGGAATACCTCTATTGAGGTGACGGCTTCATCTTGTGCGATGCTTGAAATGTATAACAAGCGCCATCCAAATAAAAAATTAGACCGTGATACCTTAACTCTTGCTGGTTTGGTGCATAATATTGGCGCATTACCAGTATTAACCGAGGCCGAAGTTCAGCCAGAGCTATTTAGTCGAATTGACGATTTACGCAGTTTAGTGCGTAAAATGCAGGGGCCTATTGGTCGTGCAATATTGAAAACATGGGATTTTGCACCTGAAGTGATGGAAGTGGTGGAGCGCTGGGCTGATTTACATTACATGCCTGAAAAAGTGACTTATCTAGATTTTATTCGTTCAGCTGCATTTTATACCGGAGAGTTACGTGCGGGTGAAGAGTTAGAAGAAAGATTAGGTGTTTTTGCTGAGCGAGGCTTACCCGTGACCCCAGAAGATCTTGCTAGTGATGAGTTTATTGAAATGTATCATTCAATTAAACAGAGTTACGAATAGTCGTATTGGATTTATTGTTACCAATTTAAGTCATTGAGCCAATACAATATAATATCCAAATATAATGCTAATTTAACGTATAAAGAAAGCATAAGATTAGAACATTATGAATTATTTACTGATAATAATATTATTTATACTTACGGTTATGCTGTGCATTGTCGGGTATTTTTATTGGCGTCAATATCGATTTATTCGGCAATTGACTCATTCACTTGAATTACAATTATTAAATCAAGATTCATTTTTAATCGACTCCCCTTCAACATTATTAAAACCACTTACTAACGTCCTCAACAATTTACATCAATCAAATTATTTAAGCAGTGAACGAGATAAATTAACGGGATTGGCTAATCGCGTTGGTTTTAAACGCAGAATTCTGTCAATAATGCCTATTTCAGAAGGCATGTTAGTGTTGATAGATATTCGACAATTTCGTTTTGTAAATGATTTATTTGGTTTTGTATTTGGCGATAAACTTCTAAAAGCGTTTGCTAAAAAAATCACTAATATCAGCTGTAAAGCTCAATTTATCGCAAGGATGAACGGTAATGAGTTTCTGTTGTTTTTTCATAAACCATTGACTAGTGAGCAATTGTTTGCGATAAAAAATGATTTACAAACCCTGTTTGAAATAGAACAACAGCCAATTAGCATCAAAGTGCAGCTTGGTGTCTTGTCGTTAAACGAGCACCATGCCGATGTCAGTTTAATGTTGCGCCGATTAGATTTAGCACTGAAAAAGGCCAAAACATTAAAACAGCAGATAGCTTTTTATGATCAAGATGACGATAAAGCACAGTATCGAGAATTATTAATTATCAATGGCTTACCTAAAGGTTTAAAGCAAAACCAACTGTTTATGGTATTTCAGCCTAAGTTGGATATAAAAAGTGGTCAATGTAAACAGGTTGAAGCTTTGATTCGTTGGCAACATGAAGGCTTAGGATTAATTTCACCTAGTGAGTTTATTCCACTCGCGGAACAAACTGGTATGATCGAAATGTTAAGCTCTTGGGTGCTTGATAAGGTCATCGCTCAACAAGCTAAATGGCGCAATATGGGTATTTATATTAATGTGGCCCTAAACTTGTCATCTACTGATTTAGATAATCCCAATTTAGCTGTCGATGTTGCCACTAAATTATCCCAATACCTAGTTCCTGCCGAATCGATTACTATTGAAATCACCGAAAGTGCTTTAATGTCATCTGTCGAAAATACCATTGTTATTTTAAATCAATTGCGTGATATTGGGGTTAAACTTGCTATTGATGATTTTGGTACAGGACATTCATCGTTGGCATATTTACGTTATCTCCCAGTAGATGAAGTTAAGATTGATAAAGCCTTTTTAAATGAATTTGAAACCTCTGCTGCTGCCAAACACATTGTGAAGACCAGTATAGAACTGGCTAAAAATTTGGGTTTTAAAGTGACGGTTGAAGGCGTTGAATCAAAATCAGTATTAGAAGTGTTAACGGGTTTTGGAGTCGATACTATTCAAGGTGATTACTTTGCAAAGCCATTCACCGTAAGCGAATTTGAACATAGTTACCCGCAACTTAACTATCCGATATCTAATGAATCATAAGGAGCCTTATAAACTGAATGCAATTTTATAAGTAGAGAGTTAATGATTAAAATCCTACTGACAACTGGCTGATTAATGTTGCAGGCATAGGTGCTAACTGGCGTTTTTGATTCATGCAAACCATTTCAATTGTTGCTGTTACAGCAGGCTTTTTAGCATTTGGCCGCCATATTTCCTGTTTCCATACTGTGCGGTATTTACTCTCAAAATAAAATTGCGTACGCACATCAATAATATCAGCAAACTCAACGCCATCGTGACATAACATATCGCTGCGATAGACAGCAAAACCCAATTGTTGTTGCTGCCAAAGCTTGCTGAGTACCTCTGCGCCAATGACATGCTCCCGCGCACGTTCAAAATACTTTAAAAAATTTGGATGATAAACTACACCAGAAAAATCAGTATCTTCATAATAAATTTGTACAGCAAAAGAGTAGATTGGACTGTATTTAGGCTCTGCAGGAGAATGGCTCATATCGCTATGACCTTATTATATTGTGGTTAATCATTTTCAGGCTGAAGCAGTTGATGATATTTACCCTGCTTTTGTAATGTTAATAGCCCTTCGTCTAATAACTTGCTAAGACGCTCCGCTTGCGGATTTAGTTTAGAGAACGCGACAAAAATTTCACTTTTATGGTTAATGAATTTAGCCGTTATATCGTCTTCAACTCCCATCTGTTGAATGTAAACATCTGCCACAAGATCGAACATAATCGCGGTATCAATTCGGCCGACTAATAATAAATTGATCAGCTGACGTTGACTGTTAACCGTAATGACTTGCAATTTTCGTTGTTCTACCAGTGTGTTGAATTCGTCACCGTATTCATAACCATTCACAATCCCGATAATACTTCTGCTTGGGAGCAGCCATTTATTATTGGCCATTGTTGGATGTTCTTTAGCAAAGAAAAAAGATGCGGTTACGGTAAAAAGAGGCTCATTACCAAACACAAAGCGATCTATGGTACTTTCCTCCCGAGTGACATTAAAGACGCCATCAACAGATCCTCGCTCGGTCATTATGAGTCCGCGAGTATAAGGCACTATAATAGTAGAAACGTCTACATCAACTTGCTTGAAGGCTTGATTGATTAGATTGTGGGAAATACCGCTGCCAAATTCGTTGGCAAAAGGTGGCCAGCCATCTTCAGCTGCCAAAGTGATTTTTAATGGCTCGGCTAATGTTGTTTTTGGTGTGAAGATCACGCAAAAGATCACCAATGCAAGTAAAGTAACCTGTGCAGATATTCTGCGTACTTTATAGGTTGAAATATGATCAACCAAGGTGCTGAGGTAACCTATTAACGACATATCATCCTTTATTAAATATTTTAATAACATTGAGTGAATACTACCATCTTTACTACCCAAGTGGTATTTACTCAGTCGGGTAAATATTTGGATAATAATTATGATAATCAATAGTCTAAGGCTATAAATTGATTTCGTAAAAAATTTATTATTACAATATTGGTAACCCTAATGCAGTGATCTTAAATTTATTCATTGGTTCTTTGCAACGTTTCTCTGAGTTACTCATAATGTAAGTCTTCAATTTAATGTTTAAAAAGTTTAATTGAAGTTTAGTATTATTAGAATAAGTACTGCCATCGACGAAATCTGAAAAGCGATTGCGCAAATGATTAAATTAATAACGTGCTATCAATGGCAGTAAATTGCTGACATTGGTCGGTTAATGACTTTGCAGTAAGGCGCTCAACACTAATTACATGGGTGTAGCATGTCGTTGTTTGATTGATTTTTTTTAGTAATAAATCGAAATCGCCATCTCCAGACAGTAAAATTACTTCGTCAACAGCAGGCGCTATCTCAAGCATGTCGATGGTAATCCCAACATCCCAATCACCTTTTGCAGAGCCATCACTACGTTGAATATAGGGCTTAGTTTTCACGGTAAAGCCAATATGCTTTAGTGCATCTTGAAACTTTACCTGTCCGTCATCAGCCGGGGCTATTGCGTAGGCAATAGCGTGGCTGATATTACCTTGAGCAGATAAACGTTTATACAAGGCACGGTAATTAAATGAACGCCCAAAACCTTGTTTACAGGTGTAATAAATATTTTGCACATCTACGAATACTGCAAGCGTTGTCATTATTAAACCTGAGAAAATTAAGGCTATTGCGCTTGTTGGGCGGCAATGGCGTCATTAAGTTGTGCTTCAATAAACCCTGGAGAGTGAGTTGACGAAGAGATGAGTCGGTACATTGCTGGGATCACTAATAGGGTGACTATGGTTGCAAATGCCATGCCGAAGAATATCACAGTTCCAACCGCAATGCGGCTTTCACTGCCAGCTCCGGATGACATAATCAGGGGTATTGCACCAATTAGAGTGGTGAATGCGGTCATTAATATTGGCCGTAAACGGCGCGCTGAAGCATCTATAATAGCGTTGTCGAGTGATAAACCGCGGTCACGTAATTGATTGGCAAATTCGACAATTAAAATACCATTCTTGGTGACCATACCAATTAACATTATCATGCCAATTTGACTATAGATATTCATCCCTTGATGCATGAGTACTAAGCCAATAAAACCACCAAAAATACCCATCGGAACAGTAAACATCACCACTGCCGGATTGATAAAGCTTTCAAATTGAGCTGCTAATACTAGGTAAGCAATCAGTAATGCTAAAGCAAACACAATGAGCACACCGGTTTGGTTTTCTTTAAAATCTTTTGACTCACCAGTGTAGGCAATTGAAATATCGTTTGGCAGTAATGTAATTGCGCGATTCTCTAAAAAGTCGAGTGCTTCCCCTAGTGTATAACCTTCACCTAAATTTGCTTTAATGGTAATCGATTTTTGTTTGTTGGTATGGCTTAGCCGCTGCGGTGAGGCAACTTCTTCAACCTTAGTGACGGTGTCGAGGGTGATTAATTCGCCTTTGCTGCTTCTAAAATAAATCTTACTGAGGTCAGTGACGCTATTAAAGCTGTTTTCATCACCGCGTAGGTATACATCATATTCTTCACCACGTTCAACAAAGGTTGTTTCGCTGCGCCCTCCCAACATTATTTCTAAGGTTGTCGCTATTTCTGAGACGCTAATTCCTAACTCTGCAGCCCTTTGTTTGTCGACCGTAACGACAAGTTCTGGGGTTGTTTCTGCGTAATCTAAATCAGCACCGTCAAGCATAGGGCTCGCATCGGCTTCTTGTTGTAGTACTTGGGCCCATTTAAATAACTCGGAATAGTCGGAGCCCCCCAATACAAATTGAACTGGTTCACTTGATTGACCTCTAAATCCAGGTAGCATCGGACGAACCATTACATCAGGAATATCCTTTAACGTTTGACTGATTAATGCTAAAGCTTGTTTAATATCTGTATCACGATCTTGCCAATCTTCAAGTTGGATAATGGCAAATCCGGTTTGATCACCCGCTCTGCCACCAAATGCAGGGGCTTCAACACTAAATGATTTCACTACTCCCTGGCCTAATAGTGGCATTAATCGATTTTCAACAATGTCCATATTGGCGACCATGCGATTATAACTGGTGCCTTCGGCACCTTTAATAAACGCAAACAAAACTCCACGATCTTCTTGCGGTGAGAGCTGTGAAGGGACTTGTTGCATTAATAAGTAACTACCACCGATACAGGCGATGATAATAATTGGTGCCGCTATTCGCCAACGAAGTGCCCATTTGACCATGCCACGATAGCGTTGTTCTAATCTATTAAAACCATTATCTATAGCAAGATTAAAGCGATTTTTTTTCACATTGGCTTTTAATAGCTTACTGCACATTACTGGGGTAAGTGTCAGTGCGATAAGTGATGAAAAAAGTACCGACATTGCCAGCATCACGGAGAATTCTGTAAACAATAAACCCACCATGCCATCCATAAATGAGATGGGTAAAAACACCATAATTAACACTAACGTAGTGGACATAACCGCAAAACCAACCTCACGGGTCCCTTTATAAGCCGCTAGAAGTGGTTGTTCGCCTTGCTCAATATGATGAAAAATATTTTCCACCACAACGATGGCGTCATCAACCACCAGTCCAATAGCCAAAATGAGTGCCATTAAGGTTAATAAGTTAATGGAGTAACCTAAACTGTAAGCTGCCATAAAAGAGGCTATTAATGATACTGGAACGGTAACGGCTGGTATGAGTGTCGCTCGCACTTGACCGATGAAAATGTACAGCACCAACACAACCAGCACACCAGTTATGAACAAGGTGTTGTAAACCTCATTAATGGAGCGAGCAATAAACACATTGGCATCATAGTCGACAACTAATTGTGTCCCTTCAGGCAGAAAACTCTGCACTTTATCGACTTCTTGTTGTACTTGCATCGAAATGTCTAATGGGTTGGCATCTGATTGCGGCACTATTCCTAGGCTTAAATTGACAATGCCATTACTTTTAAAGGTCGAATTTTCGTTTTCTGCACCGATAAACACACTGGCGACATCTTTAAGGTAAATCGGGGTGCCATCGTTTGCGGTGTGGACAACTAAGTAATTAAAATCTTCTGGGCTGTAATATAACCGTTTTGTTCTGACTGACATTACAGTGGTGTCATTACGGACTTCACCTCCGGGTGTTTCAAGGTTTTCTGTATTTAATGCATTAATTATATCGCTGGTAGTCACATTTCTACCTGCCATTAATTGTGGCTTTAGCTGCACGTACATGACTTTGTATAAGCCACCTGAAATATTAACCGAGCTAACACCAGTAATTAAACTGAATCTATCTTCTAATACTCGTTGGGCGTAATCAGTGAGCTGAGTACGGTCCATATTTTCAGAGCTTAAGTTGACGTAAATCGATGGTTCACCAGTACCATTATCTTTAGATACAATGGGATCATCAGCTTCGTCAGGTAAGCGGCGTTGCGCTTTGGCCACGGCATCTCGTATGTCACTCACGCCTTCGGTTAAGTCCCAACCAAGTTCAAATTCGACTGAAATACGTGACATGCCATTTCGAGTGACTGATGTGATCTCATCTATACCGCTGATCCCGGTCAACTCATCTTCGAGAGTCTTGGTTATTTTACTTTCCATGATAGTGGCCGATGCACCGCTATAGGTGGTCATAACGGTCACTACAGGGTTTTGTACATCGGGCATTTCTCTAACTGACAGTTTAGAAAATGACACTAAGCCAAACACACACAGTAATAAACTCAGTACAATTGCAACAACAGGGCGCTTAACGGCCGTATCACTTAACCACATTATTCGCGCTCCTGTTTAACAGGGCTTGTTGTAGACTGAGTGGCTAAGTCTTTCACTTTCACACCGTCACGCATGTTCACTAGTCCTTGTACAACAATGTGATCGCCTATATTGATACCAGATTCTATTAATACCTGATCTTTAATTCGCGCGCCTAACATTACTTGGGTGCGTGTGGCGATATTGTCTTGATTTATCACGTAGACATAACGTCTGGTGCCTGAATATTCAAGCGCTTGTACTGGGACAATAGGAGATGACACACTAGGAAATACTAGTGTTGCTGACATCATCATGCCAGGCTTTAATTGACCTTTTTTATTATCAAACTGACTACGAATATTGAGATTGAGAGTTGCTGAATTGACGCGAGGATCAATCGCGATAATCTTGCCTGTAAAAATGACTTTATTCCACGCTCTGCTTGTAGCGCTTACCGACATCCCAGTACTTAGTAGTGAAAGATAATGCTCAGGAACTTGTAGGTCGAGCTGTAATACGGATAAGTCATCAAGTGATAACAGTGATTCATTGATACTAACCATTTTCCCACGACTGAAATTAATAAAACCTGTATTACCGGGAAATGGTGCCGTTAATGTGTGGTAATCCAAGTCGGTTTTAGCTGATTCGAGTCGTGCGAAAGCGATATCGACATTCGCTTTTTGAGCTTCTATTTCTGTTTGAGTGATGGCGTTAACGTGAATCAGCTTGTTAAATTCATTAAGCTTACGAACCTCATCCTTATAGTAAGCTTGAGCTTCGGTCACACTGGCTTTTGCTTTGCGGTTATCTAGGGTTAGTAATACTTGTCCTTTACTGACATGTTGGTTGGATGTGACTTCTATGTTGTCTATTTTACCTGCTACTTGTGGCGCTATCATTACCGCATGAGTAGCAGCAAGTTTTCCTATCAAGGTAATTGATTGTGATAGGTCATGTTGTTCAATGGTTGCAGTGATGACAGGCACGACTTTTTCTGCCCGAGGAGATTTTTGTGCGGCACTGGCATTAGGTAAAAAGACAATGAAGCCCAAAAAAAATATGGTTGTTAAGAAAAAACATTGGCCAAGTTTATTCATCATTTGAGTCATATCTCTATAAACATTCATTTAAGGGGAGTGTAACGCGGCGGCATTTGGCTAACGAGTAGCTTGTCAGTAATAGTTGGTTATTGTAATTTTTTTCTTTTGAGTAAAGAGTAAAGTAATGTAAAGCTTTTGATATTTTTGTAACAAGTCGCATTTCTATTTCCCCATTAATCATAAGGAATGGGGAAATAAAAGCCATATCATTTGATATGGCTTTTATTTATATTTCAGCTGAATTATTAGTGAGTTAAAGCTGATGGGACTATTTTAACTTTTATTTTTCGATAGGTTCGTTCGTAATTTCAATAGTCTGTTTTTTATTCACAGGGGTTAACCCCATAAAATAACCAATACTTTTGTTTGGTGATGACTTGTTAACATCTTCATCATTTAATTCAAAACTGGCTTGGTCTGAAAATAGTGAATATTTTGTTTTCGTTTTTTGAGCTGTCGGTTGTTGTGTTGTTGTGTTTTGTTCGACTTTTGGGGCTTCTGTTGTGACTGCTTTACTAGTTTTAGTCGGTATCAAGTGATTAAAGTTGTAATTAAAAACCCCACTCGCTTCAATTGTTTCTACACTGGATTTATCTTGATTTTGATAAGAAGCTAAAATACCGTGTTTACCGAGTGGAATCTCATGGGATAGTTTTTTACCGGTGCCAATTTTTACACCATTTATGTACCAATCTGCTGGTACGTCACTGTTTAATGTCACCATCGCTGATTTTAGGCCTAGTTCTTCATTCAACCTAGCATCGATTTTATTGTTATAAGAAGGCTTAAATTGCATTGCAACTTTATAATGTAAGTCACCTTTCATGTTCATGTTGGCGTCAAGAACTTCGTATGATAATAAAACACTTTTTTCATTTAAAAATGGAGATTCATTACGAGTATTCGATAAAATGCTACTTTTAGATTCTTTCAAACAATCAGCAATCGATTGATATTTTGAACATTCAGTTGCGCCATTTATATTCACTGGGAATGTACTGTCTGGTTTTGATAAATCAGCAAGTAAACGGTTAGTTATTTCTGTTTTGAGTTTAAATAATTGTTGACTTTTATCGGCACGCTTTTTATTTATGGCTTCATATTCAGCTAAGATTTCTACTTTTTCAGTTTGAAGACGTTTAATATCATCTTCTGCTTCTTGAGTTAATTTATCGACAGAATAAATAGACGCTTCTATTTGCTTATATGTTTCGGCAATATTCGATTTTGCACGAATAATTTTAGGTAATTCGGCAATAAGCTCATCATAACGTTGTTGCTCTGAAATAATTGATTTTTTCAGACCTTCTATGTCGTAAGCTTTTTTATTGAGCTGTGAAAATCTGTCGTTCACCGTGATTAGCAGAGTATCAATATTATATTGTTGTTCAATTGTATCGAAAGTTTGCTTTTCTAACGCGGTAATGACTTCAAGAGCCGGAATAACTGGTTCTTCTGACGTGGCAATGGCTTCAAGGGCCGGAATAGTCGGTTTTTCTGACGTAGTAATGACTTCGGATGTCGGAAGAGCCAGCTTTTCTGACGTGGTAATAATTTCGAGTGCCGCAAATGAGTTGCTTGCGTATAAGCACAATAAAGCAAGGCTAATTGAACCGTATATCACACTGGTATCTCCATTAAATTTCTCTACAAGCTGGAACCATCAACACTCTGTAATACGCTGAGCATAATCAGCAAAGAGTAACATAATCCGTTAATATTTTATAATACTGAAGTTATTTTAGCTTTACAAACAGATTGTCGTGCATTGCTCACAATAAATTCACAAATTTTTGAGTTACTATCTCAATTGAACAGTATTAATTATAACCTCTCAAATACGGTTAAATAATAAAGCGGAGCACTGAGGCTCCGCTTTATTCTATAATATATTTGGTTTTATAATAATTACTTATTTAAACGCTTATATTTTAACCTATGCGGTTCCATTATATCTGTTCCTAAAGTCTCTTTTAGCCAGTTAGAATATTCAGTATAGTTTCCTTCATAGAAACTCACTTTACCTTCGTCACGGTAATCAAGAATGTGAGTCGCAATACGGTCTAGGAACCAACGGTCATGGGAAATAACCATTGCACAACCAGGAAACTCTAATAACGCTTCTTCTAGTGCACGCAGTGTTTCTACATCTAGATCATTGGTTGGTTCGTCGAGTAATAATACGTTGCCACCGGCTTGTAATAATTTGGCTAAGTGGACTCGGTTACGCTCACCACCCGATAATGAACCAATTATTTTTTGCTGATCGCCACCACGGAAGTTAAAGCGGCCTACGTAAGCACGGCTAGAAATTTCAGTGTTGTTGATGCGCATAATATCTTGGCCGCCAGAAATCTCTTGCCACACGGTATTTTTATCATTCATTGAGTCACGGAACTGATCAACTGACGCAATTTGAACCGAATCACCGACAGAAATAGAGCCACTGTCTGGTTGTTCTTCGCCTGAGATCATTTTGAATAAGGTTGATTTACCTGCACCATTAGCACCAATAATGCCGACGATAGCCCCCTTAGGAACCGTGAATGTCAAATCATCAATCAGAACGCGGTCACCATATGACTTGGTTAAATTAGTCACTTCAATAACTTTGTCGCCTAAGCGAGGTCCTGGTGGAATAAACAATTCATTGGTTTCGTTACGCTTTTGATAATCGTTAGTGTTCAATTCTTCAAAGCGAGCCATACGGGCCTTGCCTTTAGACTGACGACCTTTAGCACCTTGGCGCACCCATTCTAATTCTTTTGCAATGGTTTTTTGACGAGCACTTTCAGTTGAAGATTCTTGCTGTAAACGGGCATTTTTTTGCTCAAGCCATGAAGAGTAGTTACCTTCCCATGGAATACCTTCACCACGGTCGAGTTCTAAAATCCAACCTGCGGCATTATCTAAGAAGTAGCGGTCATGGGTAATGGCCACTACGGTACCGTTATATTCTTGTAAGAAGTGCTCTAACCATGCCACTGATTCAGCATCCAAATGGTTGGTTGGTTCGTCAAGTAACAGCATCTCTGGTTTTTCAAGTAACAGGCGACAAATGGCTACACGGCGACGTTCACCACCTGAGAGCACTGCAATTTTTTCATCCCAATCTGGTAGACGTAATGCGTTTGCCGCTCGTTCAAGAATATGATCAAGGTTATGGGCATCTTGAGATTGAATAATAGCTTCTAATTCGCCTTGCTCTTTAGCTAGGGCATCGAAGTCTGCATCTGGCTCTGCATAAGCAGTATAAACTTCATCTAAGCGTATTAATGCATTTTTGGCTTCGCTTAATGCCTCTTCAACAGCTTCGCGAACGGTTTGTTGTTCGTTTAAGCGAGGTTCTTGCGGTAAATAACCAATTTTTAGACCGGGCATCGGCCTTGCTTCACCTTCTATTTCGGTATCGATACCCGCCATAATGCGCAGTAGAGTTGATTTACCTGAACCGTTTAATCCGAGTACACCAATTTTTGCGCCGGGAAAGAAACTTAGAGAAATGTCTTTTAATATTTGCTTTTTAGGCGGGACAATCTTACCCACTCTAAGCATGCTGTATACAAATTGAGCCATAATGATACTGTCTAATTGTCAACAAAGATGAAGATAATTCTACTGCATTATGAGCTGAACTCAACAAGCAATTGTATGATTTAATTTTGGGTGTTTTTAAGCTTAAACAAGCTGCTTAATTAGATTGATTTGTCGCTTAAACATGAATCGTTTTGTATTAAGAACACAGTGAATTTCATGTTGTTTCTACTGTAAATCATTATCGTTGCAGGGTAGAATACCGCGCAACCCTACTATATAGATAATGATGTTGGAGCTACCATGTTGAAGAAAGCGATGAATATTGCGGATTATGATCCAGAATTATTTAAAGCCATTGAAGACGAAACTTGTCGTCAAGAAGAACACATCGAATTGATCGCGTCTGAAAACTATACCAGTCCACGTGTGATGGAAGCGCAAGGTTCTCAGTTAACCAACAAGTATGCCGAAGGTTATCCAGGTAAGCGTTACTATGGTGGGTGTGAATTCGTTGATGTGGTTGAAACATTAGCGATTGAACGTGCAAAAGAATTATTTGGTGCAACTTACGCCAATGTGCAGCCTCATTCAGGCTCACAAGCAAACAGCGCTGTCTTCATGGCGCTATTGCAACCAGGTGATACCGTTTTAGGGATGAACTTGGCTCATGGTGGTCATTTAACTCACGGTTCTCCAGTTAACTTCTCTGGCAAACTTTATAACATTATTCCTTACGGTATCGATGAGTCTGGCAAAATTGACTATAACGAAATGGAACGCTTAGCAATTGAGCATAAGCCTAAGATGATGATCGGCGGTTTCTCAGCGTTTTCAGGAATAGTTGATTGGGCTAAAATGCGCGAAATTGCTGATAAAATTGGTGCGTACTTATTTGTTGATATGGCCCACGTTGCAGGCTTAATTGCTGCTGGTGTTTATCCAACACCAGTCCCACATGCCCATGTCGTTACGTCTACAACACATAAAACATTAGCTGGCCCACGCGGCGGGATTATTATTTCTGCAGCCGATGACGAAGTGTTATACAAAAAACTTAACTCTGCGGTATTCCCAGGTGGCCAAGGCGGCCCGTTAATGCATGTTATCGCGGGTAAAGCGGTTGCATTTAAAGAGGCATTAGAGCCAGAGTTTAAAGTATATCAACAACAAGTGGTTAAAAATGCAAAAGCTATGGTTGAAGTGTTTTTAGCTCGCGGTTATAAAATCGTCTCTGGTGGTACAGAAAACCATTTAATGTTGGTGGACTTAATTGGCCGTGATTTAACAGGTAAAGAAGCTGATGCTGCATTGGGTAATGCAAACATTACTGTTAACAAAAACTCAGTGCCAAACGATCCGCGTTCACCGTTTGTTACTTCTGGTATCCGCATTGGTTCACCGGCTATTACTCGTCGCGGCTTTAAAGAAGCTGAAGCAAAAGAATTAACCGGTTGGATTTGCGATATTTTAGATGATGTATCTGACACTGCAGTTATTGAGCGCGTTAAAGGCCAAGTATTGGCCTTGTGTGCTAAATTCCCTGTATATGGTTAATCGCTATTGATGATAGGCATACAGGTTTAGGTTAACCTTGTGTCGCAAATAGGATAAACTTTAATGGCCGCTAATTGTTAGCGGCCATTTTTTTTCTGCAGGAGGTTCAATGCATTGCCCTTTTTGTAGCGCGACCGATACCAAAGTTATAGATTCTCGTTTAGTGGCAGATGGTCACCAAGTCCGTCGCCGCCGGGAATGTACCGAATGCCATGAACGTTTTACCACATTTGAAGGCGCTGAATTAGTCATGCCTCGCGTCATAAAACGCGACGGAACTCGGCAACCCTTTGATGAAGATAAGCTGCGTGGAGGCATGTTGCGGGCAGTTGAAAAACGTCCAGTCTCAATTGATGAAATAGAGCAAGCTCTCACCAAAATCAAATCAACATTGCGAGCCACTGGCGAACGTGAAGTTAACTCTGAAATGATTGGTAATCTAATGATGGAACAGTTAATGAGCCTTGATAAGGTTGCCTACATTCGCTTTGCGTCTGTGTACCGAGCCTTTGAAGATGTGTCTCAATTTGGTGAAGCCATAGCTAAACTGCAAAAATAATTACTGATTAAAGCAATGTTTATCGTGTGATGTGTCACTCGTGTAAATAACATCGCATCGGAAAAGAGATACCTACCATGCCTAACTGGTCTAGCTTCGATATTGAAATGATGAGCCGTGCCATTATGTTGGCAGAGCGGGGACGTTATACCACTCGGCCCAATCCTTGTGTGGGATGTGTGATTGTTGCTGATGGACAGATTATTGGTGAAGGTTTTCATCAACGAGCAGGCCAAGGGCATGCCGAAGTCAATGCTCTTCAAATGGCGTTTGATAATGGCTTTTCTACCGAAGGCGCGACCGCTTATGTCACTCTTGAACCTTGTAGTCATTATGGCCGCACGCCACCTTGCGCTTTAGGCTTGATAAACGCCAAGGTAGCTAGAGTTGTGGTTGCTGTTACTGATGCTAACCCAGAAGTGTCTGGCAGAGGTATTAACATGCTTCGTGATGCAGATATTCAGGTTGATGTGGGATTACTGACAGAACAAGCTTATGCGCTTAACCTTGGTTTTATGAAGCGGATGAAGACAGGACTTCCTTGGGTTACGGTTAAAATAGCCGCCAGTTTAGACGGTAAAACTGCGTTATCTAATGGGGTATCAAAGTGGATTACCGGTGAAGCTGCACGAGCAGATGTACAAAAGTATCGTGCTAGCCATTGCGCATTAATCACCGGTGTTGAAACCATTCTTGTTGATGATCCTAGCTTAAATGTTCGCTATGAAGCGTTAGGTGAACTAACTACTCATCATACCAAAGATGAAATATTCCAACCTTTAAGAGTGGTGCTCGATAGTCGAGCAAGATTAACTGCAGCTCAACAGTTGTTTGCGATTAAAAGTCCGATATTGTTAGTTTCTGGTCGTCATTATGCAGACAGTGTTAAAGCGACATTTCCTGAGCATGTGTCTTTTTTAGTATTAGAGTGTGACTCGTCAGGTAGAATCCCGTTATTAGCCTTGCTAACGTATTTAGGTGAAAATGCTAATGCTGTATTGGTTGAAGCGGGCGCCACTTTAGCTGGGGCATTTGTCGCTCAAAACTTAGCTGACGATATCGTACTTTATCAGGCGCCTAAACTATTAGGCAGCCATGGACGGAATATGTTGCAGTTACCTGATTATAATGCAATGGAGCAAATTCCTGCATTGCACTTAATTGATGAGCGCAACGTTGGACAAGATAAGCGATATATCCTCAGATATAATCAACCATATTAATGTGCGAGTTGTGAAGCCTAAAACCTGAGCAATAGCAAAGTTTAAAAGCAAAAAGTGAGTCATTATGTTTACTGGGATAATCGAAGCCCTTGGTACATTACGTAAAATTGATCGCAAAGGTAACGATATTCGTTTAACCGTTGCCAGTGGAAAGTTAGATTTGGCTGATGTAAAGCTAGGTGACAGCATCGCCACAAACGGAGTGTGTCTAACCGTAGTTGAACGGTTGGTTGATGGCTATGTTGCAGATATTTCGGCCGAAACGGTTGGATTAACTGGTTTCAGTCATTATCAAGTTGGCCAAAAGGTAAATCTTGAAAAAGCGGTGTCAGCCACCACAAGGTTGGGCGGACATATGGTCAGCGGCCATGTTGATGGGATTGCTAAGGTTGAGCAATGTGCTTATCGAGGCAAGGCAATAGAATTTTGGTTAGTGGCTCCAGTTTCATTACAACGATATATCGCACATAAAGGGTCGATTACAATTGATGGCGTTAGTTTAACTGTTAATGAAGTTGATGGAGCACGTTTCAGGTTAACCATAGTGCCTCACACTGCGGGTGAAACTACGCTGGTGGATCTAAAAGTCGGTGATAGTGTCAATATTGAAGTCGATTTGATTGCTCGTTATTTAGAACGTTTAATGCAGCCTCAAGCAGAGCATACACCGCCTACATCTGGTGTGACAATGGAACTGCTCGCTAAGTCAGGTTTTTTGCGTTAACGACCACAGTAAATAATATTTGTGCCCAAACAAAAAAATATTACCAATAGATTTAATACCTCAAGATTAAATCAATAACTAAATTAATAAAGGTCTGACAATGGCGTTACATAGCATAGAAGAAATCATTGAAGATATTCGTCAAGGTAAAATGGTTATCTTGATGGATGATGAAGACAGAGAGAATGAAGGTGATTTAATCATGGCCGCTGAAAAAGTGACGCCAGAAGCAATCAACTTTATGGCAACTTATGGCCGAGGATTAATTTGCCAAACGTTGACCAAAGAACGTTGTCAGCAACTTAATTTACCTTTAATGGTTACTAACAATAATGCCCAGTTTACAACCAACTTTACAGTATCTATAGAGGCGGCAACGGGTGTTACAACCGGGATTTCAGCCCATGATCGTGCTGTGACGATACTAGCTGCAGTGGCTAAAGATGCTAAGGCTGCAGATTTAGTCCAACCAGGTCATATATTCCCATTGATGGCACAAGAAGGCGGAGTATTAACTCGAGCAGGCCATACAGAAGCGGGTTGCGATTTAGCTCGCTTAGCGGGATGTGAACCTTCCGCAGCGATTGTTGAAATTTTAAATGAAGATGGCACCATGGCCCGTCACCCAGATTTAGCCAAGTTTAGTGAAAAACATGGCATTAAAATGGGCACAATTGCAGACCTAATTGAATACCGTAATACTAATGAAACCACTGTTGTGCGTGAAGCTCAATGTAAGTTGCCTACCCGTTTTGGTGAATTTACTATGGTGACGTTTAGAGACACTATTGATAATCAACTGCACTATGCCTTAGTTAAAGATGAAGTGAAGCCAAATTGTTTAGTGCGGGTACATTTACAGAATACCTTTAATGATTTACTGCATTCAGAACGCGACCAAAAGCGTAGTTGGTCATTAGAAAAAGCCATGGAGCTCATTGCAGCTGAAGGTGGTGTTTTAGTGTTACTTGGTAATGACGAAAATACCAGTGACGTTCTAGCTAAAGTCAAAGCATTTGAAGCCGAGGACAATGGTCAATCACCCGCGCCAGCTCAATGGCAGGGAACTTCACGCCGTGTGGGAGTAGGATCGCAAATTTTGGCAAGTTTAGGTGTCACCAGTATGCGTCTATTAAGTTCACCAAAACGTTACCATTCATTGTCAGGTTTTGGTTTGGAAGTGACCGATTATATCGCCGAATAATATTGGCTGATGGTAAATTTAACAATTTCATTAATTGCATAGAGCTCAGGACTAACGGCTGTGATATCATAGCGCCTCTTTTTGCCCCGAGCTGGGTGCTTTAGCTAATTTAGGTAAGATAGAATGAACATAGTTCAAGGTAATATCGAAGCGAAAAATGCCAAAGTGGCGATCGTAATATCGCGATTCAATAGTTTTTTAGTTGAAAGTCTGCTTGATGGTGCAATAGACACATTAAAGCGTTTCGGCCAGGTCAGCGACGACAACATTACCGTTGTTCGAGTACCTGGTGCAGTTGAATTACCCCTTGCCGCTAAACGTGTTGCGGCAAGTGGAAAGTTTGACGGAATCATAGCATTAGGCGCTGTCATTCGTGGCGGCACACCTCATTTTGATTTTGTTGCTGGTGAATGTAACAAAGGTCTTGCACAAGTTGCATTAGAGTATGATCTTCCTGTTGCGTTTGGTGTATTAACTACAGATACCATTGAGCAAGCTATTGAACGTTCAGGTACTAAAGCAGGTAACAAAGGTGGCGAAGCAGCCCTTAGTTTGCTTGAAATGGTTAATGTACTGCAACAATTAGAACAACAGCTGTAAATAGTAGGAAAAGTATGAAACCTTCAGAGCGCCGTAAGGCCCGCCGTTTAGCCGTTCAAGCCATTTATTCATGGCAGTTAAGTAAAAATAATGTTGCTGACGTAGAACATGAGTTTTTAACAGAACAAAACACTGACGGTGTTGATGTGGCTTATTTTCGTGAATTGCTAACGGGTGTAGCATCAAAAACTGCGCAGATTGATGAGTTGTTAAAACCACATCTTGACCGTAATTTTGAAGAAGTGTCACCAGTAGAAAAAGCCATTGTGCGTTTGGCCACTTACGAGTTAACCTTCCGCAAAGATGTGCCATTTAAAGTGGCCATTAACGAAGGTATTGAGTTAGCAAAAGCCTTTGGTGCTGAAGATAGTCATAAGTTTGTTAACGGCATGCTTGATAAGTTAGTAAAACATAAGTAACACCAGAACGGTATCTTCGGATACCGTTTTCAATTCTTATTAATTGTTTCAAAATTAAGGTGGACGGTTTACCGTACCAGACTGAATGTGAAAGAATTTGATCTCATCGAACATTACTTCCGCAATAAAGGTCAAAAAAGGCGCGATGTTGAGTTAAGCATCGGCGACGACTGTGCGTTAGTGAATCCAGCCGACAATAAATCTATCGCTATTTCTTGTGATACCCTTGTTGAAAATGTCCATTTTTTAGCTGATATTCCGGCTCATGCTTTAGGGTATAAATCGTTAGCGGTTAATCTTTCTGATCTGGCGGCTATGGGGGCTGAACCCGCGTGGTTTACGTTAGCCCTGACATTACCCAATGTGGACCAGCCTTGGTTAGCACACTTCAGTGAAGGCCTGTTTGAAATTGCAGAATATTACAGTATTGCTCTTATTGGCGGTGATACAACCCGTGGACCTCGCAGCATCAGTATTACAATTAATGGCCAAGTCCCGAAAGGTACAGCCTTAACTCGTTGCGGAGCCAAAATAGGTGATTGGATTTATGTTACTGGTACTTTAGGGGATTCAGCTTTAGGCTTGGATATTCTCCGAGGGGTTAAAACAGTTAATCCAGAAGATAAAGAATACCTTATTAATCGCCATTATTATCCAACTCCTCGTGTGTTAGCTGGTCAAGCTCTTCGTACATTAGCTACGAGTGCTATCGATTTATCAGATGGTTTAATGTCTGATATTGGCCATGTGTTAAGTGCTTCTACGGTTGGTGCGATTATTGATGTCAACCAAGTGCCGTTATCTGCGTCGTTAACTGCTAACCTAAGCCGAGAAGAAGCATTAAGTTATGCACTTACTGGTGGTGAAGACTACGAGTTACTTTTCACTGTTCCTGAGTCTCAACGTGGCGCGATTGATACTGCGTTAATTAATGCCGGCGTCAAGTTTGTCAAAATTGGCCAAATTTGTGCTGGAGATAAATTAAAATTCGTAGACGACGGTAAAGCTTTTTCTCCAATATCTCGCAGTTTTGAACATTTTTAATTGAAGCATTATGAAACTACTTACCCAAGATAAATTTGTCAACAAGCTATCTTTAGCTAATCCTATTCACTTTTTAGCATTAGGCTTTGGCAGTGGCAAAGCGGCGAAAGCACCGGGTACTTTTGGTACCTTAGCCGCCGTTCCGTTGGTGCTATTGATGCAGCAGTTAAGCCTTACGAATTACCTGATTATTACCTGTATTAGTATGCTTGTTGGGATTTATATTTGTGGTAAAGCGGCTAGAGATATGGGAGTACACGACCATGGCGCTATTGTGTGGGATGAAGTGGTTGGTTTGATGATCACTATGATAGCTGCGCCTCTAGGCTATATGTGGTTAGTACTTGGCTTTGTTTTATTTCGTTTTTTTGACATAGTTAAACCTTGGCCAATACGTTGGCTTGATGCCAAAGTACATGGCGGTTTTGGTATTATGATTGATGATGTATTAGCAGGTGTTTTTTCGTTAATAGGTGTGCAGTTGGCAGTTTATTATCTATAACGTAGTCATAAACATCGAATAAAAAAGAGCGCAATGTGCTCTTTTTTCATATTTGATTCTTGTCATTGCAAACTCAGAGATACTAAGATTTATTGAGTCATCATTAAATTGCTGCGTAGCTGTTCTATTTCATTATTCATATTGACGATGCGCAATTTAAGATCTGTTTCATAATAAGAGCAGCTTAATATTTTACCCACCGGGTTGTAGCGTAATTGCCATAACTGCAGCAGGCTATTGTCGTTATTGCAATATTCTGGTTTTTTAAGCAGAAGCGATGCATCTGTTGATACAGGTTCTTTAACCATATTAACGAAATATTCAGCCCGCAAGTTATCATCATCAATGGGTTTAATAAACATTTTAGCTAACCATTGCTCGTAAAATGGTGCTGTATCTAGTTGAGCTTCCATTACCATTTGCTGCATGGCGTTGTGACCAAAGAGCCACTCACCTGAAAATATACGTTCATAGTCATTTTGATTTAAACTGAAAGGGGATTGCCAAGCACTGATATTTTTAACCACTTCTTTATTGCTTTGAGCTAAAGTACCCGCAAAGCGGAGTTGCTCCTTCAGTACACCACTGACAATCATATGAACCAGTAACGATCCCGATGAGTGATATACATTATTCCAAAAATGCGTTTCTTTGTTTAGGAATGCTATTGCAGCATCAACCCCTATTTTGCTGGCAATAGATCCCGAGCGATTCATCGTTTCAAGTAAACTTAGCTCTCTTAACTGAAACAGTTGAGACCAGAGAATTTGATCTTGAGGGATTAAAGACTGATCATTTTCTTGCCAATCAGGCATAGCGACTAATATATTGTATTTATCAATATTGGCTTGATGGGCATTAATAGCACGGTTAATTGTTTCACTATTACGATTAAAAAACTCATTGCAAGTTTCCCAATATGCTAAGTGGCAAGCTTCTTTAAAGTCGCGAATTAATTTAGTTTGTTGAGTACTAAAGCTGAGCGATGTTTCTTGTGGATTCGATTTAGCACCCTCGATAGTGCTCAGCATCTTCATAGCATACTCAACCCCGTTTTCACTCGATGCAACAGGTTGCTGCTTTAGCCAGCTTTCAACTAATAACGTATTAGGAGACTTTGTTCTGTCGGAAGCGTTGATTGCCACTAAGCAGACAACGGCAAATACTAATAAACTGCTTATTAATCCAACCAGCACACCAATCGTTTTTAACAACATCATCATTCTTTATCCGCAAAATCCATTTAACACAATGGTAACATGCAGCTTGATTTTTGATAAGTCATGACCTTTATTGTAATAACTCTCGGGCGTTAGCTAAGGTGTTTTCAGTAATCACGTCTCCACCTAGTAAGCGTGCCAATTCATTAACCCGTTGATCTTTATCTAATGCCTGCATCGTAGTTTCTGTGGCACCCGCTTTATTGAATTTGTTTACAAACATATGTTGATGACCTTTACCCGCAACTTGGGGTAAATGAGTGACACACAACACTTGAGTAGACTCTCCGAGGCTGCGCAACATGCGTCCAACCACAGAAGCCGTTGGACCTGAAATACCGACATCAACCTCATCGAATATTAATGTCGGTGTTGCCACTTTTTTAGCTGTGATCACTTGAATCCCTAATCCAATACGCGATAACTCACCGCCAGAGGCAACTTTAGAAATCGGTTGTAATGGTTGCCCAGGGTTTGTGGTCACCATAAATTCAATGCTATCGCAGCCATTAACTGAAATGTTGTCCGGATTATGATTAATTTGAATAGTAAATTTACCCTTAGGCATATTGAGCTCATGGATAGACTGGGTAACTAGCTTGTCTAATTCTTTAGCATAACGGCTACGACTTTGACTAAGTTTCTGCGCATTGGTTAAATAGGCGTTTCTAGTGTCTTCAAGTTGCTGTCTTATACCATCTAATTTAGTCTCGTCGTCAGCAAGTTCTGCCAATTCACTCATCAAGGCTTGATGATGTAGTGCCAGCTTATCAGCACTCACATGATGCTTACGTGCCAATTGCATAGCTGTTGAAAGGCGTTTTTCTAAATAGGCAAAATGTTCTGGATCAAGCTCTAAACTGCTTAAATAACTTTCAATTTCACTCGCACTTTCTTGTACTTGAATTAACGCATCGCTGATCATAGTGCTAATAGGCGCAAGGGATTCATCATAGCCTTGAAGCGTATCAGCAATACTGGCCACTTTATTGAGTAGAGATTCTATATTGCCTTCATCACTTTCTGTCAATAAATGTAAACCCGCTTGGCAGCGTTCAATTAAATCTGTGCCATTGGCTAAGCGCTTGTGTTCTTGTTCTATTTCATCAAATTCATCTATGCCTAAATTAAACTCATTAAGTTCTTCTACTTGATATTGCAGTAACTGTTGACGCGAAATACGTTCATGCTGAGCTTGTTCAAGCTGTTTTAGCTCGTTTTCCACTTGTTTGCAGCGTTGATAGCTGGCACTAACGCTATCTATCAGTAGCTTGTGGTTGGCATAACTGTCGAGTAAAGCTAACTGATGGTCATTTTTAAGCATGGCATGATGAGCATGTTGGCCATGAATACCAATGAGGAGCTGACCTACTGATTTTAATTGGGTTACAGGGACTGGATTACCATTGATATAGGCTCTCGAGCGACCGTCATTATTGATAGTCCTACGCAATATACATTCATCTTCAGCATCGAGATCGTTGTCTTCTAGCCAGCGTTTGGCTAAAGGGACATCATGGAGGGTAAACCTTGCACTAATTTCTGTTTTAGTTGCACCTGGTCTGATGGTGTTTGCGTCACTGCGGTTTCCTAAGCACAATCCTAGGGCATCGATAGCAATCGATTTACCTGCACCCGTTTCTCCGGTGATGCTTGTCATACCGGCTTTAAAGTCGAGTTCTAAAAAACGCACGATAGCAAAATTATTGATGCTGAGTTGGCAAAGCATAGTGAATCCTTGTCAATGAAACGTTCAAACCACTGTATTGATAAACAGTATATACTGATTTTATATACAGTAAAGTAGTTGGTGTGAAATTATCACTGACTATTTTATCGCCTGCTAGCGGTTAATGATTAACCAGTGGATTTTAATAGTATTTCTATTATAGGCAAACTAATAAAGGTCACTAATGTGCCATATAAAATCCCTTGGGCACTTCCATTAGCATTAATTTGGTAGCGATCTGCCAGTAGATACACACTTGCTGCCGTGGGTAATGCAGCTAAAAGTACTCCCATTATCAGTAATTCGTGTTCTACGCCAAATAATTTGAGTAATCCAAAGGCAATAAAAGGCTGAATAATTAATTTGAGTAAATTAATTAAACTCAATTCTGTAATCAGGCGAAGACTGAACATTTTTGCGAAAGATTGATGTCTTAAGGCCTTGGCAAGTACCATGCCGATAGCAAATAGTGCACAAGGGCTGGAGGTGTTACCCACTTGGTGAAGTACCAAAGCCAGACTTTCAGGTAAGGTGATATGCAATGCTGATAAGGTGATACCAATGAGGCTGCCTAGCACAATCGGATTTTTATACAGTGCATTACCCATGATGGCGATAGCGTGGTCGGTTGATTGTTTATTTCGGCTGGCAAGTTCAATAGACACTAACGCAAAAGCAAACATGAACACCGACAGTAAGCTGGCAATTGAAGCCGCAACTAATGCCATTTTGTGTCCTGGGAATAACAAGCTCAGTAATGGAATACCAATAAAGGCGGTATTGCCAAATGTGGCGTTTAAGGCTCGCATGGCGGCAACAGCTTGCTGCTTTGGAGCACACCAAAGTGATACAACAATCACTATGGCGTAAGTGATGACCATCGCGAGACTAAATGCGCCAATAAAGCCCCATTGAATAATATCTTCAATACGAGTTTCGGCTAAAACAATCAGTAAAATTGCCGGGAAGGCAATGTAATAGACAAATTGATTGAGGATCAGATCGGTATCTGGTGGCAACAGTCTCAATTTTTGAACAATACTGCCAAGCAGCATAATTATAAAAACAGCGATTAGCGGGGTAAGAATACTGGACATCCCTCGCAATTCCTTAACAAAATGGTAATAAGGTCACTGTACTGCTTTTTGGTAGGCGGATGCAATTAGGCTAAAGTTAAACGGTGATTATTTTTTTGATTTATTGTTTAAACTGGCCTTTGATACTTTAGGCGGAGGTAATATGCCTAGCTCAGTAAAAAAGTGTACTTGTCTTCTTAGTTCAAATAACGATCCAACTCGTACTTGATTGCCAATAACTAGCGTCCAGTCATCAGTCTTACCATTAGCATTACTGAAGGTGAAACCTTGATAAAAAATTCTTCTCATGGGCGGCACTCAATAAAAAGCCTGAATAAGTTCAGGCTAAACAATGTTTATTGCAAGGCTTAGACTGTGTATTACAGACTAATACCGATATTAGACACACCAGCTTCAATAATATCTTTACGTAAACCTTTAACTAATTCACTATTTATTTCCGGATTTGCTTCGATAATATCGAGTAACATGGCTTGTAATTGTTTTTCTTCTTCCATTACTGGATGTGAAAATACAAACTCATCGAGCGCTTCATCCATTAAGGATTCATCACTAATGGCTTCAATATAATTGGCCACAGTACTCGATGATAACTTGCTGATATTCGTTATATCTTCTTCAATCTTACCGTCTATCGCTCCCATAAGGCTGGCAATCGCGACAGCAGCATCCATTGCTGGATAAGCTCCATAGGCTTCAAATTCGCTCGGCTCAGGAGTGTTTTCATCGAGACGCTGCAAATGCACATCGATATTGAATTTAAGTTTTTTGTCATACTGGCTTTGCCATAACAAATCTAATGCTGTACTTAATACTTGAGGTTGGCCGAATTCACACACTTCAGAAAAAAGTTGGTAGTTCGGGAGCATACGTTGACATAGCGCTAGGGCAAAAAGCTGCTTTTGCGGTAACGATAATGCTTTAAGGCGTTTAAAAAAACCGGATTTACTGGTCATTTGGAGTATCCACTGATAGCTGATTTATCACTTGATTTGCTGCTAATTCTACCTTAGTTAACTCATCAAGTAACTCTAGTATTTCAGGTTCTAAGTCATTAAGGTCAATTTTATGTTTTAATCCAGACTCTATATCTCGACACAGTTTTTGTGTTGTTGGTACGCCGCAATAACATGTTGCCCCATGCAATTTATGTACGACTTGAAGTAGTAGGTTTGCATCTCTTGTCAGTAATGCTTTTTCGATAGCTTTTGTTGTTTCTGGTAATGAGTTCACCAGCATCTTTAGCATATCCAACGCTAAATCGGTTTTCTGATTGACTTGTGTTAAACATAAATCCCAATTCAATATTTGGGCATCAAAATGGGTGAGTTGTGGCTTATTCATCCATCGACTGATAACACTTTTTAAGGACAATTCGTCAATGGGTTTGGCTAAGAAACCATCCATTCCGCTGGATAAAATATTATCGCGCTCTTCAGCAATAGCATGCGCAGTTACAGCGATAATTGGAGTATTACGGTTGAGTGATTCTGAGCGTATTTGTCGCGTTGCCGTTATACCGTCGATTCCAGGCATTTGAATATCCATGAAGATTAAGTCAAATGCGCGTTTCTTTGCCTGCGTTATTGCATCCGCACCATTATTGACGGTAACCACATCAACCACTAATTCTTTTAGTAAAGTATCAATTAATTTTAGGTTGGCGATATTGTCGTCAACAGCTAATACTGATGCATTTTGGCGAGGTGTGACATCTTGACTTATTTGTTCTGGTAAACTCACAAAAGTAGAAGGCACTGGTGGATATATTAAATGATGCGCTAGGGTTAAATCGCTTACTGGGGTGCTGAGCAACACATCTGCATTGACTTTTAACACATTGATAATCATGTTTTGATCTAAACAGTCGTGCAATAAAATGAGACAGTCGGTATGTTGTCTGGCTCGTTGTAATAAATCAATAAAAGACGCTGTGTCAGCAAAACCATGGCAACTCATGATGATGTAATCAAATTTGCTGTTTTTAGTGTGTAAAACAGAGGTAAGGTTTTCTGGGTTGGCAACATTAGTGATAATTAATTGCCATGACACTAAACGGCGATTTAAAGTATCGCGAGTTAATTCCCGTGGTTCATATAATAAGACTGATTTATGTTGCAATGCATCAACTGGCAATACTTCACCAATTTCAAATTGACTGATCCCAAGTGGGAGAATAAACCAAAAATTGGAACCTTTATTGGGGGCCGATGTAAAGCCTATCTGGCCACCCATTTGGTTAATTAAGCGTTTAGTAATCACTAAGCCCAATCCGGTGCCACCAAAGCGACGTGAAATGGATGAGTCAGCTTGGCCAAATGCTTGGAATAAATATTCTTGCTGGCTCTCATCAATACCAATCCCAGTATCAATAACTTCGCAGCGTAAAGTAATATTATCTTCGTCCTGGCCCACTAAGTGTATTTTGAGTATCACACTGCCTTTGTCGGTAAACTTGATAGCGTTGCCGACTAAGTTAGTAATAATCTGGCTGACTCTCATTGCATCGCCACTGACATTTTCAGGCACATTAGCATCAATGTCGATAACCAGTTCTAATCCTTTCTCTTGCGCACTACCCGCAATTATAGTCAGCGTTTCCGTAAGCGTGTCACGCAGCGCAAAAGGCATTTTTTCTAATATCATTTTACCGGCTTCTAGTTTAGAGAAGTCGAGAATATCGTTAATAATACCGAGTAGGTTACTGGCACTGCGTTCAATGGTTTTTATATAGTCTAGCTGGCTAGTATGCAGTGGTGTTTTTAATAACTGTCTTGCAAAGCCGATAACGCCATTGAGTGGTGTGCGTAGCTCGTGCGACATGTTAGCTAAAAACTCTGATTTTATTCGGCTTGCTTCAAGGGCTCGTTTTTTAGCAATATCTAACTCGACGTTTTGAATTTCAATTTGCTCAAGCGTCTCGCGCAAGTCAGAGGTTGCTTGATCAATGTTTTGTTGCATTTCATCGTGGTATTCAGACAATGAGCCAGCCATTGCGTTGATCCCTCGTTTAAGCAGATCAAGTTCACCAATCAAGTTGCCCTCTAAGCGAGTATCAAGTTTACCTTCACGAATTTTGGCAACGACTCGGACCATTTCGGTAATGGGGTAGTTAACGTGTTTAACTAAGCGGAATGTGAAAAATAAGTTAAATTGTACGCCAATCAATACGATAATAAACGCGGCTATTGCAGCGCGATGTTGTTCAAGCAAGGCATTTTCTTTATTCAATAATACTGAAATATATCCTAATATTTGTTCTTGTTGATTATTGTAAATAGGTGCAACGATGCCATTGGCTGAAGACGCATTATCGGTGCCGTCGTCATTCTGGCTATTTATCCGGGTAACATATTTTGGTTCTAACCCAGTATGAGATATTATTGGCACTCGAATGATTAAGGTATCACCAATAGTTTGATGTTCTGTACCGATTAAGTTCGCCAACGGTTGTTTATAACGCATGGTTTCAAAATCTTTGTGGTAATGCGAGGTGACAAAGAGTTGGTTTTCGGCATCAAATACAGCAATAGATAGGATAAGGGATGCGTTGTTTATTTGTGATGCGGCGAGTAAGCGTTTAGTCGATTCTCGATCTTGATTGATAATACCAAATTCACTGGCAATGGCTAACGGCTCAACAATATTGCTGCCTTTTTCAATTAAGGTTTGTTCCAATTCATAAAAGCGGTTTATCGTGAAATAACTTCCAAGTAGAATACCCACTACAATAGTGGGCGCTAACGCAAGTACCAGAACCCAAGAGCGTAGGCTGTATTTGGTCATATTGTTGGTACTTTTCATAGCGGTTAGGTGTGTCCCTGTGGCTAAATCGCGATTATTGGGTCTAGACTGCCAGAAATGGCGCACTCTTGACTAGTTTTTTATTTAATACCTGAGGCCTAAATGGCACAATTTTTCCAAGCAAAACCGAACAAATCTAAGCAATTATCAGCAAAGCTAAGCCTCAGCATTACTCAACTTGATCATTTAGGTGCCGGGATTGCGCAACATCAAGGCAAAGTGGTGTTTATTCCTGGCGTGTTACCTGGCGAGACCGCCACGGTACAATTTGTGGAACAAAAGAAAAGCTATGCTAAAGCCAAGCTAATCGCTATTGATCTTGCATCCGCTGATAGAGTCAAACCTCATTGCCCGCATTATCATCAATGTGGCGGTTGTGATTTACAACATATGGACATCAATGCGCAACGCGATCATAAGCAGGCTGCTTTGGTGGACCTTATTAGCAAACTGTCGAGTGCAGAAGCCATTGATGCCGATATTATTGCTAAACCCATAGTGGGCGATGCGTGGCATTACCGTCGGCGCGCAAGGCTGGCAACATTATTTGATAAAAATACTCGGCGTTTACAACTTGGGTTTCGTGCAGGCAATAGCAATAAAATTGTTTCTATTGAACAGTGTCCAGTATTAGCAGAGTCGTTGTCGGCATTAATTACACCATTGGCAGTTAATTTAAATCAACTTAAAGCCAAGTCTAGTTTAGGTCACGTTGAACTTACCCAGGCCGATAACGGTAATTTTGCGGTGTTAAGAGTGACTAAAGTATTGCCTGCATCAGATATTCGTTGGTTAACGGGTTTTGCTGAAAAACATCAACTGCACTTTTTATTGCAAGATGATGAAGGGCAGTTAACTCAACTGTATCCGTTATTACAAGCTGATGACGAGGTAACGCTACCTTATTATCATCTGGCGCAGGAGTCTGTACGTTGCTCGTTTACACCAGGTAATTTTGTTCAGATAAACGAAGTCATTAATCAGGCTATGGTGGATCAAGCCATCAAATGGTTAGAGCCTCAGGCCGGTGAGCGTATTTTAGATTTGTTTTGTGGTGTAGGTAACTTCAGTTTACCGTTGGCATTAAAAGCGGCGGAGGTTATCGCTGTTGAAGGTGTGCCCGAAATGGTGCAACAAGCCAAGCAAAATGCGGTCGACAACCAACTGGATAATGTCAGTTTTTATCATGCAGATTTAAGTGCCGATCTATCAACGCAAACTTGGTTAGGCAAAATTGATAAACTATTACTTGATCCTGCTCGAGCGGGCGCGTTTGAAAGTTTACAGTGGTTACAGAAAATGCAACCTAAAAAAGTGGTATATGTTTCATGTAATCCAGCCAGTTTAGCGCGTGACAGTAGTGTATTATTAGCTAACGGTTATCAAATTACCCAAGTTGGATTAGTGGATATGTTTCCACAGACACATCATATTGAAGCCATGGTGTTATTTGAATTACAGTAATTAGGTGCCAGTTTTTTAATTAAAGTAATAAGCTGCCTGTTTTAGTCATACATGTGCAATATGCTAAAAATTTGTTCAACTAAACGCTATTAAATTGACAAAAGTGTGTAGAGCTTCAAGATAGGTCGTTTAGTTATTGTTAATACCATATCAACACAGTATGCCAAGTGTGAATATGGTTGGATGTCAGTCGGTCATGCGGCTAAGGAAGGGTTCATGGTATCTGTTCGCGAAGCACATTTTAATACGCAAGCATTCCAATTAGATGAATGGGTAGCTCGTTATATCGACGACAAAGACGACGCGCAAACGTTATTGTCGCTGATCCAACAAGTTGAAGCTTTACCTGTTAAAAATAAGCAGGCTCATACTGAGCTGCTTGCGCGTGCTCGCGAAATGATTGAAATCTTAGCGCCGTTGAATATGGACATTGAAACACTGCAAGCCGCAGTACTATTTGTGTTATTGGAAGCGGGTGTGCTTAATGAAGAGCAAATCTTAGAGCAATATGGTGAAAACCTCGCTAGGTTAGTTGCCAGTGTCGTCACCATGGACGCCATCGGTGCTTTAAAAGTCAGTCAAAACGCTCGTGATGCCGAACCTCAAATAGACAATATTCGTAAAATGCTCCTCGCAATGGTTGAAGATGTTCGCGCCGTAGTCATCAAATTAGCCGAACGTGTTTATTTATTGCGAGCCGTCAAAAATGCCGATGAAGAAACTCGGGTGCTGGTAGCACGTGAAATTGCTGACATTTATGCGCCATTAGCTAATCGTTTAGGTATTGGTCAATTAAAGTGGGAACTTGAAGATATTTCTTTTCGCTACTTGCATCCAACTGTTTATAAAGACATTGCCAAACAGCTTGATGGTAAACGCGTAGACCGAGAAGTGTTTATCGACAAATTTGTCACCCAGTTGCAACAACGTTTAGATAGTGATGGTATTCGCGCAAAAGTGTACGGTCGCCCTAAGCACATTTACAGTATTTGGCGTAAAATGAAAGGCAAAGATCTTAAATTTGATGAGCTTTTTGACGTTCGTGCGGTACGTATCGTGACCGAAAGATTACAAGATTGCTATGGTGCATTAGGGGTTGTGCATGATCTCTGGCATCATATTCCGCGTGAATTTGACGATTATGTTGCCAATCCAAAACCTAACGGTTATCAATCTATTCATACTGTGGTGGTTGGCCCTGAAGGCAAAACAGTCGAAATTCAAATTCGTACAGAAGCCATGCATCAAGATTCTGAACTGGGTGTTGCAGCGCATTGGAAATACAAAGAAGGTGCGGGTAACACTAAGCAAACGGGTTACGAAGAAAAAATTAATTGGCTACGTAAGATTTTACAATGGCAAGAAGACGTTGCCGAAAGTGGTAATTTGGTTGATGAAGTTCGCAGTCAAGTGTTTGAAGACCGAGTTTATGTCTTTACGCCAAGTGGTGAAGTTGTTGATTTACCGTTAGGTTCAACTGTGCTCGATTTTGCCTACTATATTCACTCGCATGTGGGGCATAAGTGCATTGGCGCAAAAGTCGATGGCCGTATTGTTCCATTTACTTACCAGGTTGAAACTGGCGAGCGTATTGAAATTATCACCTCAAAGACGCCCAATCCTAAACGTGATTGGCTCAACCCTAGTTTAGGTTATATAAAATCGTCACGTTCACGCTCAAAAATCCAACATTGGTTTAAGCAACAAGACCGCGATAAAAATATTGCTGCGGGTAAAGAGATGCTTGAATCAGAATTAGCCCGAGTTGGCCTAAAAGTTAAAGATGCCGCAGTGGCTGTTGAACGCTTTAATTTAAATACCATGGATGACATGTTGGCCGCCATCGGTGGGGGTGACTTACGCTTAAACCAAGTGGTTAACTTCACTGAAACCAAAATTCGCAAAGTAGAAGAGACTGACGAAAACTTACTTGAAGACATCATAAAGAAATCGACACATAAACCGAAGAAATCTGACAAAGGTCAAGTTGAAGTTAATGGTGTCGGCAATTTAATGAGCCACATTGCTCGATGTTGCCAGCCAGTGCCTGGCGATGAAATTTTTGGTTATATCACCATGGGACGAGGTATTTCTGTACATCGTAGTGATTGCGAGCAAGTCAAAGAGTTAATGCGTGCTCATCCAGAACGAAGTGTCGATGTGATTTGGGGTGAGAATTACTCCGGTGGTTATCGTATTCGTGTCAGGGTACTTGCCAATGACCGTAGTGGCTTATTGCGCGATTTAACCACAGTACTTGCCGCTGAGAAATCCAATGTGATGGCCATGAGTTCTTCTTCTGATGTTAAAAGCCAAACCGCAACGGTTGAGCTTGAACTTGAACTGTACAATTTAGATGGTTTATCACGGGTTCTGGCTAAATTATCGCAAGTTGACGGTGTTATTGAGTCGCGTCGATTATAACTAACATCATGTGTTGATCGAGAAGGCATCTACTTGTTAGGTGCCTTTTTCATTCAGTTTTATTCAATAAAGAGGACATTATTGTGGCAGATATTCAATCGTTACTCAGCATAATGCAACAATTACGCGATCCTGATTCTGGTTGTCCGTGGGACCTTGCCCAAGATTTTGCCAGTATAGTGCCCTTTACCTTAGAAGAGGCTTATGAGGTTGTTGATACGATTGAGAGGCAGGCGTGGGAAGAGTTACCTGATGAACTCGGTGACTTACTGTTTCAGGTGGTGTTTTATTGTCAACTGGGACAAGAGCAAGGTAAGTTTGATTTTTCCACCGTGGTGGCGCGTATTAACGATAAGCTTGTTCGTCGCCATCCTCATGTATTTGGTCAATCAGGTAGTGAAGCCACTGTGGCGATTATTAATACTCAAGACTTAAGCCAAGCGTGGGATAAGTTAAAAGCTAATGAGCGCGAACAAAAACAACTGCACTCTGCTTTAGATGATATTCCTCAAGCATTACCCGCGTTGTCTCGATCGCGAAAAATTCAACATAGAGTGGCTAAAGTCGGTTTTGACTGGGCCGAGCTTGATCCTGTGGTGGCCAAAATCCACGAAGAAATCGATGAAGTATTGGTTGAAGTTAACAAACGACATGAAGATCCTGATTTTTATCAACCCAGAATCGTCGATGAAATGGGTGATTTATTGTTTGCCGTGGTTAATCTTGCTCGGCATTTAAAGGTCGATCCTGAGCAAGCTTTACGCCAAGCCAATCATAAGTTTGAACGCAGATTTAGAGGGGTAGAGCAATGTGTAGCGGATAGTGGCAAAACCATACAACAACATACATTGACTGAATTAGACGGATACTGGAATTTAATAAAGCATTATGAAAAAGCAAATTAGCTAAAATTAGCGCGTTTAAGTTTGTCGAATCAAGGTGGCTTTGCTATAATATCGCCCCGTCCTAGTGCTTTCTTACAAGCACGTAATTTTCCAATCTAATTTCTCAGGTTCAGCATGACTACAAGGTATATCTTCGTTACTGGTGGCGTTGTTTCATCACTAGGTAAAGGCATTGCAGCAGCTTCGCTAGCAGCAATTTTAGAGGCGCGTGGCCTCAATGTAACCATTATGAAACTTGACCCATATATTAACGTCGATCCGGGTACTATGAGCCCCACTCAGCACGGTGAAGTATTCGTGACTGAAGATGGTGCTGAAACCGATCTCGACTTAGGTCATTACGAACGCTTCATTCGCACCAAAATGAACCGCCGTAATAACTTTACTACAGGCCGTATTTACGAAGAAGTCATTAGTAAAGAACGTCGTGGTGATTATTTAGGTGCAACCATTCAGGTTATTCCCCACATTACGAATGCGATTAAAGAAAAAATAATCGCGGGTGGTGAAGGGCATGATGTGGCGATTGTGGAAATCGGTGGCACGGTAGGCGATATTGAATCATTACCGTTTCTAGAGTCTATTCGTCAATTGGGTGCCGAGCTAGGACGTGAGCGTACTTTATTTATGCATTTAACCTTAGTGCCATTCTTAGGCGCTGCAGGTGAAATTAAAACCAAGCCAACTCAGCACTCCGTTAAAGAGTTGCGTTCTATTGGTATTGCACCGGATGTACTGGTTTGTCGTGGCGACCGTGCAGTTCCTGCTAATGAAAAAGCTAAAATTTCGTTATTTTGCAACGTAGAAGAACGTGCGGTTATTTCATTAAAAGACGTTGATAGTATCTATAAAATTCCAGCGTTATTACGCTCGCAAGGATTAGATGAGTTAGTGATCAAGCGTTTCAATTTAGAATGTAACGAAGCTGACTTGTCTGAGTGGGAAAACGTTATTTACCAAGAAGCCAATCCAAATGGTGAAGTCACTATAGGTATGGTAGGTAAGTACATTGAATTACCTGATGCTTATAAGTCTGTTAACGAAGCATTAAAACATGCGGGTATAAAAAAACGTGTGACAGTGAACATTAAGTACATTGATTCACAAACTGTTGAAGCTAAAGGCGAAGAAGTGTTGCAAGGCCTTGATGGTATTTTAGTACCTGGTGGCTTTGGTGAGCGTGGCGTAGAAGGTAAGATTTTTGCCGCTAAATTTGCCCGTGAAAATAATCTACCTTACTTTGGTATTTGTTTAGGTATGCAAGTAGCATTAATTGAATTTGCACGTAATGTAGCAAGTTTAGATGGTGCTCACTCAACAGAGTTTAATTCACAAACACCTTATCCAGTAGTGGGTCTAATCACTGAATGGATTAACGAAGAAGGTGATGTTGAAAAACGCCATGAGTCTTCAGATTTAGGTGGCACCATGCGTTTAGGCGCTCAGTTATGCCATTTAAAAGAAGGCACAAAAGCAGCAACAGCTTATAATTCAGCTACGTGTGTAGAGCGTCATCGTCATCGTTATGAAGTGAATAATAACTTTATCGAACGTATGGAAAAAGCCGGCTTAGTGTTCAGTGGTTTGTCTTCTGATCGTAAATTAATTGAGATGATTGAACTGCCTGATCATCCATGGTTTGTTGCGAGTCAATTCCACCCTGAATTTACTTCAACTCCACGAGATGGTCATCCATTATTTGAAGGCTTTATTGCTGCTTCTTATGCGTATCAAAAACGCGATATCAGCTAATTGAGACAGCCGCTAATGCATGCATTAGCGGCTTTTTTGTGTAAGATATGTGTATAAATCAGATAATCGCTATTATGATGTCTCATTGCGGTTAAAACTAAGTTGAAGCAAAGACCAATTCGATCTACTCTACCTTACAATAGAATAAAATTACTAAACTGAAAGTTTAATACCAATAAATCAACAATATTTGTTGTTTTAGCGGTTTTATTGGTATTGGCTTTTAACTTTTATTTTAAATTTTTAATTTACTTACACAGTATGAGGATATTATGGCTAACATTATTAAAGTGATTGGTCGCGAGATTATGGATTCGCGTGGTAACCCAACCGTTGAAGCAGAAGTACATTTAGAAGGCGGTTTTATTGGTATGGCTGCTGCACCATCTGGAGCATCAACTGGTAGTCGCGAAGCATTAGAACTTCGTGACGGCGACAAAGCACGTTACTTAGGTAAAGGTGTATTAAAAGCTGTTGCTGCTGTAAATGGCCCAATTGCAGAAGCGATTAAAGGTAAAGATGCTTTGGATCAAGCTGAACTTGACCAAATCATGATTGACTTAGACGGTACCGAAAACAAAGCAAAATTTGGCGCTAACGCTATTCTTGCTGTTTCTCTCGCTATCGCAAAAGCCGCCGCTGCAGCTAAGCACGTACCTTTATATGCTCACATTGCAGATCTAAACGGTACACCAGGTGTTTACTCTATGCCTCTTCCAATGATGAACATCATCAATGGTGGCGAGCATGCTGATAACAGTGTTGATATTCAAGAGTTTATGATCCAACCCGTTGGCGCAAAGACTTTCCGTGAAGGTCTACGTATGGGTGCGGAAGTATTCCACAGCCTTGCTAAAGTGCTTAAAGCTGACGGACATTCAACTGCGGTAGGTGATGAAGGTGGTTTTGCCCCAAACCTAGCATCTAACGAAGCTGCACTTGCTGCAATTAAAGTTGCTGTAGCCAATGCAGGTTACGAGCTAGGTAAAGACATCACGTTAGCTATGGATTGTGCGGCTTCTGAATTTTACGACAAAGAAGCCAACATCTACGATCTTAAAGGTGAAGGTAAAAAATTCACTTCTGAAGAATTTAACTTCTTTTTACAAGGTCTTACTCAACGCTACCCAATCGTTTCTATCGAAGATGGTCTTGACGAGTCTGACTGGGATGGTTTTGCTCACCAAACTAAATTAATGGGCGATAAAATCCAATTAGTTGGTGACGATCTATTCGTAACAAATACTAAGATTCTTAAACGTGGTATCGACAACGGCATTGCTAACTCTATTTTAATTAAATTCAACCAAATCGGTACCTTAACCGAAACATTGGCGGCAATTAAAATGGCTAAAGATGCAGGCTTTACGGTTGTTATTTCTCATCGTAGTGGCGAGACAGAAGATTCAACGATTGCTGATTTAGCTGTTGGTACAGCGGCAGGTCAAATCAAAACAGGTTCACTAAGCCGTAGTGACCGTGTTGCGAAATACAACCAATTGCTTCGTATAGAAGAAGCGCTAGGTTCAAAAGCACCATACAACGGTCTTAAAGAAGTGAAAGGCCAAGGATAATATTTTTGCTTTAGCTTAAAAAGGCCACCACTAGGTGGCCTTTTTTGTTGTACTATAATGAACATATTTTCTAGGGGTTACTTCGACATAACTTAATATTATGAAACGACTAATATTTTTATTGATTTGTTTATTATCACTTTTACAGTACCGACTATGGAAGGGTGACAACAATTTTTCAGAATATGTCGTGCTGCAAACCCAAATCGCAGCGCAAGAACAAAGTAATGACAAGCTTGTTGCTCGAAATCAAATCCTTAAAGAAGAGATTATTGATTTAAAAAGTGGCACTGCAGCCATTGAAGAACGTGCCCGCAACGAGTTAGGTATGGTTAAAGAAGGCGAAACGTTTTATCGGGTCGTAGGCAGTGAATTACGTGATCTGAACCAATTAAATCGTTAGTCTATGTGGCATCCTAAGTACTACTTAATCATATTATTTTCAATCTTGGTATTGCATATATGCTAAACAATCCTCGTTCTATCATTGCTATTGTTCCTGCTGCAGGCGTGGGGAGTCGTATGGGGGCCGATATACCTAAGCAATATTTGATGCTTGGACAACAATGCATTCTCGCCCATACATTAGATTCATTATTGTCGCATGCTGAAATAGACCAAGTTGTTGTAGCATTACACCCACAAGATAACTATTTTAGTCAGTTACCACAGTCTCATCACTCAAAGCTGACAACCGTTGTTGGTGGTGGTGAACGTGCCGATTCTGTATTAGCCGCATTAGATTTTGTTGAGTCTATAAACCCTGAAGCTTGGGCTTTGGTGCACGACGCTGCAAGGCCTTGTGTTACTCATCAAGATATTACTAAATTGATTGAATCAGTAAATCTTCATCCCCAAGGCGCCATTCTCGCAGCACCAGTTCGCGACACCATGAAGCGAAGTGACACTAACGGTAATATTATTCATACAGTCGATCGCGCGTTATTATGGCATGCATTAACTCCACAGATTTTCCCTGTTTCAGTTTTACGTCACCACTTATCGGCGGCATTAGCCGCGCAGGTACCTATTACCGATGAAGCCAGTGCAATGGAGTGGGCCGGGGTTATGCCGGGATTGGTTAATGGCCGAATGGATAATATCAAAGTGACTCACCCTGATGATTTACAATTAGCAGCTCTGTTTATGTCACAACAATAGTTAACTGAAATAGCCACACTTGTTAATATCAGCACAAAGCAAGTTAAGATAAGGTTTTTAAATGAATATTCGTATCGGTCATGGTTTTGATGTACATAAATTTGGCGGTGATAGCCCACTGGTTTTAGGTGGTGTTACTGTCCCTTATGAAAGTGGACTGATTGCCCATTCTGACGGTGATGTGGTACTGCATGCCATTAGTGATGCGATATTAGGGGCGATGGCGTTAGGTGATATAGGCAAACACTTCCCTGATACTGATGCTAATTTTGCCGGTGCAGATAGTCGGGTATTATTAAAGCACTGTTATCAACTTGCACTGCAAAAGCAGTTTGTATTAGGTAACTTAGATGTCACCATTATTGCTCAGGCACCTAAAATGGCGCCACATATTGAGGCTATGCGTCAATGCTTAAGTGTTGATTTACAGACCGACATAGACAAGATTAATGTTAAAGCGACCACTACCGAGAAGCTGGGTTTTACAGGGCGCAAAGAAGGCATCGCTGTTGAAGCTGTTGTATTAATGAAAAGCCAATAACCTACAAATTATAGAGAATTCTGTCGCATGAAAGAATTACATTACCTATTTGGTAAACCAATAAGCCAAGCCGATTTGCGCACTCATAACAGTGATTTTATTGTTAAAGAAATTTTGCCTTTTACGCCGACGGGCGAAGGCGAACATCATATGCTGCACGTGCGCAAAAATGGCATGAATACCGTTTATGTTGCTGAAATATTGGCTAAGTTTGCTAAAGTTCATCCAAAAGAAGTGACCTTTGCTGGCCAGAAAGACAAAAACGCCATCACTGAACAATGGTTTGGGGTGCGTATTCCTGGTAAAGAAACACCAGAGTGGACGCAGCTTAATGATGATAAATTAACGATTTTGTCGAGCGGTCGCCACAGTAAAAAATTGCGTATAGGCGCTTTGCTTGGCAATCGGTTTGTGCTGACATTACGTAATATTACCGAAGTCGCTGATATTGAAGCGCGTTTACAACAAATTGCCAAAATGGGTGTTCCTAATTACTTTGGTGAGCAACGTTTTGGTCATGACGGTAAAAACTTGCTGTTAGGGCGACAAATGCTTAGCGGCGGTCGTAATGTAAAAGATCGCAATAAACGCAGTATGTATTTATCAGCTGTGCGTTCTAACATATTTAATCAAGTGGTTTCCTATCGCTTAGTGACTCATCAAGCCCAAACATTAGCGGGTGATTGTGTCATGTTAGCCGGCAGTAAAAGCTATTTTACTGTTCAAGCATGGGATGATGTTCTCAATGCGCGTTTAGCAGAAAAAGATATCCAACTATCAGCGCCATTGTGGGGCAGGGGAACACCCTTAGCTCAAGATGAAGCATTAACTGTAGAAATGACGCCATTAGTTGATTTGTCAATTGACTTACAGGGACTTGAAGAGGCGGGCTTGTCACAAGAGCGACGCCCATTATTACTTGAGCCTCAAGGCATTAAGTGGCAGTTTGACGCTGATACGCTCACGCTTGAATTTGTTTTGCCTGCGGGAAGTTATGCAACGTCAGTACTTCGCGAACTGGCTGATTATCAAGATGTTCAAGAGTTACAACGAAAAGTCATGGTTGCAGATCAACAAGCACAAACAAAACAAGAGTCTTAATCGATGATGAATATTTTAGTCAGTAATGATGATGGCGTGAACGCTCCAGGAATTATTACGTTAAGTAACGTACTCAGTGAGTTTGCGCAGATACTAACCGTTGCCCCAGATCGTAATTGCTCTGGAGCAAGTAACTCATTAACCTTGACTAATCCATTAAGAATTAATAACTTAGATAATGGTTATATTTCTGTAAGCGGGACACCTACCGATTGTGTCCATCTCGCGATTCGGGAACTGTGTAAAACTGAGCCTGATATTGTGGTTTCTGGTATTAATGCAGGGGCTAATATGGGCGATGATACCCTGTACTCAGGTACTGTCGCTGCTGCAATGGAAGGACGTTTTTTAGGTTTGCCTGCTATTGCAGTATCACTGGCTGGAAAGTCATTAATTCATTATGATACCGCAGCCATCTTTGCTGCCAAAATTGTAAAAGGATTGTTGGCTCACCCTATTAGTCGTGACCAAATTTTAAATGTTAATGTTCCAGACTTGCCTTTATCGCAAATTAAAGGCATTAAAGTGACACGTTTAGGCGGCCGGCATAAAGCCGAAGGTATGATAAAAACCCAAGATCCAGCGGGTAAAGATATATACTGGCTTGGGCCTGTTGGCACTGAGCAAGATGCGGGTGAAGGGACTGATTTTGGTGCTGTAGCAGCCGGTTATGTGTCAATAACACCGCTAACTGTTGATTTAACGGCATACAATCAACTTGACGGATTAGCCGATTGGATAATAAAAATATGACACGGGTAGCTTCAACATCAGCAAATAATTTAGCGAAAAAATTGTCTGATGCAGGGATCATACATCCTGCGGTTTTACATGCGGTTGCAACAATACCACGAGAATTGTTCCTCGATGGTGCATTGGCGCATAAAGCCTATGAAAATACGGCATTACCGATAGGCCAAGGTCAGACTATTTCACAACCTTATATAGTGGCCAGAATGACGGAATTGCTGATGCAGCACAATCCTCAGAAGGTGCTAGAAATTGGTACTGGTTCTGGTTATCAAGCTGCCATTTTGGCATCGTTAATTCCAGAGTTATGTACTATTGAACGTATCAAAGCATTACAAATACAAGCTAGGCAAAGGCTCAAACGCCTAGATTTACATAATGTAGCATTCAAATATGGTGATGGTTGGCAAGGGTGGCCAAATCGTGGACCGTTTGATGGCATTATGGTGACGGCCGCAGCGGCTACGGTACCTCAAGCATTGCTTGAACAGTTATCTGACCATGGGGTATTAATTATTCCTGTGGGTGAAGATACTCAACAACTGCTCAAAATAACCCGTATTGGACAATCATTCCAATCAGAGATTGTTGAGGCGGTAAAGTTTGTACCTCTTATTAATGGCGGTTTAGCATAGTTATCACGATAAGATGAGCCTTAATAAATTAATCATAATTTCTTTTGAAATAAGCTCGTTGGAAATAAGTTCGTTTTAGCATAACAATCATGTATTTCTCCCCTTAAGGACTTTGTTTGATGAATACCGGTTGGCCGAACGTTTGTGTTTTAGCTATTTTGCTTTCGGGATGCAGCTTTCAAGCGGATCATCCAGCGCCGGTTGACAGTTTATCGTCGAAAAATTATAACCCTCGTTATCATAAAGGGTCATTAAAAACCAATAAATACAAAGTAAAGAAAGGTGACACTCTTTATTCAATAGCATGGGGCGCCAGCCGTAATTTTGTAGAACTAGCTCATTTGAATCATTTAGCGGCTCCTTACACTATCTATCCAGGGCAGACACTGACGTTAACTGCCCCAAAAAAGCATTCGTCGACCGCAGTTCGTAAACCTAAGGCTAATGTTAATTCGGTACAAACTAGCGCGGTCTCTCAACCCTATATTTCGAGTGGAAACCGTCCGGAATCTAAAACAATCAAGCCTATAATTCTCTCAAAGCCCGTAGTTGCAGTGGTTCCAGCCGAAACGAAAAAAGATCTTGATCACAAAGTAAAGCCTGCGTATTCTGTAACAACTACCCAACAAAATATTAACCAAGGTTCGAGTAGTCCTATCGAAAACTTGCCGCAGCAAGTTCACCAATGGCACTGGCCAGTTAGAGGCCGAATAATTAAATATTTTTCGGCATCAGAACAAGGCAA